>JBCCFD010000086.1:0-21127 GCA_039029915.1 Chloroflexota bacterium
AGGCGGCGCTGGATGAACTAGTGCGGATTATTTTGGAGGAGCAGCCGGACGTGATTTTGACACATACGGCCGTTGATCCCTTCAATCCCGATCACCCTGTGGCTTACGAGGCTGTGAAACAGGCGCGACTGCTTGCTTCAGGGGCTGGCGTGGCCAGCGCCTTCAAGCGCATTACACCATCTGACTGGTACTCATTTGAACCCCATCAGCCAGAGCTGTCTGAGTTTGTTCCCAACACCTTTATTGATATCACGCCAGTGATGGATAAGAAAGTCAAAGCGATGAACGTCATGTCAGCGCAGGGGTATTTGATCGACTATTACACCGAATTGGCTTCCCGTCGGGGCAATCACGCCCGCCGCATTTCTGGCAAGCAAGTGGTGAAGTTTGCCGAAGCCCATCAGCGCTTGGTGCCGTGGGTGGTTAAAGGGTTGTAATTAAAAGGCACAAAAATGAACGAGATAGAAAAAATTAAGCGCCTAGCTGAATTAGGTACCGCCACGGTGTACGAAGCCTCGGGTCGAGAAGGGCTGATCGATTTACCATTGATTCAGGTGGTGCCAAAGAGTCGTGTAGCGGGTAAGGCGCGGACGGTGCTGTGTGGGCAGGGGGATAATGTGATGGTTCACGCCTGTATTGAGCATATTCAGCCAGGTGAGATTGTGGTGCTAGCTCAGCCAGAATCGCAAGCGTCTGCTTTGATTGGCGATATGCTAGTGACGCAGATGGCAGTCGCCGGAGCGGCTGGTGTCATGCTCAATGGGGCGGTGCGTGATTTTGAGGAGCTGGTGGAAATGGGCGTCCCGATTTGGACGCAGTTTGTGCGAGTTAGGGGGGCAACGAAGACAGAAAACGGCCGTTTAAATATCCCTGTTGCGATGGGTGGCACCATTGTCTATCCGGGCGATATTGTAATTATGGATGCGGATGGGGCGATTGCAGTACGGCCGTCTCGTCTTGATGAACTGCTCGAAAAAGCAGAAGCGCGCGCAGCTAAAGAGAATGAAATGCGCGCGCGATATAAAAAAGGAGAACGAAGCTACGATTTACGCGGCTGGCGGCAATCCGTCGAGAAGCCACGATAGAGCTAATTTAGGACATCGCCTCAATTGCGTTTTGATGCTCAGTTAATAGCGGTATCATCTGAGCGAGCTCTTTGCGCCCCCAGCCACATTCCGTTGCAATTCCAAAGTTAGGATAATATTTTTGAGCCAGCTGAATCCGACGTTCGTCCCCTTCAGGATCACGCGGATTCACTAGGCCAACATATAATTCTGTATCAGCTGGCAATTTAAGTTGGCCCAAAGGCGCAAAAAATCGATCATCTGCCAGTGGATCAGAAACAGGCAGGTGCATAAACTGCACCGAGCGCTTAACGCTGGCACTAATTTGATTGGCAAAATCAACCACGACCTGCATATCTTCCTGCACGACCAATGGCTCATCGACCGGGCTTCCATAGCACAAGTGGAACCCCAGCTCGACGCCGTCCGGTACGGCATCTCCTAACTCCCCTAAAGTTGGTAAAAGATTCGCCACATCATAAGACCAATCCTCTGGAAAGTAATCTTCGATGAGCAAAATTTCTTGGCAACAGTCCCATTGAATTGCTAGCTTGTGGTGGGGAATGGTGGCGCAAATTTCCAACATTTCAGTGAGGAGAGCTTGCTTCATGAGGTGAATGTATTGGATTTGGGCGTGGGGATGAAAGTAAAGTAAGCCTGTTGCAAATGGGGTGGGTAAGCAAACTTGGAAGCGCATATTTGGGGGAATGACGCCCGCAGCCTCCTTTTGTTGAAAAATGGCAAATGAGTCGAGGGCGGCTTGGGCATACCCAAGCGGTAAGAAGTTTATTTCACTTTCATCAATCGCTGGGTTTATCACAAAGAGATGGTTTTCTCGGCTTACACCACCTTTGAGATCACGAATGGGCACTTTACGGCCGTTTGGGTCCAACATAACAGCCGGATGACTCTCAAGCATTGTGTGTTGAAACCCAATCCAACCGCTTCTTACACCAGTTTCCCCATCTGGGATGCGATGAAGGTAGGGGCCAATTGCGTGGCAAAGCGTTTCAAACACCTCGCCACTGTCGTTTAATGGAACACTACCAACTAAATGGATTGATTTCATAAGGGATTCTCCTATTTGAACGCAGAAAGATCTATGATGTAAATTTCAAAAATATCTTGAAATAAAACAGGTTCTGAAACTCAGGTTCCCTGCAAACTTGTGACGATTTTCCTATGAACGTCTAGGCAACAGCAAAAAGACAATGGCAGCTAATAGAGCTGCGCCCCCCCAAAAGAAATAGGGGATGCTTGGGTTGAATTGGGCCATCCAGTTACCAATGGGCGGACTAAGCACGCCGCCAATTTCACGGAACATGACCAAGAGACCTAAGGCGCTCCCCGTATAAGCCCCGACCCCTTTTAAATCAAGAACTTCAGCTTGATGGATTGCCATAAAGGCATCGAACATAAGCCCTGCGACAATGATAGCCAGGGGAATCCATGCTTCATTACCGCTGCCTAGGAATAGAACGCCTCCGCCAGTGAGCAACATGGCTAAAACGAGAAACGGCCGTCTATAACCTAGCCGCTCCGCCAAAAAAGAAAGCGGTAGCGCTAATATTAAACTAGCCAGGAAAAATCCTGATAGAGCATTATCTGCTTCAACGGCACTTAGGCCAAGCCCGCGTAAATAGAGCGGCGTGTAGCCAGTAAACCCACGAAAACAGGCCCAAAACAAGGTTGAACCAATGCCAATAATCCACATCTCACGGACTTTGAGCACCTGTTGCACCGTTGAAAATATCGAATTAAAAAAAGGTTTGTCGCTATTCGTTGGGGGTGGTAAGAACTGTTTGGGAATGGCTAGAAACCATATGGCGGAAAATAAGACGCCTAAACCGCCAAACATAAACAAGACATTGCGCCAGCCGCCAACAAGGGGAGAGAGGAGTGTGGCGGTGTAGCGAGAACCCAGAAATAAGGCAAAAGCAAAACCCAGCGAAATAACGCCCGTGGAAATGCCGCGCTGGTTTGGGAAAAGGTGTGCGCCCGTTTTGTGGAGAATGGGTGGAAAGCTTGGGGCAACTAAGCCGTAAATGATTAATGATCCAACGAGAAAAACAAAGTTTGGGGCGAATCCCCGTAGCCCACCCAATAGCCCCGTTAGCAAACAAACGACCGTAATCATCTTTCGTGAGCCGAGCCGGTCGGCAATCGCTCCGCCAAAAAGCCCCACAACAATACTGGATAGCGAAAGAGAGCCCCAAGCGATGCCTAATTGAACAACATCAAGATTGAGGTCGGCAGCTATTTCTGGAAATAAGACGGGCAGCATCAGGGTGGGAATCGTGTAGACGACGATCACGGTCAGGGCACACAGTGAGAGGATGCCCCAGCGAACTCCGTTTGATGGCGTCATTTGATCCATTTAGCGTTTGTTTTGCTTGGCATTGCGCACTTCTTCCGGTAAATCTTTTTCCTCGTAGAAGCCGATGTAGATGCCACGTTTTTCACGATTTACCCCACCAACGAGGTTGTCGATAGCGGCGTCGGGGAGGGTGATCCGGCTTTTGCGGCGCAGGAAAAAGGTAATGAGGTGCTGCTGCATTTGGTGGATTACGGCCGTATATGCTTCATCAGCCCCCAAATCCTTCATTTCATCGGGGTCATTTTCCAAATCGAATAAAATGGGGCGGTAGTTATCGACGTGAATGTATTTCCATTGCTTTGTGCATATCATGACGGCGTTGCATTCACTGTGCGGGATATCCAGAATGTATTTGACACCCCGATCGGCAAAGTCTGTTTCACTGACCGCAAAGGTGCGCCAGTCGGTTGGGGGCGTGCTGGATTGCAGTAACGGCCGTAAAGAGCGCCCTTCCAAACGATGCTTAGGAATTTCACCGCCAAGATAATCTACGAAAGTCGGTACTAAATCGATCGCCTCAACCAATTCATCACAGCGTGTGCCTCGCGTCGTGTCCCCAGCTTGAGTCGGGTCAACAATGATTAACGGCACGCGCACCGATGGCTCGTGGAACCACGATTTTTCCCCCATCCAATGATCCCCTAAATAATCCCCATGGTCACTTGTAAACACAATAAGCGTGTTCGCCAGCTGATTGCGCGACTCTAAAAACGTCATCAGTGTCCCAATTTGGTCATCAATTTGTTTAATCAAACCCATATAAGCTTTCATGACGGCTGCTCTCGCTTCAGGGCGTTGAAAGGCTCGGCTCACTTGAATCTGAGTAAACGCTTCAAATACAGGATGCGGTTCATCCATCTCTTCCTCAGTGGCAATCCTAGGGAGAAAGTGGGTTTCATCATACATGCTGTCGTAAGGGGGTGGGGCGATATAGGGCCAGTGTGGCTTAATATAGCTTAAATGAAGGCACCATGGATTGTCTCCAGCATCTTCGATAAAGGCCATACCCTGTCTTGTTGTATAAGGCGTTTCAGAATGAGCATCTTCAATATCTGCTGGATAATCGCCAGCCTTCAAGAACCAGCCGTTGAGCCATTCGCCATTTTCATCGATAGTGCCGTTGGCAAACTGGTTCCAAGGATTCTGGGCTTCATAACCTACTTCGCGTAGATACCGATTATACGCAATGTTTTCACTGCGCTGATCGTTTGGATGCAGGCCATCGTCCCGCCAAAAGGGTTCAAACCCAATATTTGCTAAATGTTTGCCAAGTGGAGACTCTAATTCGATGCTTAGTCGGGCCATTCCTTTAATATCTGGGAAAGAGTGGGTTTTGCCGGCTAATCCTGTTCGCACGCCTAGAGGTTTTAGATAATCTCCAATCCCTAACTCGTCCGGTCGTAAACTGGCAAAGTTAACGCTCGCCCCGTGGGAGGACATGTACCGACCTGTGTAAAAACTGGCTCTAGAAGGGCAACAGAGTGGCGATTGCACATAAGCGCGATCAAACATAACGCCCTGCGAGGCCAGCTTGTCGATGTGGGGTGTCTGTAAATGAGGGTGACCGTAGCAGGACAGATAATCCCAGCGGAGCTGGTCACACATAATAAAGAGTATATTTTTAATGCTCATAGTTTGGTGATGCTAATATTTCGCTTGATAAGTTTGCATAAGGCTTAGTTGAGCGAAACAGTCAGCAATTTTCCGGATTGTTTATATCATAATTTGCTAGACACTTCTGGAAAACTGCACTTGTCATATTGGCACGATGACCAATATTTTTAACCCCTTGGCGGTCCTGTTGTATCTCGAACTTCGAGCTTATAAGGGAGGCTTTCATGTCGGGCTTTGACAATGGGATTTTTCATGATGTCAATAAACATCTCAGCGGTTTTCCATCCTAATTCATAGGTTGAGATCACAATGCTTGTGACAGCCGGTGTTGTTCTTTGGGCCAGCGCTTGATAGTCAAATGAGACGACAGAGAGATCTTTGGGTACATTGACGTTATATTTGGCGATGTAATCAATAATCCCGCGCATATAAATATCAGTCATGGCAAATACGGCCGTTGGTGGCTGTTCAAGCGTCATTAACTTTTCCATAGCCGTTAAACTTGCTTGAGGTGTATATTCTGCTTCAATAATCAATTCAGGCCGAATTGGAACCTGATTCTCAAGCATGGCTTCTTGAAAACCGAGCCAACGTCGAATGGCTAGTCCCTTTGAATAGTAAGACGTAATAAACCCGATATCCCGATGTCCCATGTTAATCAAATATTGCACCAGCTCTTTTGAGGCAGCCTGACTGCCCATATTAATATTATTGATGCGTTCAGTGACAATATCGTGGCCTGAATCGATGGTCGGGGTACCTGATTGTTGGAGTGATTAAAGCTTGTTGATCACCTCAGATGAAACGCCGTATCGGGCTGGAACAATAATGTAGCCACATGTCCCATACCGATTAAGATTGTTTAAAAGCTCTAGGGTTTTATCAGAATCACCGTCGGTACTGGCAATAATGGGTAGATATCCTTCTTCAGCTAACTTGTCTTCAATACCTCTAGCCACATTTGAGATAATGGGCACCCGGATATCAGAAACTAGTAGCCCCACCATTTGTGTTTTACCTCGGGCAAGAGCTTGGGCTGCCACGTTAGGTCGATATCCCAACTGATCAGCAACTGCCAAAATTCGTTGACGCGTTTCAGCTTTCATCTGCTCAGGGCGATTAAAGGCATTTGACACGGTGGCGGGTGAAACGCCAGCTTTTTTGGCAATGTCGTAAATTGTTGTCATAAAGTATGAATTTATTGGAATAGTTTAAGTGTTCCGAGGCTTCTAAATTGAAAACCTTGATACTCCCACTTAACCGTTTTAGTAAACGAATTCTAGGGAAGTCAAGCATTTCTGTCAAAAAGTGTAAAAAATTGCAAGAGCCTGGCCGAAAAAAGAAAAATAAATCTCTTTTTGACGATAACAACTGAAATTTTGTTGCGGCAAAGGCTTTTTTTCTCTGAATCGGTTAAGTGAAGGTATCAAGGTTTTACTCAGGAGAATGTAAGCACTGCGTTTGCTGAAATTAATTTCAATTGATACATAATAGCCACGACTAGTTACGGTGTGACGATGTTAAACCAGAGGTCAAAGCTATCGTGCAGGTCAACCCACTGCTGAACCACTTCCCGACTGCCTGTGATTTGAATATCTTTGGCAACGGCCGTATCTAAATCTAAAGCATGATTCGACAACATCTCTAACTGCTCCAGAGTGAGGTGGACGTTTGCATCGACGTCGCCCACTTTAGCAGCAGTTCCCGTGCGTACAGTCTCCGTTTGGCGTTTCACCTCAACACGGGCAAGACGCTCATCCACTTGGAATCGAATAGCAAGGTGAATCCCACGTGCCCGGTCGGGGTTGAGGCGAACGGCAATAATGTTAAACCAATCTTCAAGGCTCAAAGCGGCAGCCAAATCCTTGTTTCGACCAGCGCCAAAAGTCGCCAGTGGCTTGACCCCATTTTCGAGTTCGTGTGCTCCTTTCAAATAAACGTTGCGCATAATGCCTGATTCACAGCGGAACCCCTGATTTTGATAAACGTTGGCTAGCAAAGTTTTTACGCGGCTTGTTGCTTCACCGGCAAAAACGGCGTGATTAAGCAGTGTTGAGGCCCACTGCAAATCGTCATTTTCGATTGCAGTCTGAGCCAGGGCAATTATTTTCTCAACACCACCTAGCGCTTCAACATAATGCGCTGCCAGCTTGGTTGGTGGCAGTGGATTGAGGTTGACGGGCTTGCCGTCATAAAATCCGAGATAGCGCTGATAGGTTGCTCTGGCATTGAAAGAAAGTGACCCATAAAAGCCGCGAGCGTGGAAACGAGTTGATAGCCACTCGGGTTCCTCAAGTGAGGCGGCAATTTCGTCAGGGGTGTAACCCAGATTGGCGAGTCGGAGCGTTTGGTCGTGGGTGTATTTATAGATGTCACGCTGTTCAGCGAGGTAGTCGTAAACGGCCGTTTTTCCCCAAACGGGCCAGTTGTGTGAATTGATGAGCACATCGGCCCGCTCCGCAAATCGAACCAGCGCTTCATCGATAACGTTTGCCCAAAGAAGCGGATCACGAACCTCTGCCCCGCGGGGTGGCAAAAGGTTGTGCATAGTTTGGGTGCACACTTCAGCCATACAAAGCAGATTGTGTTCGGGAAGTAAAAATGTAAATTCAGCCGGTGCTTCAGTACCCGAAGCGATTTGAAACTCAAACGTGACGCCATCGATGATATGAATTTCACCTGTTTTACGAATAAAGTGGGATGGCGCAGCAAAAGTACGGGTGCCTTGGGCTGGCATTTTGCCTATGCCGCCATCTATTTTACCAGCTGGCCCTGGAGGAAGCCCCACACCAAATTGAAACATCGAGCGCCGAAACATTGCGGTTCCGGCCATGATGCCTTCAGATGCGGCCGCTTCGGTGAAATTTTCTGGCACATAAATAGGGGGGAACTGGTTTGGATCATCCCCAACCACGCCCCGAATGCCCGCGAAATGGTCTGGATGGCAGTGGGTCACCAGCACAGCGGAGACCGGCCGAGCGCCTAGGGTAGTATTCACTAACTCTAAAGCAGCCGTTGCGGTTTCTCTAGCAATCAGCGGATCCACAATAATCCAGCCGGTGTTGCCGCGAATTATGGTCATATTGGCGTAGTCACCGGCTCGCGTTTGCCAAACGCCATCACAGGCCTCAAAGAGGCCATCAATGTTGTTTAGCTGGGCATGACGCCAGAGCGACGGGTTGACGCTATCTGGACTTGAGCCATGTTGAAAATCAAACCAACTAATGTCCCATGCGGTACGTCCATCCGGACGTTTGATGCCCCCTTTTGGGAATGATCCGAGCCAACCCCGCCTGGCATCTTCAAACGCTTGTTGATCGTCAAGCGGTAAGCGTTCAGCGATGGTTTTGTTATAGGATCGTGTTTTGGGAAATACGGCCGTTTGTTGTTGTTCAGTGGTCATTGCGGATACCCTCTTAGAGTAAATGAGTTTGAGAGTTTTTGCCTCTTTTTGGCAAATTCAAAAGATAGGGTTCTATTTCATCGATCTCAGTTGCGTTAAGAAGTTATAATAACTGCTTGAATTCTCTCTTCAAAATTTGATTGGAACACCTAAACACATTTACAAAATAGTAGGATGAAATTAAAAATGAGCTATCAGATTGCAATTGTGGCATATGGAAAATTCGCCCAGTCGGGAAATTATTGGCCAGATGATAACTGGTTGCGCCTAGAGTTAGCTCGACGAGGGCATAATGTAAGTATCGTTGATTGGGAGATTCCTTTTGATCCCATTATCTTTGATGCTATTTTTATTAGTACTACATGGAATTTTCATTATGACCCGAATCGATTTCTCAATTGGTTGGATAGTTGTGAAATCGACGGCAAGAGCAGGCTAATCAATGATAAGCGGTTATTGAAACACGCTGTGCGTAAATACGATATTATGTTGCCTCTTTTGGAACGATTTGGAGAGAAACCAAGTGTAACTGGGTCTATTGTTCCTACGCGATTTTTTATCCCTGCCCACATATCAAATGAACTTTATAATTCTAGGTTTGCAAATGCATTCAATTTGAATCAGTTAGAACACGAATATTTGACCAACCAAATTGAAAAAATCGAGCGGCAAAATTCTGAGGATGAGTCTCTTTGGTTGGAAGCGGACCTTGTGCTGAAGCCAGCTTGCTCTGCCGATGGCCGAATGACTTATTTGTACAGTAGGATTGATGCTGAATATTTAGTCGCTAGTCAGCATGAAAATATACTTTTAACTAAGGCTTCAATCGCAAATGGTACGTTTCTTGAGATTCTTTCTGATACAGATAATCAAGGTGGAATTATTCAAATTTATCAACGAGCTGTTCAATCCGGAGAATACTCGCTTACTTTTTTTAATGACGAGCTGAGTCATGCTGTTAAAAAACCGGGAGGGTTCCGCCAAGATGTGTCACTAGACAGAATATTTGTCGGAGAGCGTGATTTGCCTGACGGTATGCTCGACTTTGCGAACCGTATCTTGTTGTTTGTTTGTGAAAAATATGGTTTACAAGCAATCCCGCGGGTTCGTGTAGACATGTTTACAGATGAGAATGGTCCGATTTTAAGTGAAATTGAGTTTTTAGAACCAAACACAAATTTGCGCAATGTACCTGAAAAATTGCGAAATGAGCTGATCCAACGCTATGCTGATGCCATTCTTAAGCAAATTATTCTCTTGAAAGGATAGGCGTTTTACACTACGCTAAGTAGCTTCGTAGCGTCTTAGATTCATAAGATGTCCGCATCCGACCTCGCGTTTGTAGCTCGGGCACCAGCATCGTTGCCATATCCCGCACATAGTGGGGGGCAAAGTACGTGGCCCGTAACATATAGCCATCTGCACCAACCGCTTCGTTTTCTGCTTCAAGACCGTCCGCCACGTCGCTTGCCGTTCCGACAAATCGGTCGTCTGAGACTCGATTCGTAATAAACCGGGCTGTATCGAGAATTGTGAACCCTTTTTTAGCTGCCATGTTGAACAGGCCCTGAACGCCAGATACCTCTCCGAGAATCTCGCTTATTTTAGTGTCAACCGGATACTTTAATAGGTCAAACCCCGATAACCCTTCCACCGTACTTAAACCAACCTCATCAGGAATGCTCGCCGCAATCTGCTCCGCACGTTCCCCAGCCTCCGCACGTGATTTGGCCACACAGCCTCCGATTGGAAACATAATTTTGACGGATTGGGGATCGCGCCCCGCGTTTGAAATGGCAGCCCGCAGTTTTTCCACTCGCTCTTTCTTAACCGGTGTTGGCCCCCCCGGGCTGAAAATGATTTCAGCATGTGTTCCAGCAAATGCCATTCCTTCAGGGGATGAGCCAGCTTGCACTAAGACTGGGTCCCCGGCTGGATGACGATGAACGGCGAGCGGGCCTGCTGACCTAAACCAGCGTCCGTCAAAGTTGACTTGGTGCACCTTTTCAACGTCACTAATCTGATTGTTGTCGTAATCATTGACGACGGCGTCTGGTTCCCAAGATGCCCAAAGTTTTTTAACTAGGTCGACATACTCATAAGCCCGCTCATAGCGCTCATCGTGGCCCGGTAGGGTCATGCCAAGCTGATCGGCTTCTTTCTGATTGACCGATGTGACAATGTTCCAACCGATGCGACCATTGGTGATGTGATTGAGCGTTTGCAGCTTTCGGGCCACCATATATGGATTGTAAAAAGAGGTTGACATGGTCACGAGAAAGCCTAAATTTTTTGCGACGGCTGATAGGCGAGATACTAACAGCAGAGGATCAAGCATGGGAAAGTTTTTTCCATGATGTATGCTAATGGGATCACGGGCAGCCCCCCAAAAATCAGCAAAAAAGATGGCATCGAAACGGCCGTGTTCGGCCCATTTGGCAATCATTTCCCAATATTCTATTTTTGTCCAATCATGTTCCCTTGGTTCAAATGCCAGCCCAACGTCAGGCTCGTACTGAAAAAATGGGCAAAGGTGAAGGGTTGAATTTTTATTTTTCATAATTGATTCCTTAACTTGGTTCTTCATCTGCCCTGCCGGGAGATTGAATCACACCATCATGAGGAATATGTTTCACCATAATAATCTTTCTCAAATGGACAGTCCCTGCAGCACCTAAAGCGCTAACAAACGATTCCAAGTGTAAGGCACACGCTTTAGGCAAGTCGGGCTGGAAGTCGAGCCGTATCGGTTAGTGAGGCCATTTCTTGAGCGAGTTGGAACAAGAGATCTGATTTAATTGAAGCATGATCTGCTGCGTGCCACAAATTGACGATCTCCTCAGGATCAGCGGCTAAATCGTACAGCTCTCCTTCATCTTGATGTGTGTAAATGGTAAGCCGATATCGATCCGTGACTAAGGTTCGCACGGTGGCCCAAATTGGTAGCTCAAATTGAGGAGAAAATGAAATTGTCTCAACAAGCACGCGCTGTCGATGCGTATTGATTTCACCAGCCAGCAGCGGTAATAAACTGCGCCCCTGAGCACCGTGATAGGGCCACAGGTCAGCACGGTCGAGTATGGTACGGCCAATATCGATATAACTGGCTAGAGTGTTTACTGCTCCGCGATTGTACTGCGGCAGTGGATCACACCATATCAAAGGTACTTTTATCAGCGATTGATAATGGGCTGGCCCTTTTAAAAAGAGTCCATGCTGGCCCATATAGTCGCCATGATCGCTGGTAAAAATAATAACCGTGTTGTCAGCTTGGCCCGTTTCCTCCAGCTTGGCAATCAAGTCTCCTACCACCTCGTCAATAAACGTAATCATGCCGTAAGCAGTGGCAATGATCCGCCGCGCCTCTGCTTCGTTGGTCATAAACGGCAGGCGCGGTTTCCGCTTGCCGCTGCGTTCGTTTTCATACACGGCGTTGAGCAACGTTGTTTGCGTGCGAGGGGATTCATAGAACGAATCGGGTAGTATCACGTCTTCCGGATCATACAGATCATAGTATGTTTCAGGCGGTGTCCAAGGTGTGTGCGGGTCGGTTATTGAGCACCAAAGGAAAAAAGGGGTTTCAGCCCGCGCTTGGCTGTGCTGTTCCAACCAGTTAGCAGTTTCATCCCCAATAAAACGGGTTGAATAATTTTCGGGCGTGATTGCTGAGGCGAATGTAATTGGATTGTGGGGGCTGCTTTTAACAGCGTTTTCGCGCCCTGCACGCTGAGCAATGGCTGGGTCAAGGCTGTCGAGGTGCCGCTTGTGGTGGAACCCTGCCACTTCAAAGTGATGTGAAGCAAGAATTAGATCATCGAAGCCATAGTAAGGAGTATCTGGCTCAAAGGTAGTCTCTTGCCACTGTTGCGGGCGTTCTTGCTTGTAAGCAGCCGTGTGGTATTTCAGCGCTGACTTGTCGGCATTCTTTAAGGCATCGGGAGGGGCAGTTTTCCCGTCTGGCGCTACTTCAGCGGTTTGGAATGGGGGGCCTTCCGTCATATTTTGCAAATGAGATTTGCCAATTAGGGCTGTGCGGTACCCGGCCGCTCTCAGTAGCTCAGGAAATGTATTGCTGTCTAGATCGAGCGCTACGCCGTTGCTGTGGCTGCCGTTCACGGAATTCATCCGCATGGTTAAAAATGCTTGCCGATTGGGCATACACATCGGCGTTGCGGTGTACATGCCGTTTATGCTTGTGCCGCGAGAGAATAATTTATCAATATTGGGTGTTTTAACGACCTTATTGCCATGACAGGCTAGCTGGTCATAGCAGTGCTGGTCAGTCATAATGACTAGAAAGTTTGGTTTGGGGAACATAGTATAAAGTCCGAATTCTGTGAAACGAAGGTTCAGCCTTGAACAAAAAGATTGCTAAAAGCTTCGTTCCACTTAGGCCCCCGGATCGTTGCCGGGTTTAAAGAATAATTTATCTTGCTCGTATAGGTTCACCCAGTCGTCAACTGCTTTTTGGCCTGCTGCAGCGAGCCCTTCCAAACGTTTTTCTTTATCGACATTTCGATAGTCAATCCGCTCAACGCGGAACGGGGCCAGCTTTTCACGTCCTTTGCGGCGGGCGATGACTTCTAGGAAATAAACGGCCGCATTTTCCACGCTCTTTGCATCCGTCCAGTCTGAACGGTAGAGAGCGGTGCCCGCTTTATTGATGAGCCAAGTCATGTTGGCGCGACCACCGTAAGCGATGTGAAGGTCACCCGCGATATCATCTAGGTAGATTGGGCGCGTCACGCTGTAGTGGGACTGTAGAAGCCGAGCGGCGCGAATTTTGTCATCCATTGTTTGATGATGAGGTACATTTTCACCCGGATGGGCTTCATGGGTGTAGAGAAAGATCGAGCCAACGCCGGGTTCAGCTAATTTTTCAGCAGACTCATTCATGGATGGCGACGCCATCCCACAGTATGGTCAGGTAAAGCTTCCAAATTCGACGATGGTGAGGGGGTTTTGCTTGAGAACGGCCGTTAATGTCGTCTCCTCCAGCGGATTGGCTTCATCCTCGGTTAACAGCCAAATGGGGAAATCGGGTACCTTTTCACCCACCGATGGTTGATGCTTGACCCACTTCATGACGTGGGCCAAGGCATTCATATCAAAGTCTGCATAGTTGTAATCAATAATTTGTTCTTCTCGGTTCATATCATCATTCCTCCTAAGTGAAACGAAGAGCCTGCTTTGAAAAAAACGACGGCTATAAACTTCGTATCCTCAAGGTTCCGAAGCTTGTATTTAACAAGGTTTTCCGTATGGAAACTTCGGACCGGTTAATCCTTCAACTATTTATCTACTTTCTTTCGCAAAATGCCAACCATTGTTCCTTTTGATTGATCGTTTAGGCAGTACGCTGTGGCACATCGATAACGGAATAGGTGTGATTGGTAATTTTGAAAATTTGCTCAATATCGCTGCGGGCGATTGATAGCGTGCTGGTATTAACAAGCGGATGGCATTTGAGGCGCTCTGCTTCCCAGACAGCTTGGTCAACGATGACTTCAACGGCCGTATCTGTATCATTCACAATTGCCAAGAGACTTACTGACCCTGGTTCAATGCCCAAATAAGTCTTTAATCCTTCAGGGGACGCAAACCCTAGTTTTTTGACACCAAGGGCGATTGACAATCCTTTAAGATCGACGCTTTTTTCATACCCAACAACAACTAAAAGGTGCCGGTCCTTTTTGCGCGTGCGAACAAAGAGGTTTTTTGTTTCAGCGCCTGCGATTGGAGGCACCTTTTCTTGCGCTTCAGCCACCGTATAAACGGGGGGATGCTCAACCTTCGTGTATTTAATTTGGTGTTTTTCTAAGAAATCGAAAATGTTCATATAGTTTGTTTTCTAGGTTTAGGAGTCCAAAAACGGTTACGAAACGAAGTTGCAGCCCTCGTTTTATTCAAAACAGAAACTTCGTTTCACTTAACCGTTTTAGTAAATAAATTGTTTGAATCAGCTTGGAATTAGGCAGAATCTGCAAAATTCATGTAAAAAAATACCTGTTTTCAAAATAAATACGATTTTTCTTGATAGAGATTTGACCTAATCATAAAGTCATGATATGTTTTTTCTAAATCGGTTTAGTTAATTGGAGAACAAATAGTATTTTGAAATAAAATAGCTCCATATCGGTTTTTGTTCTCCTGAAAGTAATTTTCATTGCCCAATTTTATATTGAAGATATTTGTTGAAAATTACTTAGGTAAACTGTAAGAAATTACTTGAATTATAGTCCGGTAATGGCTTTCTGTTTACTTAGTGAACGAAAAAAATCTTCTCAGCTAACATCAAAATCTTTTTTCGATTCATGATAGCACCTGAAAATCGTTTTTATAATTATGTTTGGTAATCAAAAAGGTTGCAAAATTTATTCACTTAGGAGAAGGAAATGAAAAATTTACGGCCGTTAAAGCTCTTGATCTTCAGCTTAGTTTTGGCTTTGGTGATCGTCGCCTGTTCATCAGAACCACAAGTTGTGGAAGTGACGAGGGTTGTCACTGAAACAGAAACCGTTGTAGAGGAAGTCGAAGTACAAGTTGAAGTCACTCGCGAAGTTGAAGTTGTTCAACTACAAGAAATTGAAACCGAAGTTGTTGTTACGCAAGTTGTAGAAGTCGTTCCTGAATATGTCCCCGAAGGCACACTTCGCCATGCCCATTCAGTAAATTTCCTGAACTGGGACCCCCATAAAGATCAACGTACCATTTCGCTCCAGTACCTAAACCCAGTTTATGAAGGACTCTTACGTGAAGCGAATGACGGACAATCATTTATCCCTGAGTTGGCAACAAGTTGGGAAGAAGACGAATCAGGTGTTACCTTCTTCTTGCGTGAAGGTGTCACCTTCCACGATGGTACACCGTTTGATTCAAGCGTGGTTGTGGCAAACTTTGACCGCGTCAAAGAAGTTGGGCACCCAGTAAACCGTGGTTTCTTACGTAACGTTGAGTCAGCTGAAGCAATTGATGACCTGACTGTCCGCTTTAACTACAGTCAATTTGACGGTACAGTACTGCTCACCTTGTCACGTTTTTCTGGTAAGCAAATCTCCCCAGCTGTTTTTGATACAGTTTCTGAAAATAGTCCTGTAGGTACAGGTCCATACATTTACAACGCTGATGATTCAAACCCAGACAATACCTTTATGGCCTATGACTACAATCCAAGCTATTGGAATAGTAATGCTCAGCCAGTGGCTCGCTTTGAAATTTCAATGATTACGGACCAAGCCGCTCATGTGAATGGTATCTTGACAGACGAGTTTGATACAACACAGGTGAGTGTTTTGCCATTGATTGCTCAGATGGAACAAGCCGGGATGATCACATCGTTGTCACCAGCGGTAGGTTGGAGCATGCACATTTTGGACCGTACTGGCACCATCGTTCCAGAATTAGCAGATGAACGCGTTCGTCGAGCGATGGCATACGCTGTTGATCGTGATGCATATTGGCAAGTCGTCAATGTTGGCTTTAAATCAACCCAACACGCGCTCCCAGGTGGCTACGCCTTCAGTGAAGACATTGAAAACCTTGAGTTTGATATGGATAAGGCGATGGAGTTGATGGCTGAAGCTGGTAACCCAACCTTTACCGTTGATGTGCCATCATTTGGTGGCTTTAACCCTCGTAATGCTTTCTTTGCCTCATCTTGGGAACCCCTTGGTATTACGCTAAATATTGTTGAAGTTAACAACATCTTTGGTGCGTGCACCCAAGGTGAAGGTGACTTTGCCATGGGTATTTGCCCAATCAACGAACGCCATATTAAACATTTCGTTGAAAATCGTCTGCTTGAAGGTGGTTTCCTGAACCCATTTGGCCACGTTGATCAAGAAATTGAAGACCTCTATGCTCAAACGGTAGGGTTGCCATTGGATGAAGCTGAACCGATTTATGCTGAAATCGCACGGCTTTCAGCTGAACGAGGGTACATTATTCACCTTGGCTGGGCTTCAAGTCCTGTTCAGTTCAATCCAAACAACGTATCTGGTGTGCAGGTTCGCTTTATCTATCCTGGCACCTACTATATTGGTGATGTCTTGTTAAGAGAATAGTTGAATCTAAAGGCTAAAATGGTGAGTAAAAGTAATTTTCAAAAAATACCTTGACTATAAAGCAGGGCAATGAAAATTACTTTTAGGAGAACAAAAACTTAGGCGAAGCTATTTTCAAGATACTTTTTGTTCTCTACTTAGAAGCTTATCTAGGCAATCCATTTGGTCCTATTTAGCTAGACTTATTGTTGAGTTTGCTGATAGAATGTGCGTGGCTAATCAAGAGATTGGCCACGCATTCCTCATTTTTCGTAGAAGATTGATATGTTAAGACTCATCCTCACCCGTGTTTTTACAACCATTCCTCTGATGTTAGTCATAACGATACTTGCGTTTGCGATGGTGCAAGCAATGCCGGGGAGCATTGCTGGGATTATTTTAGATGCGGGTGCAACCCCAGAAGCAATAGCTGAACTCGAAGCAGAAATGGGCTTAGATCGACCTTTCTTTGTCCAATACCTTGATTGGCTTGGTAATGCAGTTCGGGGTGATTTGGGCGATTCCTTATTTTTTTCATCCCCTGTCATTGTCCTTATTCGTGAATCGTGGCCTGTTACAGCATCCATTGTTCTGGGAGGTATGATTGTTGGTGTGAGTTTGGGGCTCATTTTAGGAATTGTGGCGGGCCTTCAACCAGGTAGCTGGCTTGACCGTTCATCAACTTTTAGTGCTTCAATTACAGTTGCTTTACCTTCTTTTTGGTTGGCGATGTTGCTGGCTATTTTTCTGGGGGTGAGGTGGGAACTATTCCCAGTTATTGGATATACCCCCTTTTCTGAAAGTCCGACCGAATGGTTGCGAAGTATCACGCTTTCTAGCTTAGCAATGGGTATTCCATCAGCCGCGCTTATTGCCAGACAAATGCGAAGTTCGATGGCGAATGTGTTGCAATCTTCTTATATCCGTGCCCAAAGGGCGATGGGGCTTGGCCGCTGGCAAATTGTTGTGCGCCATGCCTTAAAGAATGCGATGATTCCTGTTGTGACGGTGATTGGTTTTCGCTTAGCCGTCGTTGTTGGGCAGGCTTTTATTGTTGAAAGCGTGTTCTTTTTGCCTGGAATGGGTAAGCAGTTGGCAACGGCCGTTCAGCAGCAAGACGTCATTTTTGTACAGGGTGGCGTGGTTGTCGTCGCCGCTTTTATTATCTTCGCGAATATGTTCATTGACATCATTTATGGGCTGTTAAATCCAAAGGTACGGGTTTCTTAAAATGGCGTCGATAACATCACCACAAGAAAAATCACTTTCCCAATTTGACCGCTTTTGGCAGCGTTTTCGTAAACAGCGTATGGCGATTGTATCGCTTATTTTTCTGCTTTTTTTGGTTTTTGTAGCCATCTTTCGTGATCAGCTCATGCCGTACACCAAAGATTCTGCTGATTTCTCTAGCACGTATTGCCAACCATTCTTCCTATCGAATGAAAATGTATTTTCCTGCCAGAATCCGGCTGATCATATTTTAGGAACAGATGAGTTAGGTCGAGATGCCTACTCTCGTCTGATCTATGGCGCGCGGATTTCAGTACAGGCTTCGCTCCTAGGCGTCGCTATCGCGCTTGTTCTCGGATTACCCGTTGGGATGCTGGCGGGCTTTTACGGAGGCAGTTTTGATCGCTGGGTCATGTGGGTCGTTGATATTATCTTTTCATTACCGGGGATTTTGATCGCCTTTGGGGTGATCGCTATTTTGGGGAATGGCTTATTGAATGCAATGATGGCCGTGGGAATCGTTCTTTCAACTCGATTTGCTCGGTTGGCTCGTGGTGTTGTTCTTGCAGAAAGGGAAGAGCTTTACGTAGACGGAGCACGCGTTGGTGGTTTGTCCACACGGACGATTGTTTTTAAACATATTTTGCCAAATATAGCCCCTCCTCTGATTGTTCAAACCTCGCTTCTGTTCGGCGCGGTGATTTTGATCGAAGCGGGGCTTAGCTTCCTTGGGGTTGGGGTACCGCTTAGTGAACCAAGCTGGGGCCGGATGCTCGCTGAATCACGGACTGTTTTGGCGACAAACCCATTTTTATCGGTGCCGCCTGGCTTAGCAATTGCTTTGTCTGTGTTGGCTTGGAATATTTTAGGAGATGGCCTTCGCGATGCGCTCGGACAGGATATTACTAGCAACCAACTCACGACTGTAGCGAGGGTGGAAATAACTGAGCCGACTAATGGGGACACACATGTTAATCAGAATGTTATTGATAAGGCGTCCCTTTATTTATCAAATATCGAAGTGAAGTTTCCAACCCCTCGCGGGGAGTCTGTTACGATCCTGAAAGATATTAATTACGCGGTGCTGCCCGGCAAAACGCTGGGGATTGTTGGTGAATCTGGGTCGGGCAAGAGTATGTCGGTGATGGCCGCAATGGGCATTGTGCCAGCTCCGGGGCAAATTACGGCCGGCAGTATTTATTTAAACGGCCGTAATGTTACCAACCTTTCAGAAAATGAACTTCGCAAACTGCGCGGCAAAGAGATCGCCATGATCTTTCAAGAGCCAATCGCTTCCCTGAATCCCGTTTTGACAGTCGGCCAGCAGCTCATTCAGCCGATTCAGGCCCATCTCGGGCTGAGTAAGACCCAAGCGTGGGCAAAAGCAACCGAGCTGTTGCGGCTTGTTCAGGTGCCTGATCCAGAGCGGCGTATGAATGAGTATCCGCACCAGTTCTCAGGTGGGATGGCCCAACGTGTGGGGATTGCTCGTGCGCTGTCCTGCGAACCAAGCGTCTTGATTGCGGATGAACCCACGACCGCGCTAGATGTAACTGTTCAAGGGCAAGTTATCGATCTACTCAAAGATCTGCAGGACAAGCTTGGCGTGGCTATTGTTTTCATTACGCATGATTTAGGCGTTGTGGCTGAGGTCGCTGATCGCGTTGCCGTGATGTATGCTGGCGAGGTGATTGAAACAGGTGATGTGCGGGAAGTGTTTGAAAATCCTAAACATCCTTACACAAAGGCACTGCTAGAGACCTTGCCGCATCATGGTCGAGGCGAAGAAGGAAAGCTGCCAGTTATTGATGGTTTGGTTCCTCCCCCCTCTGCATGGCCAACTGGCTGTCGCTTCCACCCGCGCTGTAAATTTGCAAATGGTGTTTGCTCAAATGATGTTGAACTGCCCATGAAAAAGGTTGAAGGTCGGGAACACTACAGCCGCTGTGTCCGCATTAGCGAGATTGAGTTAGCGTAAACCCTTAGATAAACTCATTGTTCCTTCTAATTTTGTTGAATTGCTTATTTTGTCATTAAGCATTTTTGTTGCCATACTGTTAAGTGAAACAAAGTTCCTGCTTTGAATAATAGTGCCGAATCTCAAGGAAACAGAAAGCTTCGAACCAAATCCATTTCAAACGATTTTTTGTCATTTACCAAACGGCCGTTTCTCCACTGGCGTAACATCAATCTTTTCCTATACTTAGCAACATGAAAAATTTAGAAGCAGATTACCTCGTCATCGGCACAGGCGCCGTTGGCATGACTTTTGTAGATACAATGCTGGACGAAACAGATGCCACCTTTTTGATGGTAGACCGTCATCATATGCCAGGAGGTCATTGGAATGACGCTTATCCATTTGTCCGATTACACCAACCGTCATCATTTTATGGCGTTGCCTCAACTGATCTTGGTAGTAATCGCATTGATGATAGTGGTTCAAACAAGGGATTTTATGAATTGGCCTCTGGCCCTGAAATCTCAGCCTATTTTGAAAAACTGATGCGCGAACGGTTTTTACCGTCTGGGCGAGTGCAATACTTTCCTATGTGTAACTATGTGGGGGATGGGCAATTTCACTCACTGCTATCAGACGAAAAATATTCAGTAACAGTAGGCAAAAAGACCGTCGATGGTACGTTTTATAACACGACAGTCCCTTCGATGCATCAACGTAAATTTGATGTAAATGAAGGTGTTACCTGTGTTCCCCCTAATGATTTACCTCGCTTAGCGGCTCAATATAATCATTTTACAATTCTGGGTGGTGGCAAGACGGCTATGGATTCAATCGTTTGGCTACTTGATAATGGAGCCAATCCAAATGATATTAGTTGGATTTGCCCTAGAGACTCCTGGTTGATTAATCGCGCTTCAACTCAGCCCGGAGCTGCCTTTTTTGAAAAATCAACCGGTGGATTTGCTGACAACATCGAAGCGATGCGCGATGCGACCTCAGTTCAAGATTTGTTTGAGCGAATGGAAAAAGCTGGCACGATGCTAAGAATTGATGCATCAGTTTGGCCAACGATGTTTCACTATGCCACGATTTCAGAAGGGGAAGTTAAACAACTACAGCGTATCAATGACATCATTCGTGGACAACGGGTTGCCCGATTAGAGGCCGATACAATGGTCATGCAATCGGGGGAAACTGTGACCTCTCCTCCTAGTACCATTTACATCGACTGCACCGCAAGGGCCGTAGTGTTTGTAGGTGAATCGGTAAAACCAGTCTTTAATGGTGATATCATCACACTCCAAGCCGTTTTTGCACCGCTCGTTACCTATAGCGCGGCTGTTATTGCTTATGTGGAAGCTAATTTTGAAAGTGAAAAAGAAAAAAATGATTTGTGTCCACCAGTTGAATTAGCTGACACACCCGAAGAATGGA
>JBCCFD010000087.1:0-21037 GCA_039029915.1 Chloroflexota bacterium
CAACGGGGTTGCCAATTGGAATGGTGAAGTTTGGCAAGAAATTAGAACGTTAGACGGTACATTAGGGTGGATTCAATTAGAATTTATCCAATAGTTGCTGTGAGCAAAGTATAAAACGTGACTTTTAAATCTATTAGGTGTCAAAATAAGTGACCAACAATATCTTGACCCTTACTAATCAAGAGAGAGTAAGAAACCAAATTTGTAGGAGGATTTCCCATGAACAACCCTAAATATCAAATATTCAAAGGAAACAACGATAAATTTTATTTCAGACTGTATGCGCGAAATGGACAGCAGATTTTGGCCAGCCAAGGCTATGCCTCGAAAGCGGGCTGTCAAAATGGTATCGAATCGGTTCGTAAAAATTGTAACAATAGCGATGCCTATGAAAAAAAAGTAGCTAAAAACGGCAAACACTATTTCAATCTGTTGGCAGCAAACAAACAAGTTATTGCTTCAAGCCAAATGTACGCTTCATCCCAAACAATGAAAGGGGGCATGGAAGCCGTGATACGCGTCGGCGCTGATTCGAGCGTCGAAGACACAACCGGGTAAAAAAAAGCTCTGGCAACCGCCAGAGCTTTTTTTCTTTAAATTATTGATTCTAGTTTGAGCATTTATAGTGCTCAAATCAAATGAACTGAAGAAACAAAGTAGTTGCGCGAAGCCTTTCGCGCAAATCCCCTAATTTCCGGGAATGTTTAAAACACTGCCAGGAAAGATGATGTAAGGGGAGCTAATGTTGTTCTCAGCAGCAACGGCCGTCCATGAGACCCCGTACTGTACAGCAATTGAATACAACGTTTCATTCGCTTTCACCGTGTGAGAAAATTGGGGAGATGGCCCCGGTGTGCTCACTGGGATTTTTAATGTGTCTCCTGGGGAGATGCGATTTGGATCGCTTAATCCGTTGGCTTCGGCAATTTGAATCCAGCTGACGCCTTGGGCAACGCCAATGCTGTATAGCGTGTCGCCTGCCTTAACAACGTATGTTGTTTCTTCATCACCACTATTTGAATTATCCGAATCACCACTACCTGGGATTGTTAATGTTTGACCGACGGCAATTGTATAAGGTGAAGCAATATTATTTGCTTCAGCAATTTGGAGGAAGGATAGGCCGTACTGGAGGCCGATGCGATAAAGGTTTTCGCCAGCTTGGACAACGTGTTCGGTTGGTGTGGTCGCTGCATCGCCACTATCTCCATCTGTTTCTTCACCTTCACCAGAGTCACCATCTGTTGAGCCTGAGTCGCCATCAGTCGATCCTGAATCACCAGAATTATCTTCACCACCATCGGTGCCATCTTCACCATCACCACCAGACGAATCACCATCTGTTGCGTCTCCAGTGCCGTCCGTTGAGTCACCGGCGTCATCGCCCGTGTCATCACCAGCATTGTCTGACCCATCATCACCAGACGAATCACCCGTATCACCAGTTGCGTCGTCTGACCCACCATCGGCAGGTTCCTCAACGGGAATTTCAGTTGGGGCTGGGGGTTCTGGTGCTTCATCCGAGCCCGTGTTCCCATCATCAGCTGGTGCTGTTGTTGGAACGATTGTGGGGAGCACGCCGCCATTTTCACCAACGTTAGGGTTTTCTACTCTATCTGTTGGTCTTACACAGCTTGCCAAAAGTAGTACGACAGATAAGCTGCCAATTAAATATGCCCACTTCCGATTCATCATCCTAGTCTCCTTGCTCCAATTTGCAATACTTTGATAATTTCAGAAAATTAACCAATAATTTATTTGGGTAAATCACAGAAAGGTGTAAAAAATAAATTAGCTGTAAGCCCTGTGGTTTACTTGTTAATTAACAGAATTTCCGGCGGTTTCTTTTTAGAAAACTTTCTGTCAATCGTTTGAAAATGTAAAAACCTTCTTTGGCAACGAGATAAAAAAAGCGAAATGATGCCAATCGGTTAACATAACAACTAACCATAATATATCATAATAAGAAGATTACGTAAAGTAGCGTATGAGCAATGAGAGCATTCTGATAATTGATGATAGCCGCGAAGTTGTAGACCATCTGGCTGCTGATGTTTTGCCTGAATATGGTTACAACGTGCAGTATGCTTACACGGGTCAAGCGGGGTTGGCCCTTATTCGATCAGAGCAACCGGATTTAATTTTACTGGACTATCACCTGCCTCAAATGACGGGGTTAGATATTCTTCAGGAGATGGTGCTTGAGTCGATCAATATTCCAGTTATTTTGATGACGGGATATGGGTCAGAACTCAGCGCCGTTCAAGCGTTTCGTTTAGGGGCTAAAGATTATTTAGTCAAGCCGTTTACTATTGATGAAATCGTCAATATGATCGATCGGGCTTTGGTTGAAAAACGACTTCAACACGATAATGAAAAATTAACTGAAGAAGTTCGCCGTTTGAAGGGAGAGCTCACCCGACAGTCTGATGAGATGAAAACGTTGTTCGATATTGGGAAAGCCATTACATCGTTTTTATCGGTACATCCGCTCATGAAAAGGGTTGAAGATGCAGCCTGTGAAATGATTAAAGGAGATAGTAGCCATATTTGGATTCCCAATAAAGAAGGCACGCGGCTTCAGGTTTTTGATTTACAAAGACGATCATCTGGAGTTTCAGATTGGCGGGTCGACATTGATGGGTCAGATGTTGGGCAGGTTTATCAGACGGGACGGCCGTTTCGTCAATCCGTGTATTCATCTCAAAAAATCGTTGTGACCAAAGCCCACCAAGTCCAGTCGCTCATGGCTGTCCCTTTAAAATTAGGCAAAAAAATAGTTGGCGTGCTTAGCGTTTGTTCACATGACGTGCCGCTTGCCCTCAGCAAGCGGGATGAGTTTCTGCTTTCCTTTTTGGCAGACTACGCCGCCATTGCGCTTGAAAATGCGCGTATTTTTCAAGAGACAGATCAAGCGTTGGCAGACCGGTTAGAGGAGCTCAATACATTAATTGAAATTACCCATACAATTACCTCGTCCCTAGATATTCAAGATGTACTGTCTCACACCATTCAGCATGTACATGAGAGTTGGGATATTGAAGCGTCATCAATTTGGTGGCTAAATTCACAGCACAACACGTTAAAAGTCCTTGCCAATGTCGGAACAAAAACAGACATCTTAGATCAGCTTGAGGTTCATGTCGGTCAGGGTATTGTTGGAAGAGTCGTTGAGTTAGGCAAGCAAATCTATGTTAATGATGTAGCAGTTGATCAAAATCATTTAAAAGAAATTGATGAACAAACTGGTTTTCATACCATATCAATCTTGTGCGTTCCACTCACGTTCCAAGACAAAGTCGTAGGCGCCATGCAGTTGTTGAACAAGCGAAACGATGGGTTTGATGAACAAGACGTTGCGAGAGCCGCTTCCCTAGCTTCCGTTGTGGCAATTGCGGTGATGAACGCCAAAATGTTTGGTCAAACGAGTTTGCACTAACGCTTCGCCTGAAACAGTAAATTCAGTAGAAAAGAGGTCCCACAGCCAGAGCCTGTTGAGGGACCTATCGCTTCGATCAATCCCCTAAGCCTAACTAAAACTGTGCTATAATCGCCACAATTGTGCCAAAAACTCCTTGAGAAGGATCAAATAGAAGTATGCTAGCTAAAGTATTAAGCTGTGCGATTGTTGGTTTGCAGACCGATATCGTAGAAGTTGAAGTTGATATTACGCGAGGTCAACCCGCCTTTCATCTTGTCGGCCTACCGGATGCTGCTGTTCGAGAAAGTCGCGATAGAGTGTATGCCGCCATTCGGAATAGCGGTCTAAAATTCCCTGGAAACAAGCGAATAACAGTCAATCTTGCGCCTGCTGATTTGCGCAAAGAGGGGCCAGCCTATGATTTACCCATTGCTATTGGCATTCTGACCGCTTCCCAGCAGCTTTGGCCCGATCGATTAGCCAACTCACTCTTCATTGGCGAACTATCCCTTGACGGCAGCACCCGCCATACCAAAGGGATATTGCCCATGGCCGCCTTGGCTCGCTCAGAAGGGCTGAATAAGGTTTATGTGCCTGAAGTAGATGTAGAGGAAGCTGCTCTTTTGCCTGATGTTGAAGTGTATCCCGTGAAAAATTTAGCAGAGCTGGTGGCGCATCTAACAGGGATGAAGCCGATTAAGCCGTATGATTTGAACGTTAAAGAGGTGTTTCAGCAGAATGTCACCTACGCGGCCGATTTTGCGGACATCATGGGCCAACAGCACGTGAAGCGAGCCGTTGAAGTGGCGGTGGCGGGCAGTCATAATATCCTCATGAGCGGTCCCCCTGGTGCGGGCAAGACGCTCATTTCTAAATCGCTGCCCAGCATTATGCCTCGCATGTCGGTGGATGAGGCACTGGAAGTGACAAAAATTTACAGCGTGGCGGGGATGCTGCCTGATGATAAGCCACTAATCAGAAATCGGCCGTTTCGCTCACCACACCACACTATTAGCTATGCGGGTTTGGTTGGCGGCGGCGCATGGCCTCGACCGGGGGAGATCAGTTTGGCACACAGGGGGGTGCTTTTTCTCGACGAATTGCCAGAATTTGGTGACCGATTAATTGAAGTGCTACGTCAGCCGCTGGAAGGATTGCCTCGCGAAGTATCCATCTCGCGTGCTTCTGGTACGGTGACTTATCCAGCTAACTTTATGCTCATCGCGGCTCAAAATCCGTGCCCCTGCGGCTACTTTGGTGATCCAGTGCATCCGTGTAGCTGTTCCAACGCGATGGTAACGCGCTATCAAAAGAAAATTTCAGGCCCGCTGATGGATCGGATTGATTTGGTAGTGGAAGTCACCCGCGTTGAGTATGAAAAACTAACGGCGCTGGAGCGGGGGGAAGAATCAGACACCATTCGAGAGCGAGTGGAAACGGCTCGCACAAAACAGGCTGAGCGATTCTCAGATTGCCAGCTACAGTGTAATGCGGATATGGGGCCAAGTGAAGTCAAAAAGTTTTGCCAACTAGATGACGTTAGTCAAAAGTTGATGAAAAGCGCCATGGCCCAAATGGGCCTTAGCGCTCGCGCCTTCCACCGCATTCTCAAAGTTAGCCGCACCATTGCTGATTTAGCGGACGACGAATCGATTCAGCCAGCCCACCTGGCGGAGGCGCTACAGTATCGGCCAAAAAAATAAATTTTAGCATTATCTATCGACCAAATGTCATACAAAAACGAGCGTGTGGCATCGCCACCGCGTGTAGGGCAAAATATGTCTTTATCATAGAGCAAACGCGATCAAGAATTGATCAAGTAGGTAGATATGCTGGCAATTCACGTACTGGGTGGGTTAACGATCGAAAAAGATGGCGAGCCAAAGCGTTTAACCGCTCGGGTTGACGAAGCGATTCTTGTCTATCTGATGGCCCACCCGAACCCTATTCCCCGTGAAAAGCTGATCGATTTACTGTGGCAAAACAGCGATCCCAAACAGGCAAACAACAATTTTCGCTCAGCGCTTTCCAGAGTGCGACGGCTAGCCGGTGACTATTTGACCGTGACCCGGCAGGCCGTTGGGTTTGACCACGGGCTACCGTATTTTTATGATGCCGCGCAGTTTGAAAATATGCTCAATAAGATCATGGTGCAAGCCGACCCAATGCAAGATCTGGCTAATACGGCCGTTTCTGAACTCATAGAAGCGATTGACCTGTACCGAGGTGAGTTTCTAGCCGGTTTTGAGGTGCGGGGCAGCTCACCAGAGTTTGAAGCATGGCGCTTGGTCGAGCAGGAACGTCTGAGAGCGCTCGCCAGCACCGGATTGCAACAGCTTATTCGCCACGCCCGGCGACAGGGTCAATGGCGGTCAGGGCTTCAATTCGCAGCCCAGCTACTTCAGCTCGACCCGCTTAACGAAACGGCCCACACGCTGAAAATGGAGTTGCATCTACGCAATCGAGAGCGCACCGCGGCGTTGAAACAGTACCAAAGATGTCAGCAAATTTTGATGGATGAACTGGGAATCGAGCCACTTCCTGCCACTCAAAAGCTAGGTCAGCGACTGCGTACGGCAACCCCGCAAATTTCACAATTACCTGTTGACCCCTCACCTTTGGTTGGCCGCTCGGCAGAGATTTCTACCCTCGTGACGATGCTTCTGGCACCAGAGAAGCGGTTGGTAACGCTTACGGGCATCGGGGGAATTGGGAAAACGCGGGTGGCTTTGGCAACGGCACGGTATTTTAACGGCCGTTTACTCCACGGCGTAATTTTTGTGTCCCTCATTGGCATTGAGCAGCCAGAACGCCTCGCTTTACGTTTGGTTGATGCACTCGGTATCGACGAGCAATTGTTAGCCAGCGGTGAGCTGTCACCAGATGAGGTCATCGTGAACCATCTTCGTGAGCGCGAATGTTTACTTGTGCTCGACAACTACGAACCTTTGCTGGCTCATCCCAAGGCGACGCGACTAGTTGAAACCCTGTTGCAGCAAGCCCCTGAGGTCCGTCTGCTCATCACCTCACGTGAATCGCTCCAGCTGTATGAAGAAACGGTCATTTTGCTCGATGGCTTGCACGTCTCGGCGCCTAAATTGTTTACCCAGCACGCTGCCCAAGTTCGCGGTGAGTCACTGCCCGAAGACCAAACAGCACAAATCGAGACCCTGTGCCAGCTCTTGGCCAATGTTCCGCTGGCCGTTGAGCTAGCAGCCGGACAAACTCGAACCGACACAGTTTCAAACATTACCGCTCGAATTGAAGAAACGCTCGACGCACTGCAAACGACCTTTCGCAACCTGCCGCCCCGTCAGCGCAGCCTGAGAGCCGCCTTTAACTACTCATGGGAGTTATTAGCGCCAACTCAGCAGGTACAGCTGGCGCAACTGGTGCTGTTTGAAGGCGATTTTGATGACGAAGCGGCCAGCGCGCTGGGGGTTGAATACGACGCGTTGACCAGTTTGGTGACAAAATCATTGGTCCAGGCTCAACCCAAGCGCCGCTTTTTGCTCCACCCATTGATACGTGAGTTTGCTAACGAAGAGCTTAGGGGCGCTGAGCGAAACGATACGGCGCGTCAGTTTTGCGATCATTTTGCTAAGACGTTTACGCACTGGTCAAAAGCGCTAGGACGGAATTTAACCAATGAAGCACTAGCGGCGTGGCGTTTAGACAGCGCCAATGTGGTGCAGGCTTGGCGGTTAGCTATCAACGAACGGTATGCGCTGGCGCTGTTGCGACTGAACACCCCGCTGGGCAAGTTTCACGACTGGCGTAACTGGTACCAAGCGGCTGAAACGCTATACACCGATGCGGCGAACGCGTTGGTTGATTGGCGCGAGGGGGATGGGCAGGAACTGGAAGCGTATGGTGATATTTTGCTGAGGCAGGCTTGGTTTATTTATGTGCAGGGGCGCATTCGGGAGGCACTGGGGCTGATGTCGGACTTGGAACCGCTGCTTGTGCGGGGCGGCGATGCGCAGTCGATTGAGATTTGGCGGCGAGCATTTTTACAGATGACGCTTAAGGCGGGTGAATACGGCCGTGCCCAAACCCTGGCCAACGACTTGTTAGCAAGCAGTGACCCAACCCGCGATCCCGAAAGTCACGCCAATCGCCTTTACGACAGCTTTCACCTCTTCACGGCAACGGGTGATTATGGGCGCGCCACTGAGCTGATTCATGAAGCTCATGAGATTTTCACAGAACTGGGCGATACGCGACGGGAGCAAATGTGCCGGTACGCGCTGGGTAATCTAGCTCGATCCCAAGGAAACTATGTGGAGGCAATTGAGATTTTGCGCGACTGTTTAGCGGCGCGATCTGGTTTGGGAGATGCCAAAAGCATTGCCAACACGCAGGCCACCCTTGCTGATGCGCTTTGCGCCTCGGGCGGGCTCGATGAGGCGCAAAGCCTAGCCGCGTCCGCTTGTGACGTCTATGCCGAGCTTGATGATGAGATTGGCTGGCCGTATCCACTGAACGTACTGGGCAACGTGGCGCGCACCCGCGGTAATAAAGCTACGGCGCTAGCCTATTATGGCCAAGCGATGCAAATGGCGGTGGCCAAAGATCGCCAAATGAAGGTCATCGAGCTTCTGTTAGATTGGCTCTTGCTCATGGAAGATGAGCTTGATGCAGCGTTCTTTTTTGGTGGATTGCGCACCATCTTAGAATCCGACCTGGCTGAATATGAGCATCGCCAGATGGCTCAAAAACACCTTGAGCGGCGGGGAGCGTCTTTGGATGAAACGGCCGTGTCGCTGTCAATACTTCTTGAACGATTTGAAAATTGATAGACGTTGATTAGTGTGCCTAATTTGAAATTTGCTTGCAATTTGTTTTGGAAACCTGCAAACTTCTTTTTCTTAGTATGTGAAAATCAAGAAGCATCTTGAAAAAGAATCGACTCAAATTTGATTTTCACCAAGTAAATTTCACATTTCCGACTTGGTTTATTTCAAGATATTTTGTGAAATTTACATAATGAAGAAAATTGGAACAGATTTGGAGGCGAAGATGGTAAATCAAAGTAAGGTTCAAGCAGGGACAGCCTGCGTGTGGGCAGGTGAGGAGACCTACTTATTGCAGGGGGCAACGCAGGTGCCGGTGGTACACAGCGTGTCGTTTGGTTACAACGATGTGGATGAGTGGCTGGATGTGGCGCTAGGGAAGAAGACTGGACATATTTACGGCCGTAATACTAACCCCACTGTCGATGCCTTTGAAAACAAAATCAAAGCGCTCGAAGGAGCCGAAGCGGCCACCAGCGCCTCTACCGGGATGGGTATCATTCACAGCATTCTGTTCACCCTGCTGGCGCCGGGCAAGCGGGTTGTTTCTGTTAAAGACACCTATGGTGGCACCAACGTTATTTTTCAAGAGTTCTTACCCAAGTTCAATATTGACGTCACGCTATGCGATACGACCGATCACGCTCAAATTGAGGCAGAAATTAGTAAGGGATGTGATGTCGTTTACCTAGAAAGTCCAACCAATCCAACCACCAAAATATTAAACATTGCCCGTTTGGCGCAGGCGGGGAAGGCGGTAGGAGCGACCGTTGTCGTTGACAACACGTTTGCCACTCCCATTAATCAAAACCCTTTGGCCCTTGGGGCAGACCTCGTGCTGCACAGCGCCACGAAGTTTTTAGGCGGACACGCCGACGCTTTAGGTGGGGTGGTTTGCGGGTCTAAAGACCTCATTGAGCAAATTTATCACTATCGAGAAATCAATGGCGCAACTTTACACCCCATGGCGGCGTATTTGCTGCTACGGGGAATGAAGACACTTGAATTACGCATTAAGCAGCAAAACAGTAATGCGATGGCGGTGGCGACCTATTTGGAAAACCATCCGGCAGTAGGAGAGGTGTTTTATCCAGGACTGGCCTCGCACAGCGGCCACGAAGTGGCCAGTGAGCAGATGCGCGGCTTTGGCGGCATGTTGAGTTTTATGCTGAAAGACAACAGTTTTGATGCGGTGCGTCGGTTTGTGCCTCAATTAAATTATGCGCACGGAGCAGCCAATCTAGGTGCTGTGGAAACCATTGTTGGGCCACCTGCCACGACCAGTCATGTAGAGTGCACGGCCGAAGAGCGGGCTGCTATGGGGATTCCAGAGGGACTGATTCGCTATTCTACCGGAATTGAAAATGTGGCTGACTTGATAGGTGATTTAGAACAAGCATTGGGTTCAATTTAAAAGGATAAGTGAAACGAAGTTCCTGCTTTGAATAAAATGGCGGCCATAAACTTCATTTCCTCGAGGTTCCGAAGCTTATATCTAATAAGGTTTTCAATTTAGAAACTTCGGAACACTTAAGCCCTTGGCGCCTGTCTTTTGAAGACGGCTACTTGGCTTCGGGCACCTAAGCTTCTTTTTCACGGAACTATCTGGTGATTTGGTGTTTAGTTATTGACAGAAGCTCATTGGCAGAAAACCTGTGTGTCACCAAAATTAATTGTTGGAGAACAACAATTTTACAAAGCTGTATGATCTAAATATCTTATTATGTCCCATTTTTACGTTTAAAGGGCTGCGGGCAAAACAATGTTTCACCCCGATCATTAAGGTCAGATTAAAGTCGGGTAATTGTCGTTGAATTGTCGTTGAATTGTGCGGCAGACCTGTTTACAATGATTTTGTCTGTTTTGATGATGGTTATCAACTGAATAGATATCCGAATGGTCAGTCTTGTTGAGGAATAAGAAGAGTGACACAAGGATACAAAAAGGATGAGGTGTTGTATGATGTTGACGGTTGAAGTTTCAACAATTGTTATTCTCATATTGGTCGCTCTAATTTTGGGAATCATTTTAGGTGTATCGTTGGCCAGACCAAGATATCGATAAGGAAGTGAACTATGATAACTGTATCTTACATGTCTTTACTCATCATCGTCGTCATCGCATTCGTCACGGGATTAATTAGCCCCCTCCTGGCCATGCTCTACTTTTTAATGAAAGCAGATGTCAATTAAGAAATTTCAAAAAAATTGGGCGTTGCCTAATGCCCTAATAATTAAAAAAAGCCCGTCATGCCGACGGGCTTTTTTTATCGAAATTTTCTTTAATACTCAGGGGATGATTTCATCATCTAAGAGCATACAGTTGGCTCTCCTAACGTTTTCCCCCTAACTCTTATTTATCCCGCCCACTTCAATACAATTTGAGCCGACTTATAAATTGACTGTCGATTATCTCTGGCATGTTTTTGAAGCCATTTGTAGGCGGCCTCTTCATCAAGTCCTGACTTCATCAGCTTGCCCTTGGCCTGATCAATCAACTTGCGCTGTTCAAGGGTTTTGTTAAGCTTAATATTTTCCTCAACGAGCTGGCTCATATCGCTGAAGCGCTTGTGAGCAATGGTAATGGCCGCATGAAGCTCTTCCCGTTTAACAGGTTTGATTAAATACCCTTGAATGGGCAGGTCTGTTGCTTTTTCGATCAAATCATCATCACTATGGGCGGTTAGCATCAAAATCGGAAGAGGAAAGCTTTTACAGATGGTTTTAGCGGCTTGAATGCCATCGGTGTAGGGCATTTTGATATCAAGTATGGCCAGATCAAACGGGTCGTTTCGCACCATATTCAACGCTTCACGGCCGTTTACGGCCGTCCACACTGTGTGCCCCATTCCTTCCAGCATCGATTTGAGCCCTAACCGAATGATTGATTCGTCTTCTGCAATTAAAATTTTCATGTTGTGACAGGTACATCTACCAAGCTCTCAATTTTTCTTGGTAAACGAATGCTAACTTCTGTTCCTTTTGGTGAAAAACGATTGAATTTTACAAAGCCTTCTAAATCGTCGCGGATAATGGTTTGCGCAATTTCAAGCCCCAAACCTGGCTTAAAATCTTTTGGAATGCCGCAACCGTCATCACGAACCAAGATAATGATTTGTTCTTTGGAGCGTCCAAAAGAGATTTCAATTTTACCCTGTTTTTGATCAATAAACCCGTGTTCAAGGGCGTTTTGAAGTAACTCATTGACCACAATTGTGATGGATGTGGCAATACGGCTTGGCAAGGAAAGATCGTCTCCCCGAACTTCAATCGTGATCTCTTGTTGAGGGTTAACCAAATTAACGGCCGTTGATTGGGCAATTCTATCGAGCACTTCTTTGACATCTACCAGCTTAAACCCCCGTTCCGATAGAATTTCGTGCACCATAGCAATGCTGCGCACCCGATGGATGTTGGTGTCCAACACCTGCAGGGTAGTTAGCTTATGGGCGTCCATTTTTTGCAGTTCCATCAGCATAGCGATGGTTTGCAAATTGTTTTTAATCCGATGGTGCATTTCTCGAAGAACGGCCGTATTCGTCACCAGTTGAGCATTCTCAATGGCCAAGGCCGTTTGGTTTGCGAGGGTCATAAACAGCGTTTGCTGGTCTGCTGAAAATTTGCGTTTTTCGGCCGTGTAGCAGTTGAGCACCCCAATCACTCGCTCTCGCACAATCAACGGCACAGACAGTAGAGAAACCAAACCTTCGGTTGTGGCTAGTTCACTGTCTGAGTACCGCTTATCCTTTCGAACATCAGCACTGTATATCGCGTCACCGGATTGTGCCACCCGGCCGATGATCCCCGTTCCCAACAAATGGGGTGGCCGAGCCTGATACGGACTGCCAAATCGTTGGGCTGCTCTGAGTTCTAAATGAGTTCGCTGTTCATTCATTAAGAATAGAGAGCAAACTGATGCATTCATTGCCTTGGCCGCCATCTCGGTCACAATATTCAGCATATCATCTAAATACTGGGGAGAGGTCATCGCTTCGCTAACGGTAGCTAACGCCTGTAGTTCATGAATCTGCTGCTGCTGTTTGTCTAGAAATTGGGCTTTCGCCAATGCTCCCGCCGCTAATTCAGCAACCAGCTGCAACAGCTCAATCTCATAGCTTGAAAATTCATGCTTAGACTTCGTTTGAACATTCATACCGCCGATAGCTCGCTCTTGTCCTTCAATATTTAGTGGCATGGCGAGCAACGATTGATAAACATTCTCTTCAGTTCGATCAACCCATTTAAAGTGGGGATCATGCTGGGCATCAGCCGCAAAAATGGGCTTATTTTCGGCGACGGCAAATCCTGTCATGCCTTCACCAACCTGTAATGTACCTCGCCCTAAAGCCCGCTGAGATAAACCGCTCGATGCGCGCAACCGCAAGGTTTTATTGTCGGGTTCAAGCAAATAAATGGAGCAAGAATCCATCCCCATAATTTCGGCTGTTTTTTGTGAGATTAACTCAAGTGTTGAATCTAAATCCCAAGCATTGTTCAGCGTCTGCGCAATTTCACGCAAAATCGTCAAAATTTGGAGACGCTCTTTATTGGTTGGCGACGTTAAGTTAGCCATATCTATGAGTATAACAACTGTGAAAAGAATAAAAAAACAGGATACAACTTAAGGGGCTACTCTTCATTCTTACTTGTACCCTGAGCCTGTCGAAGGGCACAAGTAAGGATGATAGGCTGGCTCGGACCACATAAAAAAAGCCTGTTGGATGTTCCAACAGGCTTCTGAAAATCATAAATCATTTAAGGCCAAGGTGTGCCTTGACTTAGTCAACAAATTAGCGAATGAACAACATCTCTTGGTAAGAGGGTAATGCCCATAAGTCATCAGCGACAACAACTTCCAAAGCGTCAACGATCTCGCGAATCTTGAGCATTTGAGGCAATGTTTCAGAGGCTGCGTGAGCAGCTTCTGCAGCTAAGTCATCATCTTCATGTTCAAGCATGCCGGCCAATGCTTTTAACTCAGCTTGGAGAGCATTGGCTAAACTAACAACTTCTTCGAGTGCATCGCTAGACAGTTCTAAACCAAGGTCTTTGATGTCATCAGCGGCGCTTGCCAGCTCACCTGCGTAACGAACGGCGGCTGGCAAGACGATGGTTTTACCCATTTTCATCACCAAGTCAGATTCAACACCGACGGTCATTACATATTGTTCGAGCAATACTTCTAAACGGCTTAACAATTCAGTTTCATTTAAAACGCTGTATTTGCCGAATAGTTCAACCATTTCTGGTGTGCCCAAAACTGGCAAAGCATCAGCTGAGGTGCGTAGGTTTGGCAAACCACGGTCAAACTCAGCTTCTTTGTGCCATTCGTCTGAGTAGCCGTCACCATTGAAAATGACGCGACTATGGCTGTCCATAACGCCTTTCAACACACCATTGATGGCAGTGCTTAAATCATCAGCACCTTCTAATTCCGAAGCAATAAAGTCTAAAGACTCAGCCAAAATGGTGTTCCAGATGGTGAGTGGCCAAGCGATGGTATGCGTGGACCCAACAGCACGGAATTCAAATTTGTTGCCTGTGAAAGCGATTGGGCTAGTCCGGTTACGATCACCAGAGTGAAGGGGTAAGTTTGGCAGAATATCAACACCCAAATCGAGCACACCATTTGGAATTGAAGAGTCTGCATTCCCTTTTTCTTTGATTTGGTCAAAGACATCTGTAAGCTGGTCGCCTAAGAAGATTGACATGATTGCTGGTGGGGCTTCATTGGCACCCAAGCGGTGGTCGTTGCTCGCGGTGGCAACACCAGCGCGGAGCAATGGTGCATACTTGTCAACTGAGCGAATAACAGCCGCACAGAAGAGCAAGAAGCGAGCGTTACTGTGTGGCGTTTCACCGGGTTCAAATAAGTTGCCAACGCTTCCATTCCCCAAAGAGAAGTTCAAGTGCTTTCCAGAGCCGTTAATGCCAGCAAATGGTTTTTCATGCAAGAGGGCTGTTAAACCGTGCTTTTTAGCGACTCGTTTGAGCATCAACATGATAAGCTGCTGCTGGTCAGCAGCGACGTTGCCGTTTTGATAAACTGGAGCAAGTTCGTATTGGCCAGGGGCTACTTCATTATGACGTGTTTTTACAGGAACACCCAATTTATATAGTTCGCGTTCCGTTTCAAACATGCATGCTTGGATGCGGGGGTTGATAGGGCCAAAGTAGTGGTCATCAAACTGTTGGCCTTTGGCTGGAGTAGCGCCGAAGACCGTGCGTCCGGCGGTGTAAAGATCGATTCGTGAGTTAACAAAGCTGGTGTCAACTAAGAAGTATTCTTGTTCTGGACCCGCGGTTGAAATGACGCGCGTTTGATCGTCTTCGCCCAAAATGCCTAACACCCGACGCGCTTGTTGATCTAAAGCCTGCATTGAACGGAGAAGAGGCGTTTTATAGTCGGTGGTTTGACCTGTCCAAGAGACGAATGAGGTTGGGACACAAAGGGTGGCCCCATTTGGATTTTCGATGATGAAAGCTGGGCTTGTGGGGTCCCAGGCAGTGTAGCCACGGGCTTCGTGCGTTTGGCGGATGCCGCCTGAGGGGAAGCTAGATCCATCGGGTTCACCCTGCATTAAAGTGGCTCCAGAAAACTCAGCGATGACGTTGCCGTCACCATCTGGATCATTAAACCCATCGTGCTTTTCAGCCATCAAACCGGTAAGTGGATAGAAGACATGAGCGAAGTGAGTGACACCGCGTTCCATTGCCCAATCTTTCATGGCTGAAGCAACTGCATCCGCAACCGATTCGTCTAATGGTTCGCTATCTTCTACGGTTTTCATCAATGTTTTGTAAATATTCTTTGGCAAGCGTTTTTTCATTTCCGCTTTGCTAAAGGTGTTTACACCAAATAATCCGGTTGTTGGTTGGAATTCAAAGTCAAATGATTCAAATAACTCTTGGCTTTCGATGGTTGCAATCGATTCTAATCGGGCGGTATTGCCACTCATAAGTCTCTTCTCCTGAAAAAATTTCCCAATAAAAAAAGGCGCTTACAGACCATCAAACATTTGGTTGATGCGTAAGCGCCATGGCTTTAAAAATTATTTTATTTTTGCTGCAATTTATACAACCTCTGTATTTTACATTATTTTCATCAAGCTGACATTCGTGAAATTTATCTTATTCGAACAAACTATTTTTATAAAATTAATCCAAATGACCTTCTTCCTATCTCTACTGGAAAGCAACAAATCGCGCCCAGCAAGAAGCCATTTCGATGCCTTTGGGTACAAAGCAGGCAATGAAGAAACGGCCGCTTCCCACTTTCGCCAAATCACCACCCAAATTCTCGGCGTGAACAATCCCTTTGGGGAACAGATTGAGGTGCATATCTTGGTAGAATTTATCGAGCGGATACATCTCATCCCAATCTTTACCAAACTGATCAACGAGCTTTTGATTGGCCTCTTCAAATGTTTTAGGATGCCAATCTCGTTGAATGGTGTTCATGGGATGTTCCATGGCGACACAGTCAATGCCGAGCCATTTAATGCCTTTTTCGATGCACCAATCCCCAAAGTCAGGTGAAGGGCCGGGATGTTTAATCATGTAGCGGAACTCGTCTGAGTCGGGACTGTTCCAACCGTATTTGTGCCAGCCCGTTTTGATAATGAGAATGTCGCCTTCGCGAACATCAGCCACACTTTCTACCATTTCTGGGGTGTAAACGCTGGAGTTGCTAACAAGGTCAGAGATATCGGCAATGACGCCGGGGCCGAGCCAGTAGTCGAACGGCATTTGGCCAATGGTGCGCCCAGCGGCGTGGAAATGGATTTCTCCGTCCATGTGGGAGGCGAGATGAAAGCTGGCTTTGCAGTGGGCATTGTTGCGCCCCATGCCAAAGTATTGACCGCCAACTCGTTTGGTGTAGGTGATGGTAAGTGGTTTATAGTTGGCCCACTGCGGCGTTTGGACGCTGAAGGGAAGCGTCAGATCGAGCATTTCGGCGGAGGCCATGAAGTCGTAGAAATCGGTGTCGGTCATGCTGTCAGGGGCCTGAACGGCCGTTACGCGACACCATGCTGACTCTACTTCCATAAATGGAATGGGCTGAATCATAATCCATGCTCGTTGATTGCTGAGCTCGTTGATTTGCCCGCCTAGGGATTCCGCGAGAAGGAGTCCAGCTTTGGGCATCTTGATGTGGGTGAGCTCATGATACCATTCCTGCGGGTATAAATCGTCCCAGGTTTCATCGAGCGTTTCTTGAAGTTTGGCTTCCGCCTTGGCAAATTCTCGGCCGTGCATATAGCGCAAATTCGTGTTCATCGGATGCTCCGCACAACCACAGTCCACACCAATCACTTTCAGCTCCATCTCCAATGCCCACTCAAAAAACTCAGGAGAGGGACCGGGATGTCTTAGATAGTAACCAAATTCTTTGTTTTCAATCCCCCCCTGGGCATCTGGATTTTCTACATCCGGCTGATCCCAGCCGTGTTTGTGGTAGCCGGTATTGATGATGAGAATATCCCCTTTCTTTACCTCAACCCGATCCAAGATCATTTCAGGGGTGTACATACTGTAATCTGATACATCGTCTGCAATGTCTACCACGACCCCCTCACCACAAAGACGTTCTAACGGAATATCGGCTATCGCTTCGGCCCCAGAGTGGAATGCGCGAGGACCCACAAGGTGGGTGCCTGTATTGTTACTCCATTCAATAAGCTGTCCGTTGGCTCCCTGCCCGCCATGATATGAGCCCGTTAAACGTTTGAAAAAGTGAACCTGCAAAGGCATTTCCCCAGGAAAGGGTGGGGTGAAGATGCTTAGGGCTTGTGTTAAGTCGTACCATTTTGCTTCTGCTAATGTTTGGATAAATTTTTCTTGCTCCATGAGATCCTCTTGTTTGGTTATTTGTTATTTGTTATTTGGTGGAGTGTCCTCGTTAATTTGATTAAAATAATCGTAAAATGCGGAAGGTTCTTTTAATGTTGTGTTTTTAGCCCTTTTCTGGTGCCTCAAATGTCCTAGAAATCCATTTAACTGTTTTGCTAAATTGTTGATCTTCCGAATCAATTCTGTGACTTCTATTTCTGGAATTAGGTTTCTGGTGTGTGCTCGATTTAACCAGTATTTGCTCTCAAACAAACTGCCCCTAGCATAATAGACGAATTGAATTTTCTCGCCATAATGGTAACGGCCGTATGATTCAGCAATATTAGCCCCAACCGAATCGATAGCTCGAACTAATTGTTTACCAATTGTATCTTTCTCAAAAGGTGCCCAATTAGAAGCAACATCCCAAACCTCATCTGCAATTGATTCAGCGGTTTTTAAAATAACCAAATCTTCGAATTTCTTACTCATACTCTCTCCTCTCAATTGGCGACTCGATCGTTAAATAACCAATAACTAAGAACCAATAACAAATAACCAATAACTAATAATTAAAACACCCGCCCTCTTCCACCGAGTCGCTCAACATGAACAGGGTCATAACAGTCGCCGAATTTCGTTTTGGGCATGGTGGCTTTCTTGGCCATAAGTTGTTCATAACGGTCATCATCGACCATGGCGACGATGCGGGCAATGCTGGCCTCACCATCGACAAACCGCCAAGGGAAACAGCCAATTTGAACGCGTGAATTAACGAGCAAATCGATGTCGCCACCGACGCATTCGGCGTGGATAATGCCCTTGTCAAACATCCACAGGTGCATCATTTGGTACATGTCTGGAGTGAAGTATTCAGTGAGCGATTTGCCATATTTTTGTTGGAAATGGGCATCACAATCCTTGGCTTGGGCGGGCATCCAGTCGCGAATTTTGGTGTTCATGGGGTGGTCAGCTGAACCACAGTCAACACCAATCCATTTGATTTTTTTGTCAATACACCATTGCGCAAAACGGGCGTCAGGGCCTGGGTGCATGACCATATAGCGCACTTCGTTGCCATAAGGTTGATCCCAACCAAAGTGGTGATATCCGGTGTGGATAATCAGAATATCTCCTTCGCGAACTTCAACACGCTCTTCGATCATGGCGGGTGTGTAAACATCATAATCACCGCAAACGTCGCTCAGGTCGACGACTGCTGCCTCACCAGCTAGAAAATCAAAATCTAGGGAGGCGATATCCTTGCCTGGGGTATAAAAGTGTATTTCGCCATCGAGATGGGTGCCAACGTGATTGCTGTGCTTGACGACTTGTCCATTGGCGCCATTGGGGGCGAGGCGTTTAAAGTATTTCACTTCCAGCGGTTCATACGTCGGCCAAGGGGGTGTGCCGATGCCAAGAGGGATGGTTAGATCGATAAATTTCATGAGGTCTCCTTTGTGTTGTGTCAAGTATCAGGTGTCAGGTGTCAGGTTAAATATTTTTTGTTGAGATAAAGTGGTAGAAGCGGGAGATGAGGGTGTAGGGATGCTTGTCGCGGAGGAGCATTTCGAGGGCTTCTAGTTTTTGGTATTCATCTGCATTGTGTTTGATGTCATTGTCAGCGATGTAGTCGCAAACGGCCCGGACGCCATAAAGTTTTTGGAAAGTGAAACCGGTCGTTTTGAGCATCGCACGGAGTTCAGATTCATCATAAAGATTGATATTGACTTTAAATGTGACGGTTTGGTGGGTCTTTTTGCCAATGTTTTCAAAAGCGGTGGCAAAGTCTAGATTGCGTAGCGCCTGAGAATACGTTTCAGAGTGAGGATTCATGATGATGAGAGAGAATAGCCCGTTGTGAGTTAAGTGATCATGAATTTGCTTCAGCGATTTAAGTGGATTGGACAAATATTGCAGTAAATTATGACAAAGCACCATATCAAATGTTTGCCCTGCTATTTTATCGGAGAAAGATTCAGCCTCTGATTGGATAAACGTGAGCTGGTCTGAAACGCCATGCGCTTCCGCATAGGCTGCCCCATTTTTGAGCATCTCTTCTGAAAAGTCTATGATCGTGAGGTGATGACCCAACTTTGCCAGCGGAATCGCGTCGTATCCGTTGCCGCCGCCAAGATCGAGGATGGATAACGGCCGTTTTTCCAACCAGTCAGCCAAATTCGCCAACCCAATCTTGTACCTGAGCTTTCCCCAAGGTGCTTCTTGATCTGCATTCCACGATTCTACTTTCGCATCAAACGCCGCTTTTGAAAGGGATTGGGAGATTGGGAGATTAGGAGATTGATTATTCATTTGGGTATTTTTTTAAATATTCGATTTCATTTTTAGAAAAATGGACATAGCTAAATTCTGAGAAATTGTTAGTGAGGTATGTTGCTTGACTTTCACGGATTTTACTCGAGTGTTCTGCTTTTGGTTTCTTGATGCTGGTGGCAAAAAGGTTGGGCTGGTGTAGCCAAAATACTAATCTTCCAATCTCTTACTCTCCTAATTACTAAATTACCCAATCACCCCAAATACCTCTCCGCATACGCCACCAACGCTTCTTCAAACACATTTGCGGGGGGTAAAACTAAGCCAGCCCCCACCTGCCCAATGCCAGGGTCTTTATGGGCGATGCCGGTGTTGATTTGGGGACGAATGCCAAGCTCAACAACTTTGCGGATATCGACGCCAGTGGGTGTGCCTCGAAAACCAAGGGCAGGGATGGTGAAAGCGGCATGTTCTGTTTCGGTGATTTCATACATTTCCATTGTGGTGTTGAGAGCAAGCTCAGGTGTACCGCTGATGAACGTGACGATAGCGGGGGCTGTTGCCATGGCGAAGGCACCAATGCCAGCCGTTTCCGTAATCGTGCTGTCACCAATATCTCCATTGGCGTCGTCAGCCGTGAAGCCGGGGAAGTAGAGGCCGTCCGGTTGCCCAACCGGACCTGTGAACCATTGATCATCTAGCCCGCTGACGCGGATACCCAGCTCCGTGCCGTTTCTGGCCATGACGGTCATGATGGTGCTTCCTTCAATGCCGTGTCCGGCGTCAGCCATTGCTTTACAGGCGGCCATAACGGGATTGAGCACCGACAGGGCATTTTCGGCCAGGAATTGAATAACCTTGGCTTTTTCTTCATCACTAGCGCTCGTACGAACAATAGCGGGAGCCAGTTTTGTCGCAAAGATGATAGAGCCAGCTTTGTTGCGATTGTGTCCTTCGTCCCCCATATGGAGTGATTCAGCGAGCAAGGCGCGGATGTCAAGCCCGTCAATCTCGGCAAGGGCTTGGTTAACGATGTCTGCAAAGCCGCCGTTGAGCCAGTGTAATTTTTCAAGCACCTCCTCGCTGTAGGCGCCGTAGCGTAGCACCTTGCCATACCCTTCATTCATGTTGGAATAGGCTATGTTGCCGTGGGTGACGTTTTCAACAACATACACCTTCATGGAGGCCGAAGTGACACCTGCCATTGGGCCAACGGTGGCGTGTTCATGGCACGGTTCGAGGTCGATTTGACCTGATGTGACGAGCTCGATGGCGCTGTCCCAATCGGTGGCTTTTCCTTCTAAAATCAACGCACCTACAATCGCTCCGCGCAGCGGGCCTGAGGCATTCTCCCATGTAATGGGTGGGCCGGCGTGGAGCAATAAATCGTCTCGCATACCGGGGATAACGTTAATTGCAGTGTCGATTCGCTTGAGAATGGGGCGGGCTTCCATCATGCGGGAAACGGCCGTTTGGTTGGCTTGGTCTATGTCTATCATTTTGAATTAGCTCCATTTTTAGGCTTAAGAATCTCAATTAATTTTCATACATTTTTTTCGGTAAAAAGTGAAACCTATTATTTGTTGCTCTTCGAATATCATCGATTTGAATTTAATTGGACTTACGCAAATAGCGGTCACTGAGCCTGTCGAAGTGACTTTCTTAACCCTTCGACAGGCTCAGGGTGCGTAAGTCCTGTTTGAGATACATCTTCC
>JBCCFD010000088.1:0-20968 GCA_039029915.1 Chloroflexota bacterium
ACCAAACTTTGACAGTGGCGTATGGGAACTTGTAGATGACCAATGGGTGCCTGGTTGGGATAACCAAGAAGCTCTGGTGATTTTTGAACAAATTCTCACCGCAGCTGACGGCGACGTTTCAGCTGTATTTGCTGCCAATGATGGGTTAGCCAACGCTGTCATATCTGCTTTCAAGAACGCTGGCATTAGCCCAGCCGATGCGGGTATTCCGATTTCTGGTCAAGATGCGACCGTGGGTGGGATGCAAAACGTTTTAGCGGGCGACCAAGCGATGAGCGTTTACAAACCAATCCGCGCCGAAGCGGCTGCGGCTGCTGAAGCGGCCATCACCATTCTGCAAGGTGGAGACATCACCGACCTAACCGGCGGTTTGACGATCAACAACGGTACCAACGATATTCCATTTATCGCTTTGGATCCAATTGGGGTTACCAAAGACAATATTATGGATACCGTTATTGCTGACGGTTTCCGTACCCTTGACGAAATCTGTGTGGGTGACTTTGCTCAATATTGTGATGATTTGGAAGCAATGTCTGACGAAGCTATGGCAGAAGACGAAGCGATGTCAGAATTCGACACCAACATCACCGTGTGGGCTGATGATACACGCGCCCCAATTTTGTTAGAGCTCAAAGACGATTTTGAAGCAACCTACAGCGTAGGGTTGGTTGTTGAACAAGTTGCTGACATCCGCGACCAATTTGTGATTGCTGCGCCAGCTGGTGAAGGCCCAGACATTATTGTTGGTGCCCATGACTGGTTAGGTCAATTGGTTGCTAGTGGTTTGTTGGCTCCAATGGATTTGGGTGACAAAGCTGGTGACTTCACTGATGTAACCTTAACCGGTTTCACCTTTGATGGTGAACTATACGGTATGCCATACGCTGCTGAAAACCTTGCCTTCTTCTACAATACAGACCTTGTTGACTCAGCCCCAACCACATGGGAAGAAGTAATGGAAGTTGGTGGACAACTCCAAGCTGACGGTGCTGTAACTTACGCGATGGGTTTGACCGGTACTACTTATGACATGTTCCCACTCCAAACCGCGTTTGGTGGTTATGTCTTTAGCCGTGATGCAGATGGTAACTACGATCCAGGTGATGTAGGTATCGATAGCCCAGGTATGATTGCCGCTGGTGACTTCATTCAACAAGCTGTGGCAGATGGGTTAATCAGCGACAACATCGACTGGGATACCAACCACGTTCTATTTGAGACGGGTGAAGTACCATTCTTGATGGCTGGTCCATGGGCGCTCGATCGTCTTCGCGAATCTGGTGTACCTTACGCCATCACCACTTTCCCTGATGGCGGCCAATCGTTTGCCGGTATCCAAGGGTTTATGGTGAACGCTTTCAGTGAAAACGTCCTGTTAGCACAAGCATTCTTGACCGAATTTGTGGCGACTGATGATGTAATGGAAGCACTTTATCAATCAGGTAACCGTCCTTCTGCATTCCAGTCAGTTCTGGATGCAACGGATGACCCAGATTTAGCCGCCTTTGGTGAAGCGGGTGCTGATGCTGTATTGATGCCAGCCATCCCTGAAATGGGTGCCGTTTGGGCCTCATGGGGTGATGCATTCACGCTTATCATGACCCAAGAACAAACCGCTGAAGAAGCGTTGACCAACGGCGCGGCTCAAATCCGTGATTTGATTGGCGGTTCAGCAGAAGGTTTGATTAATGTTCCAGGTTCATGGCAAGCTGCTTCTGGCGCTTGCGATGGCGACTGGGACCCAGCTTGTGAAGGTTCAGCTTTAGCAGACAACGGTGACGGCACCTTCTCCGCCACATTCGATTTACCAGCCGGTGACTATGAAGTAAAAGTTGCCTTAGATGGGACATGGGATGTGAACTACGGTGTCGACGGCGAACGTGATGGTCCTAACTACATGTTCACAATGGACGCTGATGGGTCTGTGACCTTTACTTACAATTCTGATGACAATACATTAGCGATTGCCATGGAATAAATGATTTTTCAAGAGGTTGGTGAGAGCCAGCCTCTTTTTCAATATGTGAGGGGTTGTTAAAAATCCTTCACATATTGAACTTGGTCTTTGTAGAGAGTGAGGAAGACCAAAACGGCCGTTTTGGCGGCCGTCCCCAATTACAATCTTTAATATAAAAAATTACCTAATCTGATAGAGTTAGGTTGACATAAATTAAAATTTGGTTCACAGAGAGGTTTGCTAATCCACTGTTTGGTTTAGCTTACATATTGGAGGACATAGGATGGGTGTCGTTCAGCTTAGAGGAAACGAAAAACAAACCAAATCATCAAGCTCTGCATCGAGCTTAATCCTTCGCATCGTGCTGTTGGCTGTTTTTGATGTGTTTGCGGTTTGGTTTATTATGCGAGCCTTTACTAACGAAGCGTTCTTGCTCGTTTTCTTTATGGGAGTGATTGCACTCCTATTTAATGTTGTTTTTCTACGAGAAAGTTTTTACCCCGTACGATGGATGAGTGTTGGCTATATGTTTATGATTTTATTCGTCATATATCCAATCTTGTTCACGATCTTTATTGCGTTCACAAACTTTGGAGATGGTCATTTACTCACCCAAGATCAGGCCATTACCCAACTGCAAAAAGAGCTTTACTTACCTGAGGAAGGTGAGGCGTTTGGCTGGACTGCATTTCGAACCGAAGGTGGGGATTATGCGCTTTGGCTCATTGATGCCAATGGTGATCCATTTTTGGCAAAGCCTGGTGAACCATTGGTCCCCGGTGTCGCTGGTGAAAATGGTGTCGGAGAGCTGGATAGCAATAATATCCCCGATTCAATTGATGGGTATTCCAAGCTAAATACCCTCTTGGCGGCATCTGATGAAAATTTGCCAAACATTTTGTTTGGTGAAGAAGGCGCTACGATTCAAGTGCGCTCACCATCTGAGGCGGCGCAGTTAAAACCGCTCTATGCCTATGATGCTGAATCCGATACGCTGACGGATCAAGAGACGGGTCGGGTATTTACGGCCGTTCAGGGGACCTATACCTCGATAGACGGGCAGGAGCTTATACCTGGCTTTCGAGCCAACGTTGGCTTTGAAAACTTTACGCGCTTTTTTACCAGTTCATCCTTACGCGGCCCGCTGGTTCGGATTATTATTTGGAACTTTGCCTTTGCCACATTGAGCGTATTGACCACCTTTGCGATGGGTCTTGTCGTGGCCTTGATTTATAACGATCCTGATTTTCCATTCAAAAAATTAATACGAACACTTCTGTTGATTCCTTACACCATTCCACCATTGATCACAATCATCATTTGGCGCGGGATGATGAATCCCGAGCTGGGGGTGATTAACAACTTTTTGCAGGCCGCTATTGGCTTTTCCCCACCTTGGCTTAACGATGCGGGTTGGGCACGTTTGGCAATTCTTATTGTTAACTTGTGGCTTGGGTATCCGTACTTTATGTTAATTACAAGCGGGGCCTTGCAATCTATTCCGAAAGATATTTACAGCGCGGCCGAAGTAGACGGTGCTTCAGCATGGCAGCAGTTTTGGAAGATTACGCTGCCCCTACTCCTTGTTTCTGTCGGACCGCTTTTGGTGGCTTCATTTACGTTTAACTTTAATAATTTCGGTTTGATCTTCTTATTCATTGCCGGGGGGCCGCCCATTGCGGGCGCTTCCACGCGGGCTGGTCACACCGATATTCTAATTAGCTATGTGTACAATCTGGCTTTTGCCGGAGGGCGCGGGGCTGATTATGGCTTAGCTTCTGCTATTACAATTGTTATTTTTATTATCGTTGGAACCATTACGCTGTTCCAATTCCGGTATACCCAAATGTGGGAAGAGGTCGGTGAAAATGTCTAGTTCTGCGATTGATACAACACCCCAAAAACAGGACGGTGGTTTCTTTGACAAGCTAAGAAATTCTAAAAGCTTCCGTTATCGTGTCAGTGTAGGTATCCGACTAATTATTGCCCTATTCTTGATATTTTTCTCTGTCTTTCCAGTCATTTGGGTTTTTTCCGCCTCGATCAACCCGATTGCGACGCTAGCAGGTCAAACCTTAATTCCAGAGAATGCCAGTTTCGCAAACTACACAGAGCTATTTAGCAGCGAAGTTTTCCCATACTGGCGCTGGTTCTGGAATTCAATCAAGATTGCTTCTATTTCAACCGTACTGTCGCTGTCTATCACGACCTTGGCCGCTTATGCTTTTTCCCGATTCCGGTTCCAAGGGCGTACGAATATGCTGAAGGTGATTTTGCTGATTCAGGTATTTCCTGGCCTGTTGGCCATTGTGGCGGTCTTCCTTATGATTTCTGACCTTGGGGATATTATTCCATTCTTTGGTCTTGATACGCACGCTGGCTTGATTTTGGTTTATATGGGTGGGGCAATGGGTATTAACATCTGGCTGATGAAAGGGTTCTTTGACACAATTCCGCGAGCGATTGATGAGTCGGCAATGGTGGATGGGGCTTCTCACTGGCAAATTTTCACTCGCCTTTTGCTGCCATTGATGCGGCCGATTTTGATTGTGATTGGTATTTTGTCATTCATTGGCACGTATGGTGATTTCATTTTGGCACGCGTTCTGCTCAAAAGTACAGAGCAATATACGCTGATGGTCGGTTTGCAAATCTTTACGGCCGGACAATTTGCGCAAAAGTGGGGCCAATTCTCGGCTGGGGCGCTCATTGGGGCGCTGCCAATTATGATTATTTATCTATCTTTGCAAGATTATATCGTGGGAGGCTTAACCACAGGTGCAGTTAAAGGGTAAGCAATTGACAGTTGTCAATTGGCAATTGTCAATTTTGAAACTAAGTTTATTTGTGGTGCTGGTTCTCATTTTGAGTGCCAGTGTGCAAACGGCCGTTTCCCAAACCACCACCATCTTTGTTGACGTCAGCGAGGGGGCCGGTATTGTGGACAATCGCGTTGGCACGGATAAGGTGATTGGACAAGCTTGGGGTGATTACGATAATGATGGCTGGCCTGATTTATACGTCACGGATCATAACGGCCGTAATACTCTCTATCACAATCTAGGCGACGGCACCTTTGAAGTATCATCGCTATCAAGCGGGGTTGCGCTGTGGTCTGGCTACAGCAGTGGGGCCTCCTTCGTTGATTACGACAACGATGGCTGGCGCGATCTGTACGTCCTCAATTGGGGTGAAAATTTCCTCTACCGCAACATCAATGGTGAAAAGTTTGAGAATGTAACGGCGCTGGCCGGCGTTGGAGACGAGGGCAATGGCAAAACGGCTGCCTGGGGTGATTATGACCAAGATGGCTTTGTGGATCTCTATGTGGCCAACTGGGCCTGCTACCCGAACTGTGGACGGCCGTCTACAGGGGATGCCGATAAGCTTTATCACAACAACGGAGACGGCACCTTTACTGATGTGACCCATCTGCTGAGCGGTAAAATCACCGGTGCTGCCTTTGTGGCCAGCTTTACCGATTATGATAACGACGGTGATCTCGATATTTACCTTGTGAATGATGAATTTATTAACCCGATTGGCAACGCTTTGTGGCGCAACGATGGCCCTGGCTGCGACGGCTGGTGCTTTATTGAGGTCTCTGAAGAAGCACGGGCCGACACCCAGCTGATGGGCATGGGATTAGCCACGGCCGATTATGATAACGACGGCGACCAGGATTTTTACTTTTCAAACGCCGGGCCGATGACGCTTTTGCAAAACCAAGGCAACGGTACCTTTGCAGATGTGGCTGAGTCGGCCGGTGTGGAGACACCCACCAGCATTGGTTGGGGGGCGGTCTTTTTTGATTACGACAACGACGGCTGGCAAGATTTGTATTTAGCCGTCTCTGATGCGGCTAGCCGAGAGGGTACCTCAAACAACCCGCTTTTCCGCAACGATCAAGATGGCTCGTTTGACGATGTGTCTGCTCAAAGCGGGGTCGATGATGCTGGTTCGACGCTTGGCGTGGCCACGGCCGATTATGACAGAGACGGCCGTTTAGACCTCCTCGTTGGCAATACCGACACTGGATATGCTCTCTATCAAAATCAAAACCCAGACGAACACGCTTGGCTTGCGCTAGACCTTGTGGGGGGCGGGCCGGTTAATCGAGACGCCATTGGGGCGCGTGTTTTTGTGACCACGCCTGACGGCAACCGCCAAATGCAGGAGTTAATTTGTGGCTCTAGCTTGGGGGCGGGGCATGAACTATCGCTGCACTTTGGCTTAGCTGAGTACACCCAAATTGAAACGCTAGAAATTGTGTGGCCTAATGGACTTGCTCAAACGTTTGATGATGTGGCAGCAAATCGCCGCCTTACGCTCAGCTATCCGGTTGATGCAGAGGCAGAAGTAGACCAACAGCTCGCTCTTTATGGGGAGCAAACGAGCAATTTTGGTGTTCTGGGGCTAACGATTGCGCTTGTTGCCGCGCTATTTTTATTGAAAAACAGGGAGAATGGTGAATTGTAAACGGTATACAGTGAGTGGCGAATGACCTCCTTGACCGTTCTCCATTCACAATTTACCGTTTACAATTTTTTTGAATAAATGAAAAAATACGTTGTCTTTCTTGCACTTCTTTTCTTAATACTCTCTGCTTGTGTTTCTGAACCAGAACAGCCCACGCCGGTGCCCACAGTTAAGCTTACTGAGACGCCGGAAGCAACGGCCGTATTTACATCCACGCCTACCCAAACCCCTCGCCCAACATTAACCCCGTTCCCCACCAATACCCCAATCCCGCCTACCCAAACCCCTTCGCCGCTGGAAACTGGTAGCAACGGATATCCGTGGTGGAACGATGTTGTCTTTTATGAAGTGTTTGTGCGCAGTTTTTATGACAGCAATGGTGATGGCGTTGGGGACATCAATGGTCTTATTGAACGGCTTGATTATCTCAACGACGGCGATCCAACCACCACAGACGATTTAGGCGTCACGGGGATATGGCTCATGCCCGTTATGGTTTCACCCAGCTACCACGGCTACGATGTCACAGATTACTATCGCATTGACCCTGAATATGGCACCAATGAAGATTTTAAACGCTTGATGGATGAAGCCCACAAGCGCGGCATTCGTGTGGTGGTGGATCTTGTCTTAAACCATACGGGCGTCGGTCATCCTTGGTTTGCTGAATCAAAAGACCCCAGCTCTGACCGCCGCGATTGGTATTTGTGGGAAACAACTCGCCCAACTTGGCGCGGTCCAGATGGGCAAATTGTGTGGCACCCAGACGGGTCGAATGATCAATATTACTACGGTGTTTTCTGGGATGGCATGCCCGATCTAAACTACGAGAACCCAGACGTCACGGCCGAAATGTATGAAACAACCCGCTTTTGGTTGGAAGAGATGGGGGTGGATGGCTTTCGCCTTGACGCGATTAAGCATATGATCGAAGTTGATACCGCCCAAGAAAACACCTTCCCAACCCACGATTGGCTTGAAGCGTATTACGATTTTTACAAATCAGTGGATCCATATGCATTTACAGTTGGTGAGGCGTGGACCGCCACTCAGCAGGTGCTTGAATATACTGGTGATGAGGTCGATATCGCCTTCCAGTTTGATTTAGCCCTCGATATTCTGAACGGTTCAGATGCGGGCATTGCCCAAATTTTTACCAAGACCCAGCAAGAAGTAATTGATACCTTCCCCTCCAATCAATACGCTACTTTTATTACCAATCACGATCAGAATCGAGTGATGACCCAGCTTGATGGGGATGAAGGCAAAGCTCGCGTTGCGGCCTCGATTCTATTAACGGGAACAGGTGTGCCGTTCATTTACTATGGGGAAGAAATTGGTATGATCGGAAAGAAGCCTGATGAGGATATTCGCCGCCCCATGCAGTGGCAGAGCGATAATATTCGGGTTGGCTTTACGACCGGCATCCCGTGGCGCATTCCGGCTCAAGATTATGAAGAACGCTCCGTGGCCCTGCAGGAAGATGATCCAGATTCACTGCTTAATCATTACAAGGCGCTGATTCAACTTCGCAACGAGCATGAAGCGCTGCGAGTCGGTGATTGGCAGCTTGTGGAAGCTAATTCCGGTCGTCTGTACACCTTTTTGCGGTATACAGATAATGAGACTATTTTGGTGATCATCAACCTTAATCGAAACCCAGCCACGGCCGAAAATTACAGCCTAGAGCTGGAAAGCAGCCCATTGACCGGAGATGAAATCCCAACATTGCTTTATGGACAAGCGATTGAGGGTGATTTGCAGATTGATACCAACGGTGGGTTTTCTGGCTACACACCTATTGAAGAAGTCGCGCCGCAGTCGGTGACAATTATCTTGCTGGAAAAATAACTGGAGATTGGTTAATTGAAGATTGATGAACTAATATTTTGCTCCAGAAGTCCGCATAAGGTTTATGTGATTGACAGAAAGTATTCTAAAAAAGATGCCCTGCAAATCCTGTCAATCACCGAGTAAATCACAGCCATTGGGGCTGATTTAAATTTAAAACTTTCTGTGATTTACATAGTTGTGCGAAATAGTCAGCAGTTTTTCGGTTTGTTTACATAATAATCTACTAGGCGCTTCTGGAAAATTGCACTAGTGGTACGCCAAACAAATATTGACGGGTAAGTTTGGTGCACCTTCGAGTAGTCCCAGTCATCGTGTTGCCTAGCAAAAGAAGTTTGGTGGACTACTAGTGTGTTTTGTGACAAAAGTTCAAACAAGGCTAAATCCCCAATTAACCAATCAATTAATCAACTAATCAAGAATAATACAATAGGAACAGGTATGGAAAACTTCGTATTTGGCTCGCTTTCAACGGTAGAAAAACGACTCCAACATTTTCAAGCGTGGCGGCAGGGAGTGAAGCATCACAGCCTAATGGAACCACGAAAACCACAAAGCGGAGATTCTCCGACGTTAACGGTGCTGGTCGGGATGTCGCAGGCGATTAAGACGGTAGAATGCACTGTTTCTGAGCCAGATACGGCCGTTTATTCATTCACCCTTAAAAAAACCAGTTGGGATTTACTTAATTGGCAATATATGCAGGTGTGGCAAGTCAAGCTGCCGCCTCAGCCAAACGGCACCATCGTGCGCTACAAAATCAAGGCGACTCCCGCGCACGGGCAAGACCCGATTTGGGCCGATGAGGGGGAGGTTTTTTCTTACTTTGTGAGGGCACCAGAGCCACCAGAATGGACCAAGAACGCCATTATTTACCAGATTTTTCCGGATCGATTTTATGCGGGAAACGGCCGTTCTTGGCCAGAACTCAACGATCTCAACAAGATTTATGGTGGAACAATCCGTGGGATCATTGAAAAGCTTGATTATATTGCCGACATAGGCTTTAACTGCATTTGGATTAATCCCTTCTTGCCAGACCATACCCACCACCGATATCACGCTACCGATTACTATTCCGTTGAACCAACATTAGGCACACTCGATGATGTGCGTGAGCTAGTCAGCAGAGCACATGAAAAAGGCATTCGGTTGCTTTTTGACTTTGTGGCTAACCATTGGGGCATCGATCATACCCTTAAAGTTGACGGCAAAACCATCCGAACATTTGCTGAAGCCCAAGCCGATCAAAACAGCCCGTATCACGGCTGGTATAAATGGATTGATTGGCCACATGATTGGTGGAGCTTTTTTGGGGTTAAAGAACTGCCAGAAGTTAATGTTGAGCATCCCGACGTACGCCGTTATCTGCTTGATAGCGCCAAATTTTGGCTGTGTGACGTCGGGTTTGATGGATTGCGGCTCGATTATGCGCTAGGGCCAACCCACGATTTCTGGACCGATCTATACGCTATGGTCAAAACAAGCAAACCAGATGCCTGGGTTTTTGGGGAGGTTGTTGAAACGCCAACGACGATTCGCCAATATGAAGGCCGGATGGATGGCTGTCTAGACTTCCCTCTTATGCAGGCCTTAAAAGATACCTTTGCTCTAGAGCGGATGAGTTTGACTGCGTTTGATGCTTTTTTAAACAATCATGACCATTTTTTCCAAACCGATTTTAGTCGACCCAGCTTTTTAGATAACCATGATATGAATCGCTTTTTGTTTGCCGCCAAGAACAATAAGAAGCGCCTAAAACTGGGGCTCTTATGCTTGTTTACGCTTCAAAACCCACCGACTGTCTATTACGGAACCGAGATTGGCCTCAGCCAGAATACGGAAATGAGTGACCCAAACGGGAGCGGTATGGCTGAAGCTCGCCAACCGATGTGCTGGGATGAAGCTAATCAAGATTTAGCCATTAAAGCATATCTGGAAAATTTAATTACCCTGCGAAAAAACTATCCAGTCTTTGTTTTTGGGGAGCGGCAGACGGTGCACTGTGATGAATCAACGCAAACTTTTGCTTATCTACGCTCAACGGATGAGGAAAAAGCGATTGTGGCATTTAATTTAAATGATGCGTTACAAACGATTGAGTTTGAATTGTTTGAACAAAAGATCCAAATAGAGCTAGAAGCAGAGTCAGGTGAGGTGAAATTTCTATAGAAAGGTGTGACTTTTTCGCATAATATAATTAATCTAAAGTCCTACATGGCTACCTTGAATTTGCGGCTTTTCTTCCTAAACTAAACGACTGGATCTTTATTCCCCCTTTTTATTGGAGAAACTCTCCTTACTATATAAGGAGAATGTAGTTTAAAAGCGCCACGGTACATCTTAATCAGATTCCCCCTTCTCTTTTTGCAACTGAAAATCATTGAGACATGGTTTTGCTATGGGAGCCTGTCTAAGTACGGCCGTTTACAAAGAAGGACAAGAATGACAGCTTTAATATCAATGTGTTTAAACTTGGCACTCGCTACGGCCAATAACGTCGACTGTACGACTGTGCCAATGCCACCGCCTGAACTTGAAGCGGCCTCAATTTTTTTGACTGTTTACGATACGGCTTTGTGTCCTGATGGGGAAGCATGCCTCCAAGGAAATGGAGACGGCTACTTTGCCAGTATGATTCCTGTGGGGCCTGAGTGGTACGGCCGTATGGCTGCCTGCCCAGCCGATCTATTCGGACATACGATACAAGTCTTAGATTTAGAACTGTATTGTGGAGACAGCTTTGGCACCCTAGATGGCGAACCCGTTGCTACTTTTTCATATGACGAGTATCGGGGCTGGTACGTTCGTGTGGATGTTTTTTGGCCAGTGGCTGAAGAGGGACACCCCAATTGGAATGCGTGGGTGGTGCCAACCTGGCAACTTGGCGGCTAAGCCCTAGCGAAAAGAGGATGCTGCGAGGGGATGACGCGGTGAAATGATCACCGCTACCCCTTCGCCTTTTCCCACGCTTTTTTGGTCCCTTCGCTTTTGGGGCTAATTAAATACAATCACATTTCGCAAAGCTTCACCTTCCTTCACGGACGCAATTGCCTCATTAATTTGTTCAAGTGAATATGTTTGAGTTACCAGTCCATCAAGCTTGAGACGGCCTTGGCTATAGAGTTCAATCAATACTGTTTCTCAAAACCTCAGGTTCCGCCGTCGCTTGCTATCTGGCAATCTTGGTTAGGTGGAACACTAGAATTGCAGCGAATTATTTTCGGTCTCTTTGGTGATGAGCCGTTGCAGGATGATGATTTTTTGCCAAATTTTGCGACTTAACCCACTTGTGAGCGTTTCAATGTCATTGACCATATCTAAAACGATGGCATCTGGTAAATATTGGGCGTAAAGGGCGGCAATTTTGCCCGTTAAAGAAAGCATTTCACTACAGTAATCTAAATAGCGGGTCAGCTCATAAACGGTCAAATTTGAGCGCGGGGAAGACGGTGTCATAATGCCCATTTCTGCGCCCGTGATGCGACTCGGGTCTTTGGTAAGTTGATGCATATCGATAACATGAGCCACAGCCCGAAGCTCATGCAAATCTTCCAAGGCCCGTGCCCGTTTTATTCGTGTTTCAATATTGGTTAGAAAAAAGAAAGCTGCGCCAATCAAGAGCAAATCGTTGACGCTTGCTTCTAAAAGCTGAGCAAACTCAGCTAAACCAATTTGTCCAATTGAAAGATTCAGTCGGGTAAAGGTGAAGATAAGGCCCGCGACTCCTAGAGCGATCAGAAATCCAATGCCGATTCTTAAAGGAATATTGGGTTTTTGAATCCACTCCGCTTTTTGCTGGCTGGTGCTGGCCACCTCTTTAAGCTCCTGACACACCTTGGCCAGGCTGGAATCGGGGAACCGCTCGTTAATGCGGTTTTGGAGCTTTTCAATTGTTTTTAACGTTTTGGCAGGGTCTAATTCTCGATACATATAACCTCAATATATCATGGTTGCCTCATTTACTTCAAGAAAGGATGTAACCTTTTGACGAGTCGATGCAACTAATGAGTAATGTAACAGGCAAAAAAATGAAACAGTATACTGATGCGGCATTAGTCAACTTATGTTTATCAGGAGAACGGCAGGCGTTCTCTCTCTTAATTTTTCGGCATGAGTTTCGTATTCGGAACACAGTTCTGGCTGTTTATCCAAAACTGTCTGATATCGATGATTTGCTGCAGGAAACGTACCTACAAGCTTTTCTAAATTTATCGACGCTACGTGATCCGGCCCAGTTTCGGTCGTGGGTCTGTGGGATTGGCTTGAACTTGGCCAAAATGAAGTTTCGCAGGTTTGCCCAAGTATCTTTTGAGCAGTTTGGATTGACGGTCATAGAAACGCAAGAGCCTGCCTCTTTTCGAGGGGTTGAGGCGTATGTGGAAGATCAGCAGCGGTTCGATTTGCTTGCTAATGCGGTTTTAGATTTGCCTCAATCTGAGCGGGACGCGATTTTGATGATTTATCGAGATGGCTTTACGCATCGGGAAACGGCCGTAAAGCTCAACGTCACCCAAAGTGCTATTAAGGTGCGTGCTCACCGCGGGCGCAACCGGCTCAAAAAAATGTTGCAGACTTATGATGAATTTGCTAGTTCAAAGGAGAGTGCCATGATACCCGTATCAATTTATGATTTAACAGAACATATGAAAGCACCAGCGGAGACTTTTGATAAAGAAACACTGCTTGCTCCATTGTTAAAAGAGGTGCCTCAAGCGTTGCGTACGATGATCATTGAGCAGTCAACAATTAATTGGTCACTACCCGCGGACAAACTTCTTTCCCAAGCTGACCAGCTGTCTGATGAGCAGATGGCGGCAATTCACCAAGCCGTGCATCTACTGGCACCTCATCGGGTTGTGTTGCTTAAGGAAGAGGCTGGTGAGCGGATTTTACCGATTTGGATCGGTCCTTTTGAGGCGGAAATGATTCGTTTACAGCTGAAGAAGGTGGCTTTTAAACGGCCGTTAAGCCACGACATGATTAAATCGCTGCTCGATGCGAGCGGAACGGCCGTTCAATCAGCCTTGGTAAGCAAGCTGCATGAAGGGGTTTATTTTGGCGAGCTTAAAATCAGCGGCGATAGCGGTGATAAAATCGTCGATTGCCGCCCCTCAGATGCGCTCACCTTGGCCGCCCGCGTCAACTGCCCCATTTTCGTAGCGCCAGACGTCATGAAAGAAGAAGCAACCACATTAAGCCAAATACAGGGTGTAGAAAATGGGCAGTATCAATGGGAAAGAGAGGGAAAGATTAATCAGATGAAGTCAATTCTGTAGAAAATGATCTGCTGACTTATTCGTGATATCTCTTCGTGATGCTTCGCCCGTGATCGCTGCTTCTTGCCGATTCCCTAAAAGTTGCGATATTTAAATTCGCCGTTGACCATCGTGCCAGCAATCTTTGTGTTTAAGATATCAGCCCCAGCCGCTTCCATGATGTTGCTTTGGTAAATGGTGAAATCCGCAAGTTTGCCGACAGAAATTGAGCCTGCACGGTGCTGCTGATTGCTTGTCTCAGCCGCTGCCATCGTATAGCCGTAGACTGCCTCAGCCATAGAAAAAGCCTGCTCAGGATGCCAGCCACCTTCAGGCGTGCTGTCGGCCTTTTGGCGGGTAACGGCCGCATGAATGCCTTGGATAGGGTCGATTGGCTCAACCGGGCTGTCTGACCCAAAGACCACAATCGCCCCTGATTCTTTCATGGTGCGCAGCGCGTAGCTGTCTTTTGTGCGGCCGCCCCAGTTGCGGTCAGCCACATCCATGTCTGACGTGGCGTGGATGGGCTGCATGGAGGCGACCACGTTGAGTTCAGCCAATCGATGGTGGTCCGTTGGGTGAATGATTTGGACGTGCTCAATCCGATTGGGAACGAGCGGCGTTTTGGGATAGCCTGCATTTTGAATCGACTCATAGATATCAAGTACATCATGAACGGCCTGATCGCCAATGGCGTGGACGGTAATGGCAAGCTGGTTTTGGTAAGCGGCGTGGGCAATTTCCATCATCTCTTCTTTATCAAGAACAGACATGCCGCGATTGTCAGGCTCACCTTCGTATGGTTCAATCATGAGGGCGGTGCGCGGGCCAAGAGCCCCATCCGCAAACATCTTAATACCGCCAATGCGAATCCACTCATCTCCAAAACCAGAGCGTAACCCGACCCCAATGGCGTCGTCAACAAGCGCATTAGGAATGTTTTTGACAACGCGTAAGCCCAATTCGCCGCTGAGATGTAGGGCCTGTAACGCTTGGTAGCAGGAACGGCCGTCAAAATCATGCACGCCGACTAAGCCAACCTTCCAACATTCTTCTTGCCCGATGCGCATCGCCTTAATAATCTCATCTTCGGTATACGGAGGCACCTGATTCGCAACGAGCTCCATGGCGGTTTCAAAAAGAATCCCGGTTGGTTTACCGTTTTCATCCCGCTGAATTTGCCCGCCGCTGGGGTCGGGGGTATTTGCGTTGATACCAGCTATTTTGAGGGCTTGCGTATTGGCCCAGCCCGCGTGACCACTGCGGTGACGCAAGTAAGCGGGATGATTACTGCTCACTTTGTCGAGGTCTGCGGCTGTGGGAAATTGATGCCCCTCCCAATCTGCTTGTGCCCAGCCCCGCCCTCGGAGCCATTCACCATCGGCAGCTGTTTCAACCCGCTTTTGGATGCGCTGTTGGGCATCCTCAAGACTTGTGGTGTCCATCAGGTCAATTTCTAGTAAGCTGAGCGAAAATCCCTCAAAGTGAACGTGAGCATCAATAAGTCCGGGCGTGACGCAGCGTCCTCCTAAATCAATTAGCTCCCCGTCAAATTTCTTGATGTCATCATCAGACCCTACCGCCCAAATTTTGCCATCACGTATAGCAACGGCCGTTGCCGTCGGCATTGCTTCGTCAAGCGTGTAGAAGTTGCCATTGATTAAGCGCAGTTCGTTCATGTTTTCTCCTTTAGTGGGGAAACGGTGGAAAGGTGGCAATGTTGTAGCGATGCAAAGTCCCAATTACCAACACCCAATCTCCAATCTCCAATTAACCAATTTCCAATCTCTAAACCTCAACCCCTAAACGGCCGTTGCCACCGCCGTGCACACCAAAATGACGACGGCTAAAATGAGGTTTGTGGTCAGGAGTCGCTGCTCCTGTTGTTCGAGCTTGGCTTGTTCAGTTGCAGCAAGCTGAGGGCGCTTTTGAGCTAAAACGGCCGTTCTTTCCATTGAGGGATGTAACCCAAACTGAAGCCACACCATAGCAACAACCAAAATTACGTAGGCGATATGTTTAAAAAGCATGGCCCACGCCCAAGTTGAGTCGATGTTTAAAAAGCCCGTATAGTTCGTGTCGCTCGTCATTTGGTAAAAGCCGGTAATGAGCAACAGCACTAGGCTGCCATTGATCCACGGCATGAGTCGTTTTTGCCAGTTTAACCAATTGTTATTGTCAACAGAGCCCAGCCGCCAAGCTGGATACACCATGACGGCCATGAGTAAAAGCCCACCGGCCCAAACGGCCGTAGCTAATAAATGAACAGAATAGGAAATCGAAAGTATAAGAACATCCATGATGATTCAACTTTTCCAAGGATTGGGCCACCGTTTTTTATTAAGCTTTGACCCAGTCTACAAGCTACTTTTCCATTTGCGACAAGCCGAAGTAGGCTTGTCGAGGGGTACCATCAGGGAGCACAATTGACCACCAATATTGCTCATGCTGCTCGGGGGTCCAATCAGCATCTGCGATGTAAAGTGTGGTCATCAGACCCATCCACGGTGACCAATTTTCACGAGCGTATTGGTAAGCACCGACGAGATATTCTGCCTGTTGCTGTTCAGTTACACCAAACCAACTGTAGTCAGCGTGAATATCTTGATTGAGCACCCAACCCATTTCTAAAATGGCGGCCTGCTTTTGGCTGTCCCCGTTGGCCACCATAATAGCCCGCATATCCTCAATGTGCCTAAATGAATTAAAGCGATGTCCTCCCCAAAATTCGTCCGCGGCAGCTTCGGCAGGGTCAAGCGTTGGCGGAGCTTTATATCCTGGGGCATGGAGCCCAAGCACGTCGAAGTAGGCAGACGCGCCAGCGTCATACATTCCCTGCAAAAATTCCGTATCTGACATCGCGGCCGGAGGAGGCGTTTCGGTGGGGGCTAACCCTGCTGAAATTACAATCGCATTGGGGTCAGCGGCTTTGATACCTTCGTAGCAGACGCGCAATAGCTCAGTGTACTCTGCGGGATTGGGTGATTTATTGCCCCATTCGCGGCTTAAATTTGGCTCGTTCCACACTTGGTACGCTTTGATTTGTCCCGCAAAGCGATCGGCCAGCGCGAAGCAAAAATCACCAAAATCTTGGTAGTTGAACGGCGGCTGGCTGTTGGTAATTTCTTCAGGTGGCAAATGAGGTTCAACGGTCCAAAGCGGCTGAGAATCGATACGCACAATGAGGTTTAGACCGTATTCGCGCGTGATGCGATCAACGATTTTATCGGGTCGAAACCAGTCATATTCTCCTTTAGCGGCCCCTTCGATGTTACGCCACGGAAAGGTTTGTTTGACCCAGCCAAAACCCATCTCGTTGGTGAGCTGCAGATCTCGTTTCAAAATATCGAGGTGCCACCATTGGGAGATATGGATACCGTATGAGGGTGAATCAAACAATACCCACGGCTCCGGTGTGGGGGCGACAGGGGTGTTATCGATAATGATTTGCGGGGGAGGCAAGGTAGGAACGGTCGTTGGTAACGGTGTGGGGGGAACGGCCGTATTAGCAACGGGTACCGCCTGCTCGGGCGCTGCACAGCCAACTAATACCGCTAGGGAAATCAATGTGAGAACGATGCAATTTCGAATCATGAAGCGGGATTATAGTGGGGATGACGGGAAAAGTGAAAAGCGTAGTGTAAAAAGTGATAAGTAATCAGTAAAAAGTAAAAAAAGCTCACTTATCACTCATCCATCTGGGTTGAAATACCTAACCAAGCGTAAGCCTGTCAAAGTCGGTGTGGACAAATTCACTTTGACTTTGACAAGCTCAGCCGCTGCTATGAAATAAAATGAGAGCAATCTATTTCTAATTACCTTGGCTTATTCATGTCCGCGATAGCGCCAAAGGCTGGTCTTGGCACCCCGTTGCCGTCAACGATGCTATAAGGTGTGGGGTCATCTGAGGGGCCGCCCCCTTTGTTGCCAAAGTCAAAATTAAACAGGAAAGCGAGCCAAATATCTGGTGATGCCTGCATAATTTGAAACGCTTGGGTGATGTAATCGGCTTGCTCTTGTAAGGTATTATCTTGAGCATATTCAAACCCAGCGGGGAAAACATCATACCCTTCTGAGCTGGCCCAGCCAAACTCGGTTACACAGAGGGGCTTAGCATTTTCATAGGTGCGAATGCGTTCAATATACCCGTCGATCGTTGATTTAAATGTCCAAAGCGTGTTGGGGTTGTTGCCTGAGAATTGATTGTCGAATGGGCCACGGAAAACGGCCGTTTGGGCCTCTGGGAGTGTGTTAGTGTCCTGTACCAGTACATCAGGTGGCACATTGTAGCCATTGTGGTGTGCGCCAATACAATCAGCCACGTCCAGCATGCCCGCCGCTAAAGCCCGATCCATGTATTCAAAATCATTCGCAAATGAGACCCAATCCCCTGGGCCAGTTGGAGATAGAGCACCACTAATCACAATAATGCTTGGGTCCGCTGCTTTAATAGCGTTGTACGCGACGCTTAAGAATTGCACATACTCTTCGGGGTTAATGCCGTTGGCAGCGACCCATTCCCGATCTAAGTTCTGCTCATTCCACACCTCGATCGCATCAATTTTGCCCGGGTGGCGATTAATTAACTCGGTAAGGAATTCGGCATAGAGATTATAATCATCAGGGGGGCCGTGAATCCCGCCTGCAGCACGGGTCCACTCAGGGGCACCAACCACGCTGACCATCAAATTCAAGTTGCTGTTAAACGCTTCATTGATAACACCATCGTAAAAGAACCATTGATCGGCTGTTGGGTCTGGTTTAACGAGCCACCATTGAATCTGCATTTTGACCCAATCAAGCCCTAGCTCATTGCGCACGGTTTCCATCGTGTCGATGGGATCGCCCACGGTCGCGTTGCCATGAACCTGAATGCCGTACCCAAAATCAGTGGCTGGCCACGGCCGAACTTTTACGGGCTGGGGCGGGACCGCTTCGACAACGGGTTCTGGTTCAGCATCCGTGTCAGCCGCCCCGCTGTCGGTGACAACAGGGGCTGGCAGTGGCGTTGGCGGAGCAGCCGTTGGCGTATTCACAACGACCGCTGGGGGGGGCGTTGACGTTGGGGCTGCCTCTGGTGCTGCACATGCGGCTAAAATAAGTAACAAAGGGATAAATGTAAATTTTAGAAACTTCATGTTTTTTTCCTTAGAGAACGTTCTGGCAATTACATAAAAAGACGCATCTTGGAGCACTGCCAAAATGCGTCTTTTATTGACGAACTAAGATTAGACCAAATTCAATGTGATGTACTGCCGCTTTGAAAATCTAGATTGGCCTAATCTCCAAACTAAAATCTAACTTATTGGCCGCGCATGACGTTGCCGACCGTTTCACAAGCTGGACAACCTCCGTTCGGTCGTATCATCGCGTAACCTGCCTGCGGGTCATCATTCCACGTGGTGAAGTCCACATTAAAGATGATAAACAAGCGGACAATACCGCTGTTTGCCGCCAAGCTGACCGCTTCAGCAAGGTATTGGGCATGTTCAGCCACGGTAAGGTTAAACGGTGCTTTCCAAAGGAAGCCACCGGGGACGAACCCCCACTCTTCACCGCTTAGATACCCAATCTCTGTAAAGCAAAGCGATCTGGCGCCAGCCGCGACGTAGGCATCAACCATCCCTTGATAGTAACGGGTGTAGTGACCACCGCTACCGCGAGGATCGCCGCTTGTCCATGATGGTGGCACGATACCTTCGTTGTAGTGAACGCCGACACAGTCTGAGTATGAGCCAGCCCCTGCAGCCATCATTCCAGCGATGTAAGGTGCATCATCGCAGCCATTACCGCCGCAAGAACCGCCAAAAAAGCCGGTTGGGGCCGGAGCACCCGTAATCACTAGAATATTCGGATTGGCCGCTTTAATAGCTGTGTAAGCCGGAATGAGCATATCATTGACGTAGCTTGTGGGATTGATTTGTCCCGCAGGCCATTCGCGCGTGATGTTCATTTCATTCCACACCTCAATTGCATCTGGTGGATCAGACAGGGCCGCTACCTGACCTAAGAACACCACATAGGAGGCGAAGTCGATGCTGGATGGGTTGAGCTGCCCGGGAATAGAAAGTAAAACCTTAAAGCCAGCGTTGTGCCCTTCTGTAATAAGCCCTTGGACGTCGTTGCCGGTGTTGCCGGGGCTCCATTTGTGCTGACGTTTAATCCACGTCATGCCAGAAATTTGCATCGGGCCAACAGGCAGGCCTGCGGTTTGTCCACCAAGCTCAAAGGCGCCAGAAATGGGTGCCGGTGGAGGGGCTGGTGCACCACCACCGCCTCCACCTGGAGGGGGCGTTACTTCTACGACTTCTAAACCACCGAGATCAACACCGCTGTTGACGTTAAGCAATGTGCCGAATATCCAGCCTTCTTGACCGTCAGGTAGCACAATTTGATACCAAGAGTTATCGGAAGTTCGGCCGATTAGTGAAACGGACGTGCCCGCATTGGCGCCACCGGCGATGGTGCCGAAGCTTAAGCCGGGGCCTGTGCGGACGTTCGCGTTTGTGTTAACGACAGCATCCTCTGAGCCTGGATCTAAGTTTGCTGGTGGTGGGGCTGCGGTTGGTTCTGGTTCTGGCTCAGCCTCTGGCTCTGGGGTTGGTTCTGGGGCTGTTTCTTCTGAGGTGTCTGTTTCAGCAACGGCCGTTTCTTCTTCTGCCTCAGTCGTTTCTTCAGTTGTTTCTTCAGCCACGACAGGTGCATCCCCAATAGCGATGCTGGTTGAGTCTAGGGTGGCAATTGTGTTGCCTAAGGCAAACTCAGCACTGAGTTCATAATTGCCATCGGTCCCACCGCCCCACGCAAATGAAAAATCGCTGCCGCTTTCGCTGGCAACAACGCTGCCTTGGGGATCACGAATCGTCCAAACAATGGCTGCCCCTGTGGCTTCTGGTGCCGCAGTTTGGCCGGTAGCGCTTGCGAGAGCAGCACCATAGCCTGGGCCATCTTCCAACTCACCCAAACCGCGAACGGAGACACCGCGCAGATTGTAGCTACGGGATACGCCTAAGCGTTGGGCTAAAGCAGCAGGGTTTGAAAGCCAAACGTTGTGGTTTTGACCCGCGTCGTCATAGCTATATTTATAGGTTAGGCTAGACCCATCCCATTCCAGCGGTGTTGCATTACCTGAAAGCACGACCTCAATGGATTCGTTCGCACCAACTTGCTCACCACCTTGGAGAAACTGGAGTTCGCCAAAGTTGGCCAGGGCTGCATCGTTGGATAATGCGGTAAAGGATTCGCCCAAGCGGTCAACGGCACTGGCGTCAACCATCATGACAAGTTTGCTCCGATTAACCTGACGAATGGCCCAGTTAAGCAAAGAATCGGCCGTGCCGCCAGCGGTGTAAGCAGTTGGATCGAGCGGCATTTGCGCATAAACGATATCGGCTGATTGGCCAATGGCGGCCCAATCTTG
>JBCCFD010000089.1:0-20916 GCA_039029915.1 Chloroflexota bacterium
GAATTACCATTTATGACAATTTGACTAATGATAACACGATCGCCTAAAGCGCCCTCTCCAGTTACGGGTAAGCGTACACCAGTTTGCAAATCATAAAGTCCAATCTGCAGACGGTAATTGCCTGAGGGAGCGCTCGTCACCCAGTGGCGTCGATCCAAAATTTGTTCGTTGGGTGCCCAAGCTGCGGTTGGATAGATGCCTTCCGTGGGTTGGCCATCACTTTGCTCAACAATTTCATTATTTTCATCCAGCAAATGCACAAAAACTGTGTAATTTATGTCAACTCTTCGCTCGCTTTGCCAAATGAGACCAAACTGGATGGTGTTATCCACAACAGTTGGCTCGCGGTCCAGTCCAATTAAGCTTATCTGATTGTTGAAGTTAGCATTTTGCGATACGGCCGTTTCCCCAAAAACAGCCTCATCTGGTCCACGCTTCACCAAGCCAGCCCATGTTGCATCCGCAGACTCAGGACTATCTTGCAAAGGCAGCCGTTCTTCCGAAAATTCCGGTTCCAAGCTCACCAGCACATCATAGGCCACCGGGGCCTGTTCAAGCGCCTCGGGAAATGTGTACACATCTCGAATCACCTGACCAGCTTCCCAGGTAGATGTTCGGTTAAATCCGGGATGTAAATTACGTATCTCTTTAACAGGCACGCCTCGTCCATCTAATAGCGTTAACACAACCCGATACGACTCAGTTGGCACCTGCTTGGCCTGCCAGTACAGTACCAATATCTCATCGTCAACAACCTCGCTCCCCAAAAGAGCAATCTCCCCAAAATCTCGGGCGGTCGGTTGGGGAATTGATTCAATTTGTGTGGCCGTCCGCTGCCGCAGCAGCGGTGTTGTGATCTGATCGATCACCCCCACTTTCATCATGAGCACAACACCTAACAAAATCGCTAAAACTTGAACCGTATCAACTGGCAACCGATTGGTGGACACGGCATCCGTCTGGGCAGCCCCCCAGTTTACAGCCGTTAATCCCATAACCACAACCAGAGTCACTAAGGTCACACCATTTCCAATGGCCCGCAATGGCGTCTGACCAAACGCCAGCGACACCGAGTGTGACCCACTGGGAATAGTTAGTACCATCAATTCAGCCGCGTTGATGCCGATTCGAGCCGGTTGACCATCAATCGTGAGTTGCCAGCCGGGGAAAAAGTGAACCAGCATAGGCAGTTCAATTGGCTGGGCGTTTGTGGTATGAAAGCGGAGTTCCCAAGGGGTGCTTTTGATCAATTGAAACGCATTGGGTCGCTCCTGCATTTTCTCTGCAAGCGAGACCAGCCGATCCGTTGGCACTGTTTTGCTCAAGCGAGGCCAACTGTCTACCGTCGAGGAGGAATACTCACCCCAAGCTGTTAAGCCATAAATACCAAACTGCTGCTCTACGCGTGATGCATCAGATAACAACGGCCGTTTTTCCAATACGGCCGTTGTGGGTGGTGACAAAAACGGGGTCGCATTCCCAACCATAATCGCTAGCAGAACAAAAATTGCTCCGTATTCCCACCAGTGCGTCTCAAATTGGAGCAAGGAACCCAGCCAGCCTAAACCAAACGCCAGCCAAAAAACCGGAATATCTAACAGCCGCCACGGAAACTGAACCCCCTGCAGCGGCGTAAACGCTTCCCAAACAAAATTTGAGACGGCCATCGTCAAGAAGAGCCCGCTAAACCCGATGACCATGCAAAACCAGACCACAAGGGCTGTCTTGTTTCGGTTCCGCCACCAAACAATTGATGTGCCAATCAAAGCAACAAAAGCGGCCCACTGCTGCACTAATCCAACTGTTTTGGGCAAAGGAGCATTTGAAACGCCAGAGACGCTTTGTTCTGGCCAGCGCCACGCATCTGCAAAAAATTCTGTGTAATCGACTCGCGCCGCTTCTTCAGCGTATTTAGTTGACTCAATTTCACCAAAAGCTGGCAGCATAAAAAAGGCCGAGAGTCCAAGCCCCGCTGTGATTGTCCCAGCCAGCAAGCTTAAGCGACGTTTTCTATCTACTGGCTCTAAAAGCGCCATAACCCCACCCATAAAAATGAATGGCGCGATAAAGAGCGTGCTAGAAACAACGTGTGACAAAAAGATGCTGCTGACCAACACGGCCGTTCCGGCCAGCCAGCGCCAGCTCAACCGTTCATACAGCATGAGCAAAGCCCAAAACGCCCAGGGAAACAGCGCCAGCGCTAGCGCATTTGACAAACTGCTGCGGCTGTAAGTTTGTAACAGCAGAAAGGGTGACCAGCAGTAAACTGCCGTTGAAAGCACCCCACCAAACGACCCAAATAGCTTACTAGCTGCTAAATACATCCCGCTGCTGGTCAACAGTAGTACCACAATAGAAAAAACGTTGAGCGCCACAGGGCCATTGGCACCGACAAGCCAATAGAAAATGGTGAGTAAATAAGCGCTTAGTGGCGGATAAAAGTTAAACAGCGGCGAGCCATAACCAAACAGCAAATCAGGCGCCCACCGCGAGAAAAAGACGCCTTCTTCCCAAAATGCATTCACGACTGCAATGCGATAATAGTGCAGTAGCAAATCATCCCCCTTAACGGGTTGTCCAAAAAGCGGGAGGGCGGAAACGGCCGTTATCAGCAAAACGCAAGCCGTTGGCCATGTAAGAAGCTTTTTCATACCTTGATTTGAGAATCAGTCGTCAGTAATCAGTCACCAATCCACTAATATACCAATCTCCAATTACCAATTACGTATCAACCCTCCACCCCAACGCCTCCAGATTCACCGAACTCATCAGCTCTTGTGGCACATTGGCTAGCGTCATTTCAGACTCAGCCGCTACGGTGCCATTTGGTAAGATAATTTGCCCCACCGCTTTACCGAGCCGCCCCCGAAGGCGCACAATTTTTCCCAAAATACGGAGCGGTGTTTCAGTAGGAACAGAGTGGCGAAACTTAACTTGCAGCGTCACGGACATCATAAAGTGGTGTGGATCGGCAATCATTGACACGCGAGCCACCACTTCATCAAGCATCGAGGTCACAATGCCTCCGTGCACGATACCAGGATAGCCTTGGTAAATCTCATCCACCGTGTACTCTGACAGCACTTCATCTTTACCGTTGTCATAAAACGACATATACAACCCCCGCGGATTATCTCGGCCGCACACAAAGCAATACGCAGAATTTGGTTGTTTGTTGGGGTAATTTTCAATAGAAACCGTATTTTCGCTCATCAAATCTCGTTCTTCTCCAAAGTCGTTACGACATCTTCCATGGGATTATGACCATCTTCACACAAAGATTCAAATTGCGTTTGGATTGGGAGAGAGGATAATTAGTATAAAGTGGTAAGTAAAAGTGAAAAGTGAAAAGTACGGCACCTGATACCTAAAACTTAATACCTGATACCTAAAAACATCTAACCCTATGCCCGGAACAACTGACGTCCTCAAACGATTTACAAGCATCATGCGCGACCCGCTTTCATTCTTACTTGAAATGAGTCAAAGCTTTGGCGATAGCGTCCCGTTCAATCTGCCTGATGAAAAAGCTCGTCTTATCAATCACCCTGATTTGATTGAATACGTCTTGCTAACCAACAATAGAAACTACAGCAAAAAAACGCCTCAATTTGAAACGTTTGCTTATGTAGCCGGTAATGGACTATTAAACAGCGACGGTTCATTCTGGCTTCGTCAACGACGCATCGCCCAACCGGCATTCCATCGACGAAAAATTAATCAGATGATTATGGCGATGCAGTCCGAAACTGAGAAGAAACTGACTGAATGGCGCGCCCTTTCTTCCGGCACCGTCGTAGACATGGAGCAGGAGATGCTTCAGCTCACGTTAGGTATCACCATGAAGTCATTATTTAACATGGATATCAGCGGACAAGAAGCAGAGATGGTTAAAACTATCGAAGAGACGCTAGGGTATGTCATGTTCCGAGCGCAGGTCATGGTTCCCATTCCACCCACCTGGCCGCTTCCCGTCAACCGTCGCTTTCAAAAAGCGATGCGCACATTAGATGCCTTCGTCTACCAAATGATTGAAGATCGGCGGCAATCAACCGAAACAATTGATGATGTTTTATCAATCTTTATTTCGGCAACGGATGAAGACGGCAAGCCCCTACCGGATGAGCTAATCAGAGATGAAATTTTGACCTTGATTATTGCGGGCTATGAAACGGCCGCTTCTGGCATGACGTGGTTGTGGGCTTTATTAGCAGAAAATGCGGATATCTTTCAAAACGTGCGCAATGAGCTAGCAGAGGTACTAAACGGCCGTTCGCCCACACTTGAAGATCTGCCAAACCTCCCTTATCTCAAACAAACCATCCAAGAAGGATGGCGACTCTACCCGCCTTCTTGGGTCATCACCCGCGCAGCGATTGAGGATGATGTCATTGGGGGTGAGCCTATTGCGGCCGGCACTCTGGTCATTATCAGTCCGTACACTATGCATAGGCATCCCACCATCTGGCCAGACCCAAATACATTTAACCCAGAACGCTTCAAAAGGGAAAACGAGCGACCTCGCTACGCCTTTATTCCATTTGGCGGCGGCCCTCGCCTCTGTATTGGTCACACCTTTGCCGAAATGGAAACAATGGTCATCATGGGTACCCTAGCGCAACATTTCTATCCTCAGCCGGTAGCCCAACCCCCTCACAAGACACGCGCCCTAGTGACCATCCGTCCTAAGGATGGCTTACCGGTCACCCTGCAGAAATAAATATCAACGCCTTTACCCGTTTCGTTTTGTCATTTACTTGGCAACTTGAGCCAAAACGATATGCTACAATCGAAGACAACTTATGCGTTGGAAATTATCTGTTTTCGGGTCATTCAAAGTAGCCTCCCTTGACAACCCTAAAAAATCTCCCTCATTTGAACGCAAAACGCGTGCTATCTTAGCTTACTTGGCAATTAATAAAGAAAATCTGCATCGTCGCACCCTATGGCAACTTTTTTTCCAATCAGCTAAAAATCCAGCCGCCTCGCTAAGGTGGCATCTAAGCCGCATTCGCCAAGCATTAGGCAACGATGTTTTGCTCTTAGAGTCAAAAATGGTTGCACTCAATACGGCCGTTCTTCAAATCGATTTCGCACAGTTCCAACAACAGGTTGGCAAGCCTGCACAACAGCCGCTCGACCAACTCGTGCAGGGCATCTATTTGTTTCAGGGCTCGCTATTGGAAGGGTTGTCACTCAAAAATGCGCCAGAATTTGAACTGTGGCTCTTAAGTGAGCGAGCGCGTACAGAGCGGCTTTTTGAAAACAGCGCAACGGTATTAATTCAGCGTTTAATTGAACACAACTCTTTTGAAAAAGCCTTACCCGTTGCTCAAAAGCTGCTGCAATTTAATTCCCTATTAGAAACAGCCCATCATCAAACCATCTGGCTTCAAGCCCATTTGGGTCAGCGGGAAGCTGCCCTGCAACAATATGAAGCTTGTCAAAAACTGCTTCAGGACGAACTGGCCGTAACACCATCACTTGATCTACAAAACTTAAATTCAGCCATTCTAAAAAATGCTCCGCTCCCAACTTTACACTCACCCCAATCATCGACGGATGACCAACGGCCGTTTATTTCAGAAGCCACTGTTTTTATAGGTCGAACAGCAGAGCTTCAGAGACTTGAGCAATTTTGGAACACATTAAAACCAGGAAAACCGAGCATCGTCTTCATAGAAGCATTCGCAGGGGAGGGAAAAACAACGTTTGTTCAACAGTTCTTGCAAAGGACTGTGCATGGTAAACGGCCGTTTACAAGCCACTGCTACGAGTCGTCTAGCAGTATTCCCTACCAACCATGGCTTACAATCTTAGAAACATGGGTAGCCGATGCCGACGAGCAAAACCTCAAACAAATTCCATCGATTTGGCAACACCAGCTAGGCCGGCTCTTGCCCCATTTATTTTCTCAAGCTGATTCAGCTTCTGAAGAACAAGAGCACCTATTTCGAGCCATTGCAACACTTTTTTCAAAGACAATTAAAATCCCCGCCCTGTTATTTATAGACGATTTACATTGGGCTGACGATGCATCATTGCAGCTGCTCCAATTTTTAGTCAATCAGCAGTTTCAGCAGCCCATAATGTTTATTGGCACTTATCGACAAGAGGAACTTTCAAAAGGGTCACTTCTCCATTCGATAGTTGAGCAAAACAATCAAAATCGGGCTGGTTTAAAGTTATCACTAACCTCGCTCAATGAAACCGAGATCGACCATCTGGTTCGGGAAACGCTTCATCATAAGGGCGTGGCTAATCTCTCAAACAAACTCTATCTAGAAACGGGGGGAAACCCTTTATTTGTGACAGAGCTATTGGTAGAGTTAAATCAAAGGGCAGAATTACCGAATAAACTTCCTATCCCACCGAGTCTACAAGCGCTAACCAACCATCGTCTTAAACAATTACCGAGCAGTAGTTATCAATTTATTGAATCGCTAGCCGTTCTGGATCGTCCCACTCATTTTTTACAGGCCCAACAAATAAGCGGCCGTTCCGAAAATGAAACGATTGCGGCGATCGAAGATGGAATAAAATGGAATTTTTTATCGCCTCATCCTTCGGCTCAATATGATTTTAGCCATCAACTGATTCGACAAGCCATCTTACAACAGATGAGCCCAATTCGGCGACAACGACTCCATTATCGAGCTGCCAAAATTTTAACCCAACACCAGTACGATCCTGCTACGCTTGTTTATCATTGGGAAATGGCGGGAGAGACAGCACAAACGGCTGTTTTTTGCCTTAAAGCTGGCGATCAAGCCCGAGACCGGGCTGCTATGCAAGAGGCGATTACTTTTTACAAGAAGGCGCTCGCTCATTTTGAGCCAAAAGAATATACGTGCCGCTTCGAAGCAACGTTAGGGTTAGTCCGCGCATTTGGAGCCATTTCAGATTTAGCGCCATTAAAGAGATATTTAGAGGAGCTTGAAATAGCAGCAATCAAAGTTGACCAACCCTTGGCTTATGCCCAAACGGCCGTTTATCACGCTCGACACGCTTTCAAACATGATGAAACTGAGCGTGCTATTCAAGCAGCAGCCGAGGGAATGGAATGGGCAAATCAAGCCGACGACGCTTCTGTAAAAGCAAAGCTTCTCATTATTTTTGCCTCTATTGATGATAAAAGAGGCAACTTTGCCGTTGCTCACGAAAAAGTGGATGAAGCCTTAACAATTTACCAACAAGTTACAGATAAAAAAGGGGAAGCACACGCTTTAAAACTAAAGGCTATTATTTTACGGCATCAGGGTCATTTACAAGAAAGTATTCCCGTATTGAAACAAGCTCAAAGGTTATGTCAACAAATCGATGATCCATTTACTGAAAGTCAGCTTCTTGCAAACTTGGGGCAGGTCTATTGGTATCTTGGTGAGTATGAGCAGGTCGAGCAAATTGCAAATGAAGGTATTCGTCTTAGCCGATTAACAGGCAACCGATCGATGGAACCATATCACATCAATAACCTAGCTGGAATGGCGTTACGCTCATTCGATTATGAAAATGCAATCGGCTACTATCAGCAGGCGTTGACCATTGCCGAATCGCTTAATATGTTGACGAGTGTTGCTGTGTACAACAACAATATTGCCGGGGCCTACGTTGGCATGGGGGAAATTGATAAGGCGCTTGTTTATTTGGAAACGGCCGTAAACGTCGCTCAAAACGCAGGGGCTCGACGCATCGAGGCCTTAGCATTTTATACGATGGGCCACGCTTATCGAGCCTTGTCCGATCATCAACAGGCTCGGTCTGCCTTCGAAAAAGCGTTGCTGATTCGAGAAGAAATGGGGGCCACCGTCCAACTATTTTATTCGCTCAACTATTTAACCGAAACTTGCCTCAACCTAGAAGAAATAACAGATGCTCAAGCATACTTTGCCAAAACATCAACACAATTTGAGCGAGTCTATGAACAGCTACCAACCTTCGCAAAGCGAATGCATCATTACACAGCATTTCGTTATCACCACGTTCAAAATGATGCACCAACCGCAAAAGACAGCTTACAGTTAGCCCATCAATTTCTTCAAGCCCAGCTAGAAAGCTTAGATAAACCGGCTCAAGCTCGGGTCCTAGCGGATAAAGACGTTAAAAATCTTGTAAACGCATACAAGGCATTCATAACCTAAACGCTTTTCTAAACGCTTTCTCCATACACTCTTTCTATTTTGAATGTTGCTAAGCAATGTAAGTTTCTTAGTAACAGGTATGGAGAAACTGTATGTCTAAATCACCTGCGGCGCTTTTTGGCTTTACGACAAAGAAGCGTCAACAGCACCAATCAGAATATGCCTTTTCAGTTGATACAAAACCCAAACCACGTCCTTCATTTTTAAAAAAACGCATTTTTACTTTCATCGTTTATATTGTCTTTTTACTATTATTCGTTTGGCTATTTTCACCGACCGTTTTTGCCGCAACTGTTGTGGTGGTCAACGATTCCAGTGATGCCAGCGATATCAGTCAAGGGGACGGAATTTGTGATAGCGATTCTGCAGCAAATGGGGCTCAGTGCACCTTACGCGCCGCTATCGAAGAGCTAAATGCCAAAGGCAACGACCCGCAACCACACGAAATTCACTTCAACATTTCGGGCAGTGGGCCTCACGTAATTCAAGTTGATAGCGAACTGCCCTCAATTCAGGTGCCAATTATTGTAGATGGCTCAACCCAACCGGGGGTAAGCTGCCCAACGGCAAATCAGCCAGCGAATCTCCTTATAGAGCTTGATGGAGGCAACCTCGACCCAGCCATTATTACCGATGGCATCAAAATTCAGGGGGAGGACAGTGTCGTTCGTGGCTTGTCCATTGGGCACTTTAGCAATGGGATTGAAATTTGGGCCAATGGTGTTCAGGTTGAATGTAATCACATTGGCCTTCGGGCAGATGGCGTAACATCTATGCCAAACAGAACACGAGGGGTCAGTTCATTGGCAAAACACAGCGTTGTTATTGGAGGCGACAATAACCATGCACAGCGAAATGTAATCTCTGCCAATGGATCAACCGGCGTAAGAATTACGGCTTTTCGCTATTCGGGCGAGCCCGTTTATGATGAAGTTAATCAGATTGCCAACAATTATATTGGCACAACTTCAGATGGCATGACCCCCTTGGGAAACGGAACAGGCATTGAGCTGTTTGGCTTCACAGAGGGAGCCGTCTTAATCGGGGGTGAGACTGAACTGGCTCGCAATGTGATTAGCGGCAACAATGAGTGGGGCATCGACCTCTTTGCTGGATACAGTCAAATTTTAGGCAACTGGATTGGGGTAGGTGCTGATGGCACAACGGCCGTTTCCAACCGATGGGACGGTATCTACGTGAGCTCTGGTTCTAAATACAATCAGATTGGGGGTGTTCTAAGCGGAGAAGCCAATATCATTGCCCACAATTGGGAGAGCGGCATTGTTGTTCATGGCGAAGATAATGGCTTTACATATTCCAACTCAATGCGCGGCAACGTGCTTATGGGAAATGGATATGAAGCGATTGATATTGGTCTAGACGGCGCAGATGAAAACGATCCGCTTGATACTGATATTGGAACGAATACCCGCTTAAATTATCCCGTCATCGACTCAGTCACTGTAGCAGGCCAAATCAACGGAACCTATAGCGGGGCACCCAACCAAACTTTTTTGCTTGATTTTTATGCCAGCTCTGACTGTCATCAGTCAGGACATGGGGATGCAGAACGGTATTTAGGGGCAACGGCCGTTGACACTGATGCCAACGGGGAAGGGACGTTTACCTTCTCAGCAGGTCCCCTTGCCCTAGGTGAAGCGATCTCATCGACCGCAACGGATGGCGAAAACAACACCTCTGAGCTGTCGGCTTGTACCTTTGCTGGTGGGGCACCTCTTCTGCCAACACTCAATAGTTTAACAAACTGTTTTGATGGAAATGCATCTCCACCGCCACCGATTAGTAGCGGTGATGAGCGGGCTTATTTACCATTGATTGCTAATGATTCGGGACAGGCTTTGGTGAATACGGCCGTTGCCAACAACACACTGAATGATGGTGGGGTCGTTACAGGCGTTGATGGTGTTTCAGTTGGCGCTGTAACGGGATCTTTGTCACGCCCAATTGATATCACAATAAATAGTACCTCTGCGCCCTCATCCACCATTCTTGCAGACCCAACCATTCATGGAAGCTACTATGAAATAGCCTCATCTGAAAATGTAACAATATGCGGGCAAGAACTTGGATTGATTTTAGGATTGCCTGTGCCCAGTGGCACATCTTCAACCAACTTAGCCGTTGCTGTACTCGCAGAGGGAAGTACAAACTGGCAATTATTATCTGGTTTGTATAATGATTCAGCTGATTTGATGTTGGTTCAGCTTTCTGTGTTAGGTAAGGCGGGATTAACGGCCGTACTCATCGAACACAACAGCTTTTCATCCCAACCCACAACGCAAATAAACGACGCGCAATCTGCCATCAATACAGCAACCTTCCACTCCGTTTGCATTACAAATTCAAATGGCTGCAGTATCACTACCCAAATTAATGATTTTCTTGAGCTTGTTTACATTGAAATGACCGACATGGGGTACCCAGATCCTTATCTTCCTTGTGAATTTGGCTATTTAGAAATTTCCCCTCCAGACGTTGAGTGCACAACAAACAGCTATGTCGTTAATGTTGTTGGGTCAGATATTCAAGCTAGCTGTAAATTTGATGACGCACCAGAAGGAGTTTATTGGAAAGATAGAGAATCCTTCCAACAATTTCAGCTCCAAATTTGCCCAACCAGCACATCACAGCTCTTCAACATCGATAAACGGGCCATACGGTATCATTATTTTCAAGCCACTCAATTTGGCGACCCTGACCATCAGCAAACGTGGCTCGATATTTTAGAAGAGGCTGTTGCCTACGATGACAATGATTGGGTGATGACGAGCACGGCCGCAGCGGCCATGATTTCAGTTCCCGGCGTCATGGAAAGCACAAATGATTATGCCCGTCGCCGTGTTGACATACCGCTAAATAGCAACGCCAGCCCTGCAAAATATGAAGCCCAAGATTTTTGGGTCTATGTTGGCAAATCCTTGGATGATGGAACACGTCTTCTTGAACCACTCTTTGAGAAAGGGGGGACCTTAGAGGCTGGTATTGAGTGGGCGGGCAGCAAAGAAAATTTTCAAGACCTTTATTGGAACTGGGTTCAGAATCAAGTCATGCTTGAAGATGGCTTCTTGCTCAATGATGATGACACAGGGAGTCAATGCACCTTCCAAGAAAGTAGCGTCACCAATCTTGAATCGCTCTTTTACACTTTAGGCTCCACAACATTTGATTCAATTTATACGTTGCCCCCGTTGACCAGCCAAGTCTATCATTTCACTATCCAATCAGGTTTATATCCGGCCTATCTCAGTGCAAGTGATTCAAATCCTCGCCACATTCTCCAATACAAGATTTACGTCGATGGGGAAAACGGTTGCGAGCTAGTTGATGATGGCCCTCGTTGGTTTACTGATGTGGAATGGCTAGACATTCTAGCGGCTGATCAATCTGTTTATATTGTTGTGAGCAATCCAGACCATGAGTTAAGCCGCAACTATCGATTTGGTGTAGAAGCTGGCAACTTGCCATCATCAAATTCCTCTCCCCCCTCTGAATAAAATGCTCTCATTCAAATGATGGTTGCGTCTTACCTCATTTGAGCGATTGACTTTCATTTTGGATCAAAAAAGAGCCACCGCGCGGTGGCTCTTTTGGAATTTCAATATTGTGCTGTTGTTAGCTAACTGAAGCCAGTTTACCTTGATTAGCAAAGTAGTCGTGACTGTCTTCGTGCAGAAGCAAAACCCAGAGGGTGTAAATACCAACAGCCGTTCCAAACGGGAAACTCAAGATATTCAAGCAGCCTAGCACAATTGCCAAAACTCGGGCCCAGTTCTTGCCGTTTAACAAACCCCAACCAGCCAAAATGCCTGGAATGGCGAGGGCCAGCATAAAGAAGCCAACAAAAAGGGCAATGACAAACATCACGCCAAATGCTTCAGCCTCACCAGAAATCGCGCCAGCACCTAAGAGAATGATGCCCACAAAGCCCATCACTAAAATAGTCAAGACGCTTAATACGATGTTCAACCAACCTAAAATTTTGACATGTCCTGCGAGTTCATTTGTATTCATTGTATTTCAACCTATTTCCCAAGAAAACCACGTTCTTGAGCCTACATTCTATTTTTTTCGTTCTTAGATATCTTTACGGGAAATGAGTTAAAAAGTTTCCAAAATTAAACGGAATTCGTAGGAATCAGGAGGTGGAGCGATACGTCTGGCTGATAGCCAAATTTTTCATAGAACCTCATTTGTCGGGTCATTAAAGAAGGAATGAGTACCATATCATCAGCGCCCATCTGCTTTGCTTCTTGGTGCAAATGATGAAGCAGTTGTCTGCCTAGCCCCTGCCCACGATAGGTTGACTGCACAAACATATCAGAGACGTAGGCGACTTTTGAATCTTGAAGGACCATTTGGGCTTTACCAACGGCCGCTTCCTCCTTCTCAATCACATATTCATGCAAAAATGAATCACTAATACCATGTGCAACGCTTGAATTGTCAGGGTCTAGTTGATTGATGATGGGAACATCTTGTAGGGTCAACGGCCGTATATTTTCAGCAACATTATTGACCCCCTCCAACTCTAATCGTTTATGAAAAAGAACATTCGACCATGCCAATTGGTACCCATTCTGTTGAATCAGCGACTCAAAATCATCTAAAAGATCGCCATAAAGCGTGAAAACATGCTCTCGGGGCTTTTCCTCAAAAAATCTTTGAATCGCTACAACTGCATTTGCAAATTGGGCAATTGGAGCAAAAAATTCTGTTTGATACGAAAACGCTCTTGGCCAAGGATGAGCTAGAGAAGATTGATGCGTTAAAGCAAATAGTGGCCCTCTCTTTACCGCCACCGCATGACTCTCCACAAAAAATTTATGGGCAATTGCGTTTAGAAAATAGTCGATCATTGAGTTAAGTGAACAGCGAAATTAAGCACATCTAAAGCAACGCGTTTTCTTGACGCCTCATCGACCATCATCGTATCAACACAAAGCGCTTCAACCGGGAACTCTCCTTTAATTACTTGATCCTGTACGTCATAAACGAAGCCATCCAGCAGTTCGCCATAATAGTCAGCGACCGTAATCGGTGAAATATCCATCCCTTTCTCACGCATGAGTTTAGCGGCAGGACCCTTCACAGCATCACCACCCACAATCGGACTAACGGCCACAACGGCTCTTGGCAAATCCATCACGTTTTCACGAATTGGGTAGCAGTTAAATATCGGATCGATGCTAACAAATGGATTGGACGGGGCGATAATGACCAAATCTGCTTTTTGCAGTGCCAGCGCCACATCGCGAGTGGATTTACTGTTTTCAGGAAGCTGAATATTTTTAACGACTGGCTGCCACCGTTCTTTAACAAACCATTCTTGGAAGGGCAACACGGCCGTTTCCGTCTCTATCATTGTCGGCGCAGGCTGGTCACTCATTGGCAAAACGGTCGGTTGGATGCCCAGCTTTTGACAAAGATGCTGGGTAACGGCCGTTAGGCTCAACCCAGCATTCAACATGTGCATTCGCGTGAGGTGAACCCCTAAATCAAGGTCCCCTAAATTAAACCAATCTGGCCCGCCAAACGCCTTCACCGACTCCATGACGCGCCACGATTCATCTAAACGCCCCCAACCCAGCTCAGGATTATTCACCCCTGCCAGGTTGTACATCAACGTATCGAGATCAGGGCATATCGTCAGCCCCATATGCTGGAAATCGTCTCCCGTATTCCCCACAATCGTCAGCTTCTCGGGCGGCATCACAGCCGCAATCCCTGACGCCAGCTTCGCACCGCCAACGCCCCCTGCCAAAACAACCACGCGATTGTTTTGAAAATCTTGTTTATTACTCATGAATTCTCCTGTTTAAATAGCTCGTTAGCCTGTCAGCAGTTCAGCTTATCAGCTTGAGACGCTGGAAGGCAACCTTACTACTCGTCGCTGTGAAAATGGGAAAGCGGGCCATGTCCAGCTCCCAACTGCCAATCTTTGGCATCTTTGATGCCCCGTCTGGTAAATTTGTGGGCCTTGGCTGCGGCCGTTTCTAGACCATCACCTCTTCCCAAAAAGACCGTGATCGCTGCGGATAGCGTATCTCCAGAGCCGTGTGTGTTTTCAGTTTGGAGGCGAGGCTGACGGAAGATCGTCATCTTTTCACCATCAAACAGTAAATCAAGCAGTTCATCATTCTCGGGGAACCCTTTGATTAAAACGGCCGTTTTGCCAATTTCGTGCAATGCTTTAGCAACAGATTCACAATCTGCCAAGCTTTCGATCTTAGAGGCACCTACCATCAGCGCAGCCTCGGTCAAATTAGGTGTTACCAGTGTGGCTAGCGGACAAAGTTCCGCTAAGTAACCTTGGCGTACTTCATCAGGAAACATGGCCACCTGTTTATGATTGACTAGCACAGGATCAATGACAATATTGGGTGGATTATATTTTTTGAGAGTTTCAGATACGGCCGTAATCAGCTCAACCTTTCCTAAAAAGCCGGTTTTTACCCCGTCCGTCCCGTAATCGGACAGTACAGCGTCCAGTTGAGCTGTTAAAAAGTCTGGCGTCATCCACGTTACACCATTTACTGAGACGCTATTTTGAGCCGTAACGGCCGTTATGCCGCTCATCCCATACGCCCCTAACGCCGTAAACGTTTTGAGATCGGCCTGCAAACCAGCCGCTCCCCCGCTATCTGATCCTGCAATTGTGAGCACTTTTAGAGGCATATTGTTGAAATAAGAGAAAATAGAAGAGATGTTTAGATAATGCTTAACAACATTGCTTTGGGCTAAGGACTATTATTGAGCTTCTTCTTTTTTCTTTATGTAACTCCTTTTTTTGATCCTGACAAAATTATACCCTTTGCTAGTATGGCTCTCCAGAAGTCCGCAAAAGACTTAAGTGTTCCGAAGTTTCTAAATTGAAAACCTTGTTAGATAAAAGCTTCGGAACCTCGAGGAAACGAAGTTTATTGCCGTCGTTTTATTCTAAGCAGGAACTTCGTTTCACTTAATGATTCGCAACACTCAACAGCTCTCCTTGTTGTTGACATAATAACACGCAAGGCACTTTTGGAAAACTGTACGAATCAAGTTGACGGACAAACTTAAAAAATCGCTCTTTTTCTAGAAATTAGTACCACTTTTTCAATCCTGACCTTTATTTCTTTTACTATCTACCAAGCATTTTTGCTTAAGAAAGCTTGGTATGTGAGTCGCAAAAACTTTTGACGCATTGACGACTATTGCAACCTACATCACTCTAATTGTTTTGCAAATCCATCTGTAGTATCGATGAAGCCAAAGTACAAGCTTATCACCAACCTCGTACGCTTATTTCCCTCTACACGCGATGGCAACGGATAGTTTTTATTACGACCAATTCCAAACAACAGCTTGCGGTTTGCTTTACTCACTAGCAAAAAGCCCTTTATGTGTTTTATAGTGGTGGCATGGAACTATTTTGTTCGTTTAACGTTCTATACACATAGGTAAACGGAATCAGGGAGAAAGAAAATGGCTTTTACACCGGAAGAACTCAATAATGCGTATGAGACATTGGCATCGGTAAGAGATGAATGGCTCTCATTTAGCGGCGTTACGGCCGTTGATTTGGGGTTTAAATGGACCGACGGCGCTATGACCCAACAGCTCGCTTTGCGCGTTCACGTGGCTAAAAAACGGCCGTTAGAAGAAATTCCTGAAAATGAGCTTTTACCAAAAGAAATAAATGGCATTCCTGTCGACGTCATCGAAGCCGAATACGGACTCCAAATTTTAGACCGCCCAGAAAATATTCAGCTCGAAGCTGCTGCCCAAAATCGAAGCTCCCGTTTTGATGAGATTCCGGCTGGCGTGAGTATTGGTTCGCCCCACGTATCTGCTGGTACTTTAGGGGCGAAAGTGTTTGATGCCAACAGCGAAACCCCGCTTATCTTGAGCAATTGGCATATTTTAGCTGGCGTCCCCACCGCCAGTGCCGGCTTGCCCATCTGGCAACCCGGTGCCCTTGACGGGGGGCGCAACAACGCCAACACGTTTGCCGTCCTTGAGCGGTTTAATTTAGGCCCCCTCGACGCCGCCGTCGCCCGAATTACGGATCAGCGACCAGTCACAACAGCCACTTATGAGGGGCATCCTATTGAAGACGCCACGGCACCGATGCTTGGTATGACCGTTCACAAAAGCGGCCGTACCACGGGCTTCACGGAAGGTTTTATTGATGGTGTTCAAATGACTGTCTCTCTTAATTATGGAACTGCAGGCACCCGAACGATCCAAAATGTCATTCATATTGTTCCGCTACCGGGGAGCGGTAATGTTGAAATTAGCTCGGGGGGCGATTCTGGCTCAGTGTGGGTTGATAAAGCCTCTGGTAAAGCGGTGGGGCTTCACTTTGCTGGTGAAAGCAGCAACACCGCTCCAGAACACGCCTTGGCCAACGATATAACGGCCGTTATACAAATCCTTCAAATTAAATTTAAAGCCCAGCTTGCCCCACCAGCGCCACCCGAAGATCCGACCCCGCCGACAGACCCACCGCCACCGCTACCTGAACCAACCCCACCCTCCGCGCCGCCAGAGCCTGAGCTCTCATTTTGGCAACGACTTATCAAATTGATTCGCAGTTTATTTGGGTTAGATTGATAAAAACATGGACATCATCACCACCTATTGCCACAGGTTTTGGAAAGATTTTTAACAGATTCTAAATAAACATCACCTTATATTTATTTAGCGTGTTGTTTCTTTTAGGATAACTAAGCTTTGGGGCCAAACTATTAGGAGAATATGTTGATCAGTCTCCAAACTTTGTAATTTTTGTAACGTTTGTTGTATTTATGATTTTAAAACGCCGACATTCCTATTTTTTGCTATTTTTGTTCATTTTGACTGCCTGTGGTGCGCCAAGAACGGCCGTTTCGCCTATCCAAACCCAACCTGATCCCATCACCCAAGCACCAGAAACGGCCGTTTCGCCAATCGAACAATCCACTGAGGCAATTCCCACACTCATAACGCCCACAGAGCCCCCGCCCGCAACGGTGACACCATCCCCCGTTCCGAGCGACCTCTCCATCGATGCCAGTCAAGTCTTTCTCTACCCAACGCCCATTATTTATGATGGTGATCGGGTCACTTTTCAACTCCTGGCCCACGTGCCCGACACCATTCGGGCAGAGAATGTGCAAGTCCAGATTTGGGTCAACAATGAGTTGCTTGTGCAAGATATTCTTGGAAGACGAAACCTCGCTAACAACGCTGTTGGGCTGTATGAATGGGTGTGGGACACCACCGACAAAATTGGTGAACACCAGGTTTCTATTCTGCTCGACCCAAACGATTCGATTCAACAGGGGGATGAAAACCCAGCCAATAATCAGGTGCTATTAACGACCTACGTTGAAGATTCAAACCTGCTCTCTGAGGGAGAGCAAAACGCGACTTGGGTCACGGCTGAAACAAATTGCTGCACAGTCCATGTTGTCAGCGAAACGGCCGCCTTTCGGGACCTTTCTAATCTACTCATCGAAGTTGAGAACGCCTTTCAAAATGCGTCAGCCACTCTAGACGAGCCCGCTAATAAAAAATATGATGTTTTTCTTGTCGATCGGGTCATTGGCCAAGGAGGCTACGCCGGACAATCTATGGTCGTCTCTTACCTAGATCGACACTATGCTAGCAATGGTTTAGAGCAAGTGCTCATTCACGAAGCCGTTCATCTGCTTGATCGGCAATTTGCCCCCGGTCGCATCACATTTTTGGCAGAAGGCGTCGCAGTCTGGGCCAGTGGCGGGCATTACAAACCAGAAAATATTGAGCAACGCGCCGCCGCCTTAGTATCCACTGACCGCTATATCCCACTTCAAGCATTAATTGATAATTTTTACCCTGTTCAACACGAAATCGGCTACCTTGAAGCGGCTGGTTTTGTAAACTACCTCATTAAAATCTATGGCTGGAATCAATTCAAAACATTCTATGCTAATGTAACTCGAGATGACGGCGCCACGCTTTCAGAAGCAATGGATGTCAATTTACAGGCAAGCTTTGGCATTACGCTTGCCCAAGCGGAGGCCAACTGGCTCGATTATTTATCTCAGCTCCCGTTTAACCCAGATATGAACAGCGATCTGTTAACAAGCATTCGCTTCTACGACACGATGCGCACCTATCAGCGTTTCTATGATCCAACCGCTTACTTCCTAACAGCCTGGCTGCCTTACCCCCAAGAGCTGCAATCATCTGGCAATCCGGCTGACCTGACCCGCCACCCAAGCGCCGAAATCAATGTGACGCTTGAGGTCATGCTCCAAGCTGCGGAGCTGGCCCTTCGAACCGGTGATTTTGCCCGAGCGAATGCTCATTTAGACAGCATTGAACGGGTACTAACACACAACGGCACCTTTATTGATCCACTATCGATTAGTTACCTAAACGTTGTGCGAGCGGCAACAGCGCAAGGCTTTGCGGTCCAGACCATTAATTTATCTGGCAACAGTGCTTCAGTGCTAGCCAATCGCCCCGGCACGATTGAATTAACAGAACTCAATTTTTCGCTAAATGGGTCCGAATGGGTCTTGTCAAATTGATGAGTGCTGAATGGGTGACTCGTGATACAATTTCGTTTTTATGCTACAATGATCGTTAAACTTTAGGGTAAATTTTATCTAACTATTCGCAGAGGAAAATCATGATCGAAGTTGTTGTCGATAGCATACGCATCAGTCTTGTATCACAGCATCGCATTGTTGTACTCAAAGAAATGGATAGCGAACGTCAACTACCGATTTGGATTGGGCCATATGAGGCTGACGCCATTACCATCGAACTTCAAGATGTAGAAGTGGCGCGTCCTGTTACCCATGACTTACTAAAAAATGTCATCAACGTAATGGGTGGCAAAGTATCACACGTATTGATTAAAGCGCTTCATGAAAGCGTCTTCTACGCTAGCTTATTTGTTGATGTTAACGGGGAACTTCAAGAGATTGATAGTCGCTCATCTGATGCTATTGCGCTTGCCGTTCGAGTGAAGGTGCCTATCTTCGTTAATGAAGATGTCTTGCAAGAAGTCGGTGTTTTGCCTGAACCCGATATTTTAGAAGATGGAGCCACTGAATCAGGCAAAGGTGAAGACGGAGAAACCTTAGATATTTTCACAGACTTTGTCGATTCGCTAGATTTCGACGATTTTGACGAAAATTAGTCTCATCTGTATAACTACCCTATCTTTAAGTAAATAGCACAACATTTATGAGATTGGGAGATTGGGAGATTGAATCTCTTAATCTCTCAATCTCTTATTTTATGAGTGAAATTGATCGTCTCCCCCCTCACAGCATAGAAGCTGAAGAAGCCACGTTAGGCTCTTTAATCATTGATCCCGATGCGATCTTTGATGTTTCTAACTTTCTTCATCCAGAAGCCTTTTACAAAACGCAGAACAGGTGGATATACGAAGCGATTTTAGCCCTCAATGAGCGGCGGGAACCGGTCGACTTTATCACCCTCTTAGAAGAGCTGCGTCGTCAAGAAAAGCTGGAAGAGGTGGGGGGCGAAGCGTACGTTATTGATCTTATCAATGCCGTGCCGACCTCGATTAATGCGCAAAGTTACGGCCGTGTTGTGGAAGCCGCTGCGCTACGCCGCAAAATGATCGGGGCCGCTAGTACAATTGCCAATCTTGCCTTTGATGAAGCCGAAGATGTTAATGTCGTCATCGACCGAGCCGAACAAGCGCTATTTAGCATTAGCGAAGCCCGCACCACGCGCGACCTGACACCTATCAAAGAGATTGCTCACAACTACCTCGACCGCATCCAAGCCCTGAATGAAACGGGCGGTGACATTGTTGGTGTGCCAACAGGCTTTACAGACCTAGACAAACTGCTCGGCGGGCTTAATAAATCTGATCTGCTCATTCTGGCCGGTCGCCCCGGTATGGGGAAAACCTCTTTCCAAAACGCCTTGGCGCTCACTGCCGCCATGAAACACGGCAAGCGAGTCGCCATTTTCAACCTCGAAATGTCGGGTGAGCAGCTCGTTCAGCGAATGATTGCGGCCGAAACGCAAATTGATTCCCAGCGGCTGCGTCGCGGTCAGCTTTATGACCACGAGTGGCCCATCTTTATGGAAGCAGTGGGGCGGCTTTCAGAAACACAGATATTTATTGATGATACGCCGTCGATTACGTCTAATCAGCTTCGGACGAAGTGCCGCCGTCTGTATGCTGAATATGGACTGGATATGGTCATGATCGATTATCTACAGCTGATGTCGGCTGAGCGCAGTACCAACAACCGCGTCATGGAGATTAGTGAGATCTCTCGAAGCCTTAAGGGGTTAGCCAGAGAGCTAGATGTGCCTGTTCTGGCCGCCGCCCAGTTGAGTCGTGCTGTGGAACAGCGTCAGGATAAACGGCCGTTGCTCTCCGACCTCCGTGATTCAGGGTCAATTGAGCAGGATGCTGACATTGTGATGTTCATTTATCGTGACGAATACTACAACCCCGAAACGACCGAACGCCCCAACATCGCCGAACTCAACATTGCTAAGCACAGAAACGGTCCCACGGGCACCGTCGATCTATACTGGCACGGCAAGCTCGCCACCTTCCGCAACCTGCATCGGCAGGAGATTAGTTTGTAGACACTCTTAAACCTACGAAGTTTTAAACCATTTGGATAACAATGACATAAGATTTAAACTTCGCAAGTTTCCACAACTACCCAAGTTGACAATTCACCATTCACCATTCACAATTAACCATTATGAAAGGCTTCCCAGGATTCCCAGAAGGCAA
>JBCCFD010000090.1:0-20666 GCA_039029915.1 Chloroflexota bacterium
CACAAATCAACGGCCGAAAAAGGACGTCAGCTACTTGAACCGCATATTCAATACTTAATCAAGCTGATTCAAGCGGTAAAGGCTGATGAAACAGCCCCAAGTTTGATTGAGGAATTTAACCAACGGCAGGCCAATCCATCTTCTCCCACTTTTTGGACTGAGAAATAATCTTGATGGCAAATGAAGCTTGGCTTAAAGTTTTGTCAGCTATCTGATGAATCGAAACGGCAGGGTTTTTCAGTGTTTGAAAAAGTGCACAAAAATAGAACGCTGATTTCGCTGATTTCGCTGATTTTTATCCGTTTTATCTGCGTAATCCGTGTCATCTGCGTTCCATTTGAAGAATAGCCAAACCTTTTTGGTGATTTTTACTTTTACTGAAAAACCCTGATCGAAACGGCCGTTTCACTGGCATGATCGCGCATATGTTTTAAAATTGAGGCCAATAGCACATCGCTTACATATTTTGTCTGAGGAGACTCAAATGGAAATAGAAATCACCCCACTAGACCCCGCAACCTTAAAAACCGCACCAACCTCTGATTTTGGATTTGGCACAAACTTCGCCAATCGCATGTTTACACAGCGATACACAAAAGGTGAAGGGTGGCACAGCGCCAAAATCGGCCCATACGAAAATTTTTCACTGCCGCCCTCAACGGCCGTATTACACTATTCACAAGAAATTTTTGAAGGGCTCAAAGCTTATCGTCGCCCAGACGGCAACATCAATTTGTTCCGCCCCTGGGAAAACATGAAGCGATTCAATAATTCGGCCGTGCGCATGGCCATGCCCTCCGTTGATCCAGAAGAACACCTCACCGCCATTTCACAGCTTGTAGAAATTGAACAAGATTGGGTACCCACCGCTGACGGTGCTTCTCTCTATATCCGTCCAGCAATGATCGCAACCGATGCCGCATTAGGCGTCTATTCAAGCCACACCTATCTTCACTTTGTCATCGTTTGCCCCGTTGGCGCGTATTTTGCAGCCGGGTTTAATCCCATTTCCGTCTTTATCTCAGATTCATATCGTCGCGCAGTGAAGGGGGGCGTAGGAGCGACCAAGACGGGCGGCAACTACTCAGCCAGTCTATTTGTTAGTGAGCAAGTTAAGGAACAAGGCTACTCGCAGGTGCTGTGGCTTGACGCTATCGAAGGAAAATATATTGAAGAAGTCGGGGCTATGAACATCTGCTTCGTGTACGAAGGCAAAAAGATTTCCACCCCACCGCTTACAGGCAGCATCCTGCCCGGGATTACACGCATGTCCGTGCTTGAACTAGGCAAAGACCTAGGCTACGAAGTCGTTGAAGAGCGCGTGGCCATTGATGACATATTGGCAGATATTGAGTCTGGCAAGATCACTGAGGTCTTTGGTTGTGGTACGGCGGCAGTCATTGCTCCAGTTGGTAAATTTGGCTACGACGAAAAAGAGTACACCATCAATGATTATCAAGTTGGTGAGGTGTCTAAGCATCTTTACGATGAACTAACCGGTATCCAATACGGCCGTATTCCCGACCGCTTTGGCTGGACGCACACCATTGAAGTTGAATAAGTAAAGTTAGCGTATAGAGATAGAGGGACATATTTAGAAAGGTAGTTTGCTAAATATTAGGCGTTACGCACATTTGGACAGGCTCAATGTGCATAACGCCTAAACAATAAAGTTTTTTAGCTAAACAAGCTTCTTCTTTAAAAACTATCCTCTAGCTCTATACTCTACTCTCTAAGCTCAATACTCTAGCTTCTCTACGTCTCCCACTGATAGTAGACTAAAAACGACAAATAAAGCGTTCCCTGCCATTCTTCAACACCCACGGCCCATGTGCCCCAGTTGAGGCCAGCAAACTCATCGGTGCCTGCCCGATAGTAAGAAACATGAGCTTGTGATTCATATCCATCCGGCAAAATAATCAGACCAGGTGTACCTCCGTGCAGGATTTCATTACAGCCAATGTCGCTCTCATTGAGCACGGTTTCTTCTAGTAAAGGCACGATGACCTGATCAAAACTACCAATAATGGGCGCTCCTTCCCCAATCGTTGTGCCCCAATCGGCGGCTGAATTGCTACTGAATAGGTTATTAATCGCTGTTCCTTCATAGCGAACGACGGGGTTCCACCAAGCCGTGTGAACGCGAACGCCTCGCTCTGGATGAATTAGCTGAGCCAGTCGGACATTGTCTTTTGTTGCAACCGCCTGTTCAAACTCACCCAGCAACGCAGCCAACTGTGGCGAACTGCAAAAGTCATCAGAAACGGCCGTTGTCAGAAAGCGACTGTTGACCCAACCAGAAACCTGACCGTCTGACACCGGCACCCAAAGCGATGAGCCGACCTGAACTCCTTCGCCAGTAATGTCAATATTTGTGGCATTCGGGGCAAAGCTGCCCACGATATCAAAACTCACGCCCGCCCCGGCTCGAACATTCAGGACATCATTTTCCTCAACAAAGGTCACACGATAGCCGCTACCAGTTGATAAGGATGGCGCAGGTTCGGTTGGGGGAACGGCCGTTGACTCAACCACGGGTGGCGACGTTGGTTCCGTTTGTGGAACCGGGGTCTCGGTTGCCGTAACCAGTTGTTCAGGAACGGCCGTAGGGTCAATGATCACCGTTGGTTCAGCAACTTGCTCAAGAGAAGCCGCTGTCGGAATGGCGAGAGCAGGTTGTGTTTCAGTTTGAGTGTTACAAGCGGCGGTAAAAATCAATACGGCGGTCAAAATCGATATAAATCGGTTAGACATGCGATACATAAAAAAGTTACACATTAAATTTGATATTGATGATATCGCCATCTTTTACAATATACGTTTTACCTTCTTGCCGCAGCTTGCCAGCATTACGGGCTTCAGCCATGCTGCCCAATGACATCAAATCATCATAGGCTACGGTCTCGGCCCGAATAAACCCTTTAGCAAGATCAGAGTGGATCGTCCCAGCGGCTTTAACGGCATCCGCCCCTCGTTCGAGCGTCCAGGCTCGCACTTCATCTTCACCAACAGTAAAGAACGCATGCAATCCCATCAGGTCGTAGCTTAAGCGAATCACCTTATCGAGGCTCAACTCTTGGACATCATACTCTTCCATAAACATTTCGAGAGACTCTTCATCTCCGGCCGCGCTAAGCTGGGACAGCTCCATTTCGAGCTTGCCGCGCAAATTGCTCACAATCGTTTGCGGAAAATCATAAGGAGACTCAATTTCATCTTGATCATCCCCAATGTTGAAAATGACAACGGTTGGTTTCAATGTTAACAAGCCGTACCCGCGCAAAAGCTTGAGCTGGTCTTCTTCAAGGCCAAGGCTTCGCAACGGCCGTTCCTCTCCCAACGTCTCATTTAGCTGCTGAAAAAGAGCTAGTTCCTTTTGGGCGGCGCCTTTATCCTTGGCTGCTCCTTTGCGCAAGCTATCTTCAATTTTTTCAATGCGGCGCTCAACCACGCCAATATCATTGAGTAAAAATTCCGTATCCACCGCTTCCAAATCGCGGGCGGCATCCACGGAGCCGTCTGGATGTGGGTAGATTTCGCTCTCAAAAGCACGAACAACGTGCACAAAACCATCAAGCGTCGCCAGATGATTGAGCAATTCACCGGGTAATCCGCCTCCCTCGCTGGCCCCTTTTTTGAGACCAGCTACATCTGTGTAGGTGATGCGCGCATATGTGGTCTTTTTGGGGTTAAACATCGCCGTCAGCTTATCAATTCGCTCATCCTTGACGTCGACGATAGCGGTAAGGACATCAAATCGCCCCCCCATGCTTTGCCCAGTTGGGGCATCTCCCTTGGTTAATGCGTTAAAAATGGTCGTTTTGCCTGCCCCCGGCAGGCCAACAATACCGAGTTTCATAGTTAAAATTCCTTGGATTAATTAGGATCGACTGAGGAGTATAGCAGAAATTGAATAGTTATCACTGCAATAATTTATCGACTTGAGCTAGATCGACATTGCCCCCGCTGATGACACAGCAGACGCTTGAACCGGAGGGTAATTCAACTTTATCATACATTAGGGCGGCAACCGAAGCGGCGGCGGCTGGCTCAGCCATCACTTTACAGCGTTCCCAAATCAAGCGTAACGCAGTTTTAATTTCATCTTCGGATACAAGCACAACCTCATCAACAAACGCTTTGACGTGCTGAAAGGTGTGCTGGCCGGCAAATGGGGCAGCTAGCCCGTCAGCAATTGTGTTTGTGCCTAAAAGCGGCAGCGCTTCTCCCTTTTCTAGACTGTTGGTGAGGGTGGGGGCACCTTCTGGCTCAACTCCAATGATTTTGGTCTGAGGACGCAGGTGTTTAACGGCCGTTGCCACTCCCGAAATCAAGCCGCCACCGCCAATACCTACGAAAACAACGTCACACTCTGGCAAATCTTCTAAGATTTCCAAACCGAGTGAACCGTGGCCCGCAATGAGCTGCAAATCATCAAACGGATGCACTAAGGTCAAGCCCCGTTCATCCTTCACCTGCATGCAATATTCAAGTAGATTACCATCCGTTAGCAGCACGTCGCCCCCGTAGCCGCGCGTGGCGTGCTGCTTCATTACGACGCTGCTTTGAGGCATGATGACTGTTGAAGGTACGCCGTACTGTGTGGCCCCCCACGCCACCGCTTGAGCCGCATTCCCTGCCGAAAGCGTAATCACCCCTTTTTGCATCTCGTCGGGGGATAAAGAGGCCATTTTGTTAGAAACACCTCGCACCTTAAAAGAGCCTGTTTTTTGGAATAGCTCCAGCTTTAAAGAGACGTCATGCCCTGTTAAGTTAGAGAAATAAGATGAATAAGCCATCGGGGTGCGATGTACCTTTTCCTTTATTGACTCTCTAGCTTTTAAAATTTCCTCTAAGGTGACTAAATGGGTTTCTGTTTGCATTTAAGCTCCTCACTCATCATCAAGTTTGTCTAGTTTATGATCCAGATTGAACCATAGAAAATAGCTGTGGACAAAGAATGTGGCAATTGATTCAATAAAACGGCCGTTCTGTTGGCAGTTTGGCCTATTGTGGTTCTAATAATTTGAGAATACGCTCCAGTGAACGGTGTCCGCGGTGGTCTTCTTTCTGGTCAACTGGCCCAAAAATAATTGCTCACCGATTTCACACATAGAGATTTGAGAAGGATTGAAGGATGCATTTTACAAACTTTATTCATGATTTAACCTACGACAATATTCCTGCTAACGTCATTCACGCTGCCAAGCGATGTTTGTTAGACACGCTAGGCGTCGTCATTACTGGCCGACAAACTGAGTTAGCCAATATCGTTTATGACTTTGCAGCGATTGCTTTTGGGGGAACCGCCAGCAAACTGTGGCTAGACGGCCGTTCCGTCTCCCTCCCCGGAGCGGTTTTTGCCCACGCCATGGCGGCTGACGCAGTGGACATGCACGACGGGTATCAAATTACCAAAGGGCACGCGGGTGTGGCCCTGGTTCCGACCGTTTTAGCATTCATCAATGACAAACACGGCAATCCAGTCAGCGGCAAAGAGCTGCTTACCACACTGGTCGTAGGGTATGAAATCGCCATTCGCACCGGCATCACCCTTCACGCCACAACCTGTGACTACCACACCTCTGGCGCATGGAACGCCGTTGGCTGTGCCGCAATGTATGCCCGACGCTACCAGCTTACCTCCGAGCAAACGGAGCATGCGCTCGGCACGGCCGAATTCTATGGCCCTCGCTCCCAAATGATGCGCTGTATTGATTTTCCCACGATGGTTAAAGATGGCTCAGGTTGGGGTGCTATGGGGGGCATTTCAGCGGGGATGATGGCGCAAGCTGGCTTTACAGGCGCACCCGCCATCACGGTTGATTCTGCAGAAGCCAAACAGTATTGGGCTGATCTGGGTGAAAAATGGACCCTGCCCGACCAATATTATAAAAAATATGCCGTCTGCTACTGGGCGCAGCCGGCCATTGCCGCTACGCTAGAGCTAAAAGAAGCACACAATCTACAGCCAGAACAAATTGAAACAATCGAGGTGGCTACTTTCCACGAAGCGACGCGGCTAGCGATGCGCAGACCCACCAATACCGAAGAAGCGCAGTATAGCCTCCCCTTCCCAGTAGCAGCCGCTTTGGTACACGGCCAAATCAGCTACCCTGAAATTGCAGGCGACAATTTGACGCACCCTTTGGTGATGGATTTAGTGGATCGCGTCATCATGACCGAAGATGATGAGTACAATCGCATCTTCCCTAACGATCGCTACTGCCGCGTGACCATCACCACAAAGGATGGGGCAAAATACATCTCAAAACCGACAATACCCCCGTGGACCGAAAAGAATCCGGCAACCGACCAAGAGCTCATTGATAAATTCCACTTTATCGCCCAACAATGCTTGCCAAAAGAAAATGTCCGCAACCTAGAAACGGCCGTTTGGCAACTAGAATCAGAAGAAAACACGGCCAAGATGTTGAGAGAGCTACAAATCAAATAGAAATAGAACTTTCGCAAATAGCGGTCCCTGAGCCTGTCGAAGTGACTTTCTTAACCCTTCGACAGGCTCAGGGTGCGTAAGTCCTGTAGAAATAGATATTTTTAGTGAAGAATCTCACTTGTTCAAAAAGGTGAAATTCTTCACTAGTCACTTTATTTGATAAAAATTACCCTTGCCCCATTCAGGCTTCTTCTGAGCGGAGTCGAAGGTATGACAATTTTCAATCTCAAATTATTTTGAGTAGCAATATAAGGGCAAAATACCAATCCCCAATCCTCACTCCCCACTCTACCAAACCCGAAGCGTCTTAAATCGCTCCCCATATTCAAATTCGGCCTCTTTTGCATGGCCCGCATCCAGGTCTTTCATCCATTGAAGGCCATCTTTCTCGTTGGCAAACTGGGTTTTGTGGGCAAGACAGCCGGCAATCTTCTTTGGGTAAACGGCCGTAACGTCCACCAGCACATCCGGATCCCGATCAGACGCAAAAAGAAAGACGCGCTCAAGACAGCCCACGTCTGCCCCAGCCGCTTCCAGCTGCTCCGGTTGGTATAAAAACATCTTTGACGGCATGTAAGCATCAATAGCTGCTTGGCTAGCCGCAATGTGATCGGGGTGAATCTGACCGGTCCAGAACGGGTCAAATGTAAACAGCGTGTCTGCTTGCGTTTGCCGATATAGATTCGCGATTTGGGCGCGGAGCGTTAAGTCAGGCACTAATTCCCCATCTGGATGCCCTAAATTAAAGGTTTGTTTAATACCGAGGATAGAAGCGGCCGTTTCCGTCTCGTTCTTTCTTAGGTCAGCCAGACCATTTCGATTCAAGCTGCGATCGCTTGTCCCAATATCGCCCAGCGTACAGTTCACGGAAAAAATCTCAACGCCGCGTTGCGCCAACCTGTAGATCGTTCCCCCACACATCGTTTCTAAATCATCAGGGTGAGCCGCCACCACAATAAGCCGTTTTATCTCATCAAATGCTTCAAAGCCAATCATCAATTAATCTCCAGTTTTGATTCAGGTTGAGAATGGGTGGACTCTTGTCAAATACTATCGTGTCAAACAATATGATTTTGCGCCCACTCTCGCTATGCTCTGATTTTGAGGTGCTTTTACGAAAACAACAAATTTCTAACACGGCCGAATTAATCATTACCGTTTTCCATGTAGCAATATTGAAAACGCGGCCTGTTTCGCTTTGAGATCAGCCCAAAGCCCGATAGAATTTTTAAGAAACAATCTATAAAAAACGACCCAAAACAGACCCATTTCAGCGAATAATGCAGTCACAGCCACTTTCAAGCGGTTAGTCAACATTTCACCCCTACCAAAGCGAATGACAACGACCCATTTGAATCATAAGGAACGGTATGAACCCCACAATCTACATAAGCATCGATGGTGTCAGACCCGACGCTATTCAACAAACAGACACACCAGCTCTAGACAAAGTCATTGCGGGTGGGGCATCGACGATGAGTGCTCAATCTTTAATGCCCAATATCACCTTGCCCTGTCACACCAGCACCTTTTTTAGCTTGCCTGCTTCTCGCCACGGCGTGATTAGCAATGATTGGGCACCAATGGCCCGTCCTGTACCTAGTATTTTTGATGTGGCGTACAAAAACGGCCGTAAAACGGCCGCTTTTCACTGCTGGGGCATGTTTCGCAACTTAAGCCACCCCGACAATCTCTCCATGCAAACGATTCGGCACTATGTGGATTACGGGGCTGAGGTTGATTGGTGGGTAAAAGAGGATTCTGTCCGCTTTTTTGAAAAAGAAACGGCCGATTTCACCTTTATCTACTTTCTGATGACGGACGATATTGGTCACAAACACGGTTGGATGTCTCCAGAATATTTGGCTGAACTGGAAAAAATTGATGGCTTTATTGGTGAGCTGCTCGACGTCGTGCCAGAGGATATGACCATGCTCATTCACGCCGATCACGGTGGACATGAGCGGACACACGGCACTGATTGCCCCGAAGATATGACGATTCCCTGGATGATCAAAGGGCCTACCATCAAAGAAGGTTACACGATACAAACGGCCGTTTCCCTGCTCGATACCGCCCCCACCATTGCACACCTGCTCAATATTCCTCCAGACAAAGATTGGGAAGGAACGGCCGTATTGGAGGCATTCAAATGATCCCCATCATCAATATTTCTCAAGACAAAAACATTGTTGCCAAACAAATTGCTCACGCCTGTGAAACGATAGGCTTTTTTATGATTGAGGGGCACGGTATCGAGCTATCGCTGATTGAAAATGTCAACGAACAGGCCAAACAGTTTTTTGACCTATCAGCCGCTGAGAAAAACGGTTACTCAGTTACAGGCGGCATGGGCTACATCGGCCCAAGTGGCGAGCAGCTAGCCGCTAGCTCTGACGACACAACAGTGCAGGATGTCAAAGAATCGCTCAACTTAACGCTTCCAATCGATCCAAATAGCTGGCCAGCTCATCCAGCCTCATTTCAGCAAAACACGGCCGTTTATCTTCAAAGCCTCATCGACCTCGCCCAAAAATTGATGCAGCTTTTTGCCCTTGCCCTCGAGCTAGAAGAGCACTGGTTTGACGACAAAATTGATGATCCTCGCACTATATTGCGGTTGCTCAACTACCCACCTATTCAAAATCAACAGCCCAATCTTTCACGAGCCGGAGCCCACACCGATTACGGCACGTTAACCATTTTGTGGTCCCCCGACTCACGCGGTCTACAGGCTCAAAATCGTCAGGGGGAGTGGGTCGATGTGATTTCAAAACCTGAGCAGTTTATTATCAACATTGGGGATTTAATGATGAACTGGACCAACGACCGCTGGATATCTACCCCGCATAAAGTCGTTCCCCAGCCAGAAACGGCTGGCAAGCGGCGCAATTCACTCGCCTTTTTCCACAATCCCAATCCCAATGCTCTGATTAAGTGCATCGACACCTGCTGCTCAGAAGAAAATCCAGCTAAATATGAACCCATTTTGGCAAAACAACATCTAGAGATAAAAATTTCCAAGAGTCTTGGACAGGAGGTCAAACTCGATGATCAACAAAACTGAACTCGCCCCCGGTTTAATGATTTCACCAATCATCACGGGCCTGTGGCAAATTGCGGACATGGAGCGCAACGGGCGTTCTCTTGACCCCAAAGAAACAGCCAAAGCGATGCAGCCCTACTTTGATGCCGGACTCACCACGTTTGATATGGCAGATCATTACGGCTCAGCGGAGCTAATCGCTGGGGAGTTTCGTCAGTCGTTGGCCAATCAAAATGAGGTACAGCTTTTCACCAAATGGGTGCCAAAAGCGGGAGCCGTCACGCGTGATGAGGTTAAAACGGCCGTTCAGCTCTCCCTCGACCGACTGCAAACAAACCAAATTGATTTACTCCAATATCACTGCTGGAACTATGCCGATCCCATTTGGTTAGACACGCTGTTTTGGCTCCAAGAGCTCAAACAGGAGGGACTGATTCGTCATTTGGGATTAACCAATGTTGATACGGCCCATCTCCGCATGGCATTAACAAGCGGTATTGAGATTGTTACCAATCAGGTGAGTTACTCACTGCTCGATCAGCGGGCGGGTCGAGGGATGAGGCAGCTTTGCGAGCAGTTTGGCATCAAGATTCTTGCCTTTGGCACGATAGCGGGTGGGTTTTTATCTGAAAAATGGCTCAATCAACCGGAGCCGGATTGGGGCAATTTAGAAACGTGGTCGCAAATGAAATACGGCCGTTATATCAAAACCGTTGGCGGCTGGGAGCCGTTCCAAAACTTACTGCAGACCATTGACAGCATTGCTAAAAAACATCAGGTGTCGATGGCCAATGTGGCCTGTAAAGCAGTTCTGCAGCAGCCTTTCGTAGGCGGCGTCATTATTGGTGCCCGACTTGGTCAAAACGCCCACATTGAAAATAATCTCAACCTGCTCAGCTTCGATTTAGACGGCAATGATTGGATTCTGTTAGCTTCAGCCCATGAGCAGCTCGGCGCTATTCCGGGTGATTGTGGTGACGAGTACCGCAAGCCCCCCTTCCTGACGGCCTCAGGGGATTTAAGCCATCACCTTGAGCAAATCCCGGCTCCCTATCCTACCCAAACTCGTGAGGACGGCTCAATCCAAGTCTTCACAGGCACCAAATGGGAAGCGTTAGCCGGCTTTTGCCGAGCCATTCAGCGTGGGGAAGAGGTTCATATTTCAGGAACGACGGCCACCCACGGGGACCAACTCATCGGTGGGGACGATCCAGCATCCCAAACTCATTTTATTATTGATAAGATAGAGGGGGTGTTGCAAAGCTTAAACGGCCGTTTAGAAGATGTCATTCGCACCCGCATTTACATTCGGAACCTTGATCAGTGGGAACCGATCGCCTTAGCCCACGGTGAGCGTTTTGCCCATATTCAACCGGCCAACACGCTCGTTCAAGCTGCCCTCGTAGGGGATGAATACCTAGTCGAAATCGAGGTAGACGCCCGCGTCACGCAATAGCATCCTATAAACATAGTCCACATTCTATTGGGCTGATCCAAAAGATCAGCCCAATTTTTACGCTCCTCCCTTTTTATCAAAAGCAATTTTATATTTAGAACTCTGGTTATTCTGCAAAGGGCCCCAGCGGCGGCTGATTCTATCAGGGGGCATTCAAAGATCTTACGATTGGGGCAAAAGTTGAAAAAGTAGAAAAACGTTTTATAATATCGGCAATAAATAAAAATGATTTATAAATTAAAGAGCGTTGATGAAAACAGTTAGTGGAAGCAATATCGTGCGGGTCAAAAGCCATAATCGCCAAGCGATTTTGTTGGCTTTGCTTAATGCCCCTGCCTCACGGGTAGAACTCGCGAAGACGCTGAACATTACCAGCATGACTGTGACAAACATCGTCTCTGAACTAATAAACGAAGGCTGGGTCTGCTTAAAGGAAAACGAAACGGCCGTTTCACGCAAAAAAGCCGGTCGCCCCCGCGAAACGCTGCAAATCAATCCTGAGGCTGGGTATGTCATCTCCGTGCACATCGGCATTGGTATCCTCCGCATTGGTATTGTTAATTTATGCGGTGAGCTTATTTTGCTTAACGAGCAGCCTTTTGACATCACCCTGCCCGCAACGGCCGTTTTAAAGCAAATTGCCTCAGAAATAAAAACAATCTACCAGCAGTCAACCATTCCAAACCACAAGATTTTTGGAATTGGCGTGGGTTCATCCGGCTTGATTGACGCCCAAAACGGCATTTGCGTGACGGCACCTAGCCTGCAGTGGCATCATGTTGAAATTGCCCAGCAGCTCAAGCGGCTCACCGGCTTTGAAGTTCGAGTTGAAAACAATGTGCGAGCAATGGCGTTAGGCGAGGCCCACTTTGGCGCAGGCCAAAACGTCTCACTGTGCGCCATGATTTACGGCCGTATTGGGGTTGGGGCTGGATTTGTTTTGAATAACGAGCTGTTTAGAGGCGTCAAAGCTGGGGCTGGCGAAATTGGTCACACAATCATCCAGCCCGATTCAACCATTCAGTGTCGCTGTGGTCAATTTGGATGTCTAGAAACCATCGTGACCCAGCCAATTCTTGAAAGCAAGCTGTCGCAGTCTAAATATGCCCCCCTGCACACAATCGCCACTGAAGTCGAGCGATTTGACTACATTTTAAATCTTGCCAAAGAAGGGGACCCATTCGTTCAGACTCAAATGCAGCTGATAGCTAACTATTTAAGCATCGCCATGATTAATTTAGTCAACACGCTTAATCCCGAGCAGATCATATTAGGCGGTATGTATGCACAGGGTGCAGAGCAGTTTCTGCCCTTTTTACAAGAATCTGTTCGCCAAAAAGCGTTTGGCGGCTTGGGCCAACACGTCCAAATTGTCGCCGCTCAGAATGGGCTGCAGGCTGGCGTTATTGGCGCAGCCAGTATTGCGTTAATGGCGTTTTTCTATAAAGGACATATTTCACAAAATTGAAAGGAAATCTTATGATAAAAGTCCGATCTTCCCATCTAACCGGAGCAGAAGTCTCCTGGTTTGCCCCAATTTGTAGCGATGACTATGAATTTTTAGGGGTACCCGATAAGCGCTTGAAATCAAGCTTTGACCACACAGCAGAAATTTTGCTAACGGCCGATAAGCTTGGCTATCGCAATATCCTATGCCCGTCTTCATATCAAGTGGGGCAAGATGTCATGACGTTTGCCTCTGCCGTTGCACCGCAAACCGAAAATATCAATCTGCTGGCAGCCATTCGCTGTGGCGAACTTCATCCACCGATGCTGGCCCGCAGCATTGCCACTCTCGATCACATTTTGAAAGGTCGTCTCACCATCAATATCATTTCCTCAAACATGCCGGGCGAGATTATGGACTCAAAGCCACGCTATCAGCGCTCACGGGAGGTCATCGAAATCCTCAAGCAGGCATGGACCCAAGAGTACATCGATTACGAAGGGGAGTTTTACAATATCAAGCTAGAAACCACGGACCCCGTCAAACCTTATCAGCAAAATGGTGGCCCGCTTCTTTACTTTGGGGGATATTCACCTTGGGGCAAAGATTTATGTGCGGAACATTGTGATGTTTACCTGATGTGGCCCGATACAGAGGAAAACTTGCTCGGTCATATGGAGGATTTGAGCACTCGGGCAGACGCCTACGGCCGTACCATCGATTATGGTCTCCGCGTGCATATGGTTGTGCGCGAAACAGAAGCTGAAGCGCGGGCTGCGGCCAATCGTTTAGTGTCCAAGCTTGATGATGAGTTTGGCAGTGAAATTCGCAATCGGGCGCAAGATGCAAAGACACTCGGGGTGGCACTGCAGGCCGAAGCCCGCGAACGGGCTGACGATGAAGGCTACACTGAGCCGCATCTCTGGACCGGTGTGGGACGGGCTCGCTCCGGCTGCGGCGCCGCTCTTGTTGGCAATCCAGACCAAATTGTTGCCAAAATTAAACGGTACATGGATATGGGCATTCGTGCTTTTATCTTCTCTGGATATCCTCACTTAGATGAGTGTCAATTATTCGCTAAATACGTCTTACCGGAATTAGAAACCATCTCTATGCCCGTTGAACAGGGTCGTATTCCAAATGAACTGCCGCTCACCCCATTGGGTGCTGGCGAAAGGGTATAATCTCATGACACACAATATCGACGCTTTCAAATCTGTAATGGGCCATTTTCCAGCTGGTGTTACCGTCGTTACAATCAAAGCGGGTGAAGAAATTCATGGCTGCACGGTTTCGGCTTTTACATCTATTTCGGCTGACCCCGCCTTAATCATGATTTCCATTAACAATGACAGTCGGTCAGGTCAACTTTTACAGCAAGAAGGGGCGAAATTTGGCGTGAATATATTAGCAGCTGACCAAGCAGACATTTCAAACCAGTTTGCCTGGGTTAAAACTGATAATAAATTTGAGCTAGGGAAATGGACAACGGCCGTTACCGACGCCCCTATCCTTGAGAACGCACTAGCTTGGCTTGATTGCACCATTCACTCAACCCACCTAGCCGGGACGCACACCTTGTACATTGGCAAAGTTGAAGCCTGTCAATTGGTTCGTCCTGATGAGGCCCCATTGGTTTATTGGAACCGCAAATATCGAGACCTAGTGCTCGATGAGCTTGTAACAGCATAAGGAACTGATTTTGAAAACTTACAAAATTCCGCATACCGATTTAGAAGTCTCTCGCTTAGCCTACGGCACGTGGCATATGGGCGGCAGCTGGGACCATACCCCCCCGACTGACGAGCTAAAAGCACGAGCCGATTTACTAATAAAAACGGCCGTTGAGCACGGTATCAATCATATCGATCTGGCTGATATCTACACCAAAGGCAAATCAGATGCTGTTGTGGGATATGCCCTCGCCCAAAATCCAGGGCTGCGTGAAAAACTAGTGCTTCAGGCAAAATGTGGCATCCAGCTTGGCGGCGAACCTCAGGCAGATGATCCCGGTCGCTACAACTTCGATTACGACCATATTGTTGGCGCGGTAGAAGGGACGCTTAAACGGTTGGGCACTTACTACGTCGATCTGCTCGCTCTACATCGGCCTGACCCTTTGATTGAGCCAGAAGAGGTCGCTAAAGCGTTTGATCATTTACAAACCAGCGGCAAGGTGCGCTACTTTGGCGTCAGCAATCATAATGCGGGTCAGATGGCACTGCTGCAAAAGTTTGTTGAGCAAAAGCTTGTTCTCAATCAGGTTGAGCTTAATTTATTGCACCATCAATTGATTAGTGATGGTATTGTTGCCAATATGGATGGCCACTATACGGCCGTTCACGGCACGCTCGACTACTGCCGCCTCAACGACATCATGATTCAAGCTTGGTCTCCGGTGGCTGGTGGGCAGCTGCTTAGCCCCGCCGAAGATGCCCCCGATAACATCAAGGCCACAGCGGCTCTCATCGCAGAGCTGGCTGAAAAACACAGCACCACAAAAGAAGCGATCGCCGTAGGCTGGCTTTTGCGCCATCCAGCAGGCATTCAACCCATCGTGGGTACGCTTAAAGCAGAGCGCATTGGTCAGACGGCTCCAGCAGATGATGTTCAGTTAAGTCGAGTGGAATGGTATAACTTATTAGCGGCCGCTCGCGGGGCGGGCGTTCCATAAATAATCAAAGCGTATCGCTTTCGGTAACCGGCAGGGCTCATTGAAAAAACATCTATTTATCAGCCCTGCTGGCTGCAATTTTGATTTTAAGCATTCAAAAAATGACGCCGGGTGTGGAGCATAATCCCCTTTTGCTCGAGGGCGGTCATATCTCGCTCGAGTGTTCGCTCAGCAACCCCTAACGTGTGGCTAAGCTCCTTTAAGGTCGGCGCAGCCCCCTGAACGTTTGCTTCAAGCACCAGCCGCTTTAAGCGATAGTGGCGCAGCTCAACTTTCCCCTTTTCTTTTAACAGCTCATGATCAAAGAAGGGATCTTCTGGTGTCCACCTAATCTTAATTCGATCAAGGTCAGTCAACTTTTTCCCAAATGGCGCATCAATCTTTGATAAAACGGCCGTTTTAACCCCAACTTCATCAACATCCATCCAACACAACTCTACATCTTGATTAATGGGTAATTTAGACCAAAAATCACGGCGGAACTGATGTTGAGAATAACTGTAAGCGACCTGAATCATCATATCCCGGGCTTTAGACAGTGAAGACGGTGTTTGATAGAGCAAAAACTCAATCAGATAGTAATAAACGGCATCATTTTTAGGCACATTAAATTTAATCAGCGTTTTAACACGCTCAAACGCTTCAACCCCTTCACCAACATTACCATTTAAAGCGTATGATTCCGCCAGACAAAGCAACGGCACATAAGTTAAGGAGCCTTTGCTCTCCACCCGCTCAACCACCCACTTAAACATTTGAATTGCTTGCTCAAAGTTGCCCTGATAAATATACAAAATGCCAATCACGATAGAGCCATACATCGCGCTATGCCCCATCTGATCATCTTCCTTGACCCATTTGATTAGCGGAGCAAGCACCTCTTCAGCCGTGATGCAATCACGATTGGCGAGTAAACAATCGGCGAGCTGGGCCCGATAAAAGAATGTTTGATACTCATCTTTGTTATGGCTGTTTTGTGAAACCATTTGCACAAGCTCTTCAGCATAAAGAATGGCTTCATCCAGCTGACCCAACTTTCTAGCTAACGCACAAGAGCTAAACAGCGCCGCTTGCAAACGCATCTGATCCCCAGATTGGCGATTGATTTCAATGAGCTTGTTATTAATTTCGCGAGCTTTTTCGATATCTCCCGAATGTTGGGCATCAAACGCCTGCAAATTTAGTAGACGTTCACTTAAAGTAGCAAGATGTTGGTTTTCTTCAAAAATTTGCTCCGCCCTGCGCAAATGTAACTTTGCACTCTCTGGCTCATGAATCTTAAAATTAATGTACACCACCGTGAACAGAGATGTGACCACTAAGTAGGGATCTTGCCCATTACTATCAGCCAGCTCTAGAGCTTGATTACCAATTTCTAAAGCTTTATCTGCTTTTTGCCTAAAAGTGGCCAACTTGTAGGCAATATCGTTGAGCGTAATAATTTCGGCAGGAATATCCTGTAGTTCTAACGCAATCGCGATGGCTTCTTCCGTCAGCTCATCAAATTCTTCAAACTTACCCTGAACGGCCGTATGCTTAATCCGCTCTAAAATAATGCCGTGCAGCGTCTCTAAATCACCCAAACGCTTCGCTTTTTCAAAAATTTCAAACGCTTCTACCTCAGTCTCGCTAGACCAATTCTCAGTATGTTTTAACTGGATATCTAAAAGATTAAAAGGTAATTTTTGTCCTTCATTTAGAGATGACAGCGGCAATAGGCTGTGGATCATCTTGTTATAGGCTCGCGCATTTTCATAATCCCCCATTTGTAAAGAAATGGTTGTCGCATTTTTGAAATAAAAGGCGGCCTTATCCCAACATTCTGCCTTTTTGGCATGATAACCTAGTTCAGCATCTGGAAAATTTGCTTGCTCAAGAACAGCCATCGCTCGCTCATGAAATCGCTTTTTATCCTGCTTCCCAATCGTCTGGTAAATATGAGAACGCAGCAAATCATGCTTAAACTCATAGCCATGTTCGGTTTCTTTTATAAACTGCTGCTTCAAAATGGGTTCGAGCAAAAATTCCTTATTAACAGTATCTAGCCAATGACTATAAGAAAAACGTCTCCCTAGAACTGAGGCAGCTTGTAAAGCATAAAACGAGGGTTCAGGTAGTTTTTTCAATCGGGAAGAGAAAAGTTTACTCACCTTTAAGTCTTGATTCTCAGCCAGCTCCCGAATCATAAGGGGGTTTCCACCCGTTTCTGCATAAAGCATTCCCATTTCGGGGTCTGATGGGTGGAACCCAACGGTATTGGCAAGTTCAAGCGATTCTTGCGGAGATAAACCTTCAAGATGTAGCCGCCTGAGTTGAAAGCTTTTATCTAGCTCAAGTAGCATCGGCCACCCTTCTTTGCTCTCACGCATTTCCGAAGGACGATAGCTAAGCACAATGGACAAGGGGTGTTCTGTCGTCAATTTAGCTAAAATTGGCAACAGTTCCCAAAAGGCGTGATCAGCCCATTGGATATCATCAAAGATCATCAATTGCGGCTGGTGCTTGGTTAGCAGCATGATGAGTTGACGAATGGCTAGATTTAGAGAAGGATTATTCTTATACGGGTTATTTTGATACCGCTGTTTGGTTAAGTTCCGTGGCTCTTTCAAATTTGGGATGACGGGCATCAACGTCTTAACTGTAATTGATGATAGTTCAGCTAGCATCCTATCTCGCCGGGGGCCTTGAAGTGCATTTTGGAAAGCGGTTGTAATATGTTGAAACGGCCGTTTTGTTTCTCGTTCATCCGCCTGACCCCACACCACCTTGATACCGCGCCAATCAGCCGCTTTTTCAACCTCCTGCAGCAACCTTGTCTTGCCGATGCCCGGTTCACCCCCTAACAAAATGAGAGAACCTTGTCCCTCAAGTAAATTTTCTACCGGACCAAGGATGGCCTTTCTTTCAAGTTGCCTCCCAATAAATTGGGTTGCGCTCTGGGGAACAAGCACGCTATTGGCTTCGCGCTCAGCTCGAACATTACTCAAAAAAGCTTGAATTTCCGTAGTGGGTTCAATACCAAGCTCTTCATTTAGAATCGCCTTCAAATTATTATACTGCTGCACGGCCGCCCCAAATCTACCCAAGGCGCAATACGTTTTCATCAACGCCAGATGGGCATATTCGTCGAGCGGATCGACTTGGCACCAGTGGTGCGCAAACTGTAAGGCCTGCGTATGATTCTTTTCCTCAAGCAGTAATGCGACTGTCTCACCAATCGAGCTAAGAAACTTTTCGCGGTAGGTAACACGAGGGGCCAGCACCCAATCAGAGTACACATCATCTAGAAAATCTGCTTTAAACAGCGCTAGGGCTTCTCGAACATAAGGGGAAACGGCCGTTTTTAGCAACCGATTAAACTCAATCACATCAATCCAAGTTTGATGCAAATCAAAGCAATCTCCCTGAATTGACAGATGGGCTACGGCGGGGCCAATATCTCGCTTTAAGCGATAAATCGCGTTGGTAAGCAGTTTTCGAGCTTGCTCCTCAGACACGTTTGGGAAAAGTGTGCCAGCCAGTTTCGAGCGCGTTACCGCCCTTTTCTGAATAGTTCCGAGAGCGATTAAACCTAAAAGCTCGGCGCTATTGCCCGAAAGGATTGTTGTGTTATTTTGGAATTCTATACGGATGGAGCCAAATAAAAACAGACGCATAAGATAGGTGGGGCTTTCTATATTTTTGAAGAATCTGAAAAAGCATAATCCTTTTTTCACAATTTGTGAATAGGATTTTTTGAATTTTATTCATTTTTTACAACAGCTTTTCTTAAGATCAAGCAACAAAGTTACTCTAAACCCAAAATATCTAGCGTCGTACGCCCCGCTCGCAATTGATTCATCATCTCTAGCTCCCTCGCCTCTCGAGCGATTGATTTTTCAATCGCCTCTTGAACGCGCGCTTCAGGAACAATAACAACCCCATCTCTATCCCCCAGCACAATGTCATTGGGAAAGATGGTAATACTGCCGATGACGAGAGGTTCGTTGATACGGCCGTTCCCCTTTTTTGATGTCCCTAGAATTGATAAACCGCGGCTAAAGACGGGAAATTTCAGTTTTTCAATCGGTTCAGCGTCCCGTATGCAGCCATCAATCACCAGTCCCACAATCCCTCTTGCCTGTGCCGCAACCGCCATAATCTCACCCCAATATCCATATTCAAAGGCGCCATCTGTGCTAACAATGAGGACCGAACCGGCTGGCGCATCACTCAAGGCACGATGAATTGTTAAATTATCACCCGGGCGAGTTTCAACAGTGACGGCAGGACCACACACCGTCATACAAGCATGAATCGGTTTGATACGACTTGGCAAAGCGCCAATTCCACCTAACGCTTCATGCACTGTGGCCGAAGGCAATTTTGAGAGTTGGGTTATTTGAGAATTATTCATGAAGGTCACCTATTCCCAATTGAAAGGAATGAGTCATTTGATAGTTATCTCCTCGTTTTTCTATAAGCCAAACGGTGCGGCAAACACCCGCCACGGGCAAAAATTGAGGGGAATTTTTTAAGAATTCTGCTTCACTTTGGGAGATTGTCTCATTTTTAGCAATGGTGATATGAGGAATGATCGATTCAAACTGACCCCCAAAGGAAGGATATTTAGGGTATTCACGCTCAACCGCTTGGATCAATTCGATAAACGGCCGTTCATCGTCCATCTCCAAATAAAGCACCTGAGGAAAAGTCGCCAATCCGCTAATGGTGTACTCAATCGGTGGGATTTGATAAAAGAGGGCTTGTAGCGTTTCAGTAACGGCCGTTGTCATTTCATTTCGGGGCATAAAAGGAAAAATCACCGTTAAGTGAGCCATCAAACCAAATGTCGTTGGCAAAATAAAAGCGCGACGATACGCGCCAATCGCTTGCTCAATATCTGGAAATGGAATGACCAAACCTGTTGGTGCGTTATCCATAGACTCAACCTCCTGTGGTGAAGATAGTTTATCAGTTTGTCAGTATTTGAGTTGGTCAGTTAATGAACTCTATGTGCCAGCTTCGATTATCAGGCGTGATGATTATCGTAAGGACATAGCAGGCTATGTCCCTTTCAGAGGAATTTACAAGATAAACTGCACATTAAGTCAATCTGCATCACTATCTATACAACCTTAGCAGATAGCTTATCATCTTGTCAGCCAATAACTGGGGCTTGGGCCAATGAAATTGCTTAAAGTTCTCATGGCATGGGTAGGCAAACAAAGCGGTTTAGGGTCTAATTCACGTTTGAGCACCGCTTTACCGTCAAACAATAAGCCTAAGGACACTTATGAAAAATCAATCTGCCCTATATGCAATGGCAATGGGGAACTTTACTATTGGGATAGGCTCTTTCATCATTTCAGGCATCATCAATCCCATTGCGGCTGAATTTTCAGTCTCCTTAGAGCTAGTTGGGTTTTTAATCACCTATTACGCCTTGGCCTATGCGATCGGGTCGCCGCTGCTTATTTGGTGGTCAGGCAACAGCGATCGACGTGCGCTACTGATTGGTGGACTGGCTCTGGCCGTCTTGGGGAATTTGTTTGCGGCAGTAGCCCCCAATTATGGACTGATGGTGGTGGCACGGGTGGTGCAAGC
>JBCCFD010000091.1:0-20643 GCA_039029915.1 Chloroflexota bacterium
AAAACGGCCGTTAATGAGGTCAACACTCACGTGCTTAATCAAATTGGCAAGGTGGTTGGCTTTGCTATGCAGCGGCGCTCAAAGGCGGCCGGAAAATCATACAATCGGGAACACGACCTTGAAGATTTTATTAAGAATAAAGTTTACTACGCTGCGTCGCGCCGATTACGCAAGGAATCCTTCAAGCTTGATTTATCAGATCAGGCATTGCGTAAGCTGAGTTTGGCGGGGGGGCTGATGGCGAAGGTCGCTCACGTTGACTTAGATGTAACCGATCAAGAGTTTGAGATGATGGTTAATGCTTTGGAAAGGCATTGGGGCGTCGAGAGGGAAACGGCCGTTTTTGTTGCTGAAGTCGCTGTGTCTGAAGTGGCGGATCATCTTGACCATCACCGTACGGTTCGTGAATTTGGCCTTATGACCGAAGCCAAAGAGCGCATCCAGTTTATCGGCGTGCTGTTCGCCGTGGCCGATGCGGATGGCTTTGTTTCGGTTGATGAGATTGAAGAAATAAGAGCCATTGCCAAAAGCATGAACGTGATTCATGAGGATTTCATCAAGTCAAAACTGCTGATCCCAAAAGAACGCCGAGCGACTTGATTTCTTAGTTCGCACTCCTTTTAAAAAAATAAAAAGTGAATAGTGAGTAGTAAAAAGTGAATAGTGACAGGCAGCATTTTTGGGACTTTATCCTTGGTGTGCACCTGTTCACTTTTTCACATCCTTACTCGATCAACTTGCTACATTTTCATATTTAAGTCCCATCAATCACCCCTTTTTTCTATCAAAATAAACCATTGTTGTATTTCCTCAACAAAACCCTTGACATACGCTATGTTTTGTTGTATTGTTGCAACACGTTCAATTGTTGTAATGCCCCGCACTGTTTATGGGGGCGGTGAAAGTGAAGACGTTTTTATGTCAAAAGAGGATTTGTTAACACAATATGCTGGGGTTCAGGAAGTCAGTGATAGGCTGAATATTCATCCTGAATCAGTTAGACGTCTGATTCGCCAAGGTAAACTGCCAGCCATTAAGTTTGGTAATAAATGGCTGGTTGAGAAAGCCGTATTAGAACAGTATGCAAGCCGGTACGATCCACGTCCCGGGAACAAAGCAACACTGCTTTGACACTCTAGTTCAATCGATTGGAAACTTGCTCTTGTGGGAAGAGGATCTTTTTTCTTAAAGCGAGCTAGGTCAAAGCACAGTAGAGGGTGAACACATGCAGAGAGTGCCTGATTTGGAAAATGTAGCCTGTATTCGCGTCGTCGGTGTTGGCGGCGGTGGATGTAACGCTGTTAATCGGATGATTGCCGAAAGTATCGGTGGCATCGACTTTATAGCTGTTAACACTGATAACCAAGCCCTCCTGCTGTCTGAAGCCCCCGTTCGCGTACGCATTGGTGATAAATTAACACGAGGCTTGGGTGCTGGCGGTGATCCTGAACAAGGTGAAAAGGCCGCTGAAGAATCAATTGATGAGCTCCAGGAAGTTTTGAAAGGGGCCGATATGGTCTTTATCACGGCGGGAATGGGTGGCGGTACCGGAACAGGTGCCGCACCTGTTGTAGCACGGGCCGCACGAGAGCTGGGCGCCTTGACCATCGGTGTGGTGACACGGCCGTTTCTCTTTGAGGGGACTAAACGCTCTACTTCAGCCGAACAAGGCATCGAACGCCTAAAAGAACACGTAGACACGCTCATCGTTATTCCAAATGATCGCTTGCTTGAGTTGGCCGATCGTCGTGTCACCCTCGACGAATCTTTCAATATGGCAGATGACGTACTGCGACAAGGGATTCAGGGGATCAGTGAGCTGATCACTGTTCCGGGTTTGATTAACCTAGACTTTGCTGACGTTAAAACGATTATGACGCAGGGTGGTGCTGCTCTGATGGCTGTAGGCACCGCTGAAGGTGACGATAAAGCCCGGTTGGCGGCAGAACAAGCTGTTAGCTCCAGACTGCTCGATATTACCATTGATGGTGCCCAAGGCATCTTGTTCAACGTGACAGGTGGTTCAAGCTTGAGCCTCTACGATGTGAATCAAGCAGCCGCTATTATTCGTGAGACGGCTCATCCTGATGCCAACATGATTTTTGGTGCGGTTGTTGACCCGAATATGGGAGATGAGATTCGCATTACCGTGATTGCTACTGGTTTCGAGCGAGGCGTTTCAAGACGTCACATGGTGCAACCGGTATCACGACCACAGCGAACAGAAGTAGAAGAAAAAAGAACACGAGAATCAGTAGAGGTTTCTGCTGAGCAACGACCAACGCGGCAAGTTCCGGCCAAAGATCGGCCTGACAGTGAAACCGTTCAACCTAAGTTCTCACCCAACAATTTGGAGATTCCGGCGTTTTTACGTCGCCGTTAAGTACAGCCAAAACTTTTTGACGTGCGACTAACGCCTGCCAAAACTGGAATCCTTCGCAGTGCGAACTAGCCGCCAACACATTTAGGAAGCGATTTTTAAATAAATCCTTCCTGCAGTGCTTTTGTAAACGCATTTTTACAGGATTTTAAAGATAAATTGCCTTAAAAATTGTGTTTACCCATTTAATTGTTTGTCCAGTTACGTAAAGGCTTCCTTTTCGTAACACACATCCCCTCTGCACAGCTGGCCCCATCCACCCCCGGATGGGGCCAGCGTATTTTTCAACAGTTATGGACTCCAAATATCAAGCTCAACAAAATCTACGTTAGCAATTGCCAGTGTATTTGAGTTACCCGCAGTGCTGTTCGCGACGAGCTGCCACTGGCCCCTAGAACCAACGGCCGTTACAAATAAACTGTCACTTACCCATTCCATGCTGATGACGCCCTCAGATGTTAAATATTGAACAGGTGCTCCCGTTCGTGATCCTACGGCATAATATCCGTCAGCAAAATAGAGTAAAGAACTGCCGTTAGGACTCCAATCGTAGGGCGTAATAGTTGCACTGCGATCGGTTTCGCTGAAATTAGAGCCGTCTCCATTTCCTAAATTAAGAATTGAAATATTGGTTTCACTAACCTGATCCACAAATGCCATATTGCTCCCGTTGCTAGACCAGCGGACAGCATCAAATAAGCCGAAGCCCGGCAGAGTAACGGGCGTTGAGGTAAAGCCATTGGTCGCAACCTGTAGAATTTCGAAAGTGCCTGCAGCAAATGGCTCTTCAGCAGGGATAGAGATGTAGGCGGTGCTATTGTCGATCCATTGCGCCCGTGGGAAAAAGAAGTATTCGCTGGCGGTATTAACAACTGGGAACTCATAGAGTGTAACGGCCGTTTCGCCACTTGTCGAAGTGAGCAAAATAGCATTATTAGTGCCGCCCATAATTTGGTTACCGTTAATTGAGAATAAGCCGCCAAATTCACCTTCTCCGGCCAGCTGGGTCAGGTCGCCATCGATATCAACCTGGTATAAATCACCCGTTTCAAAAATGCCCGGGCCAGCTGTGTTGAACGCAACCGTGTTAAATACAAGGTCGGTACTGTTATTGACCCATTCAAGTTGATTGACGCTATTTTCAAAAGCGTCATTAAAATCTAAGTCAAGGTCAGACAGTTCAACGAGGGTTGTCATGTTTTGGGTGTTGACGGAATAAATTTTTATCAGTTGATCATTTCCAATGTCTGATAAATAAGCGATATATTGACCATTTGGAGAGATGGTTACCTGGCTAATCAACGGATCAGCAACAATTTGGTTATCTGCAGCCAGTGAGTTGGTTAGCGCATCGGTTAAGGAAGCGATATACAGCCCATCAGAAGAGGTGTAAACCATGTAGGCTGATGAGGTAGATACAGTGTTGGCAGTTGTTGAGGTGTCATCATTTTCAGGCGTAGCCGTAATGGTTGGCTCAGGCGTTGGAGTAGGGGGGACGGCTGCAATGGGCACACTTCCCGCATTAACTGCTGATGAATACTGCGCTCCGCCAGAAATCCAACATTCAGTTACCTCATTGACTCGTGGAGGGCAAATAATTTTCCACCAGCCGCTGGCTGGGTCTTGTCCAAGAATGGGCGCTGTTTCGTTTGAGAGGAGAAAGCCAACCCGATCGTATTGCACGCCGGGGCCTTTGCGAATATTTAAATCGACTAAGACACGAGCCGTCGCCTGACCGTCAGGGTCAATCGTCGCCACCTCCTGATTGGGGAGCGTTGCTGTTGGTGCGAGCCCGTCAACAACCTGAGTTTCAGGTGTCATTGTGAGGTCTGCAATAGAAGGAGGTGGGAGAGCCGCACCAGGTTCTCCACCTGATGGTGCAAACGCATTACAGGCTAGAGACGCTAAAATTAAAATGATAAAACCAAATAAAACGGTGTGACGGCGAGACATGAATCAGTTCCTTTCTAAATAGCTATAGCTAGAGTTCAGTGCTAGAGGAGGGTATTTGAAGATGATACTTGTAAAGATATAAATAGGACACTTTTTTCTAGCTCTAGCTCTATCCTCTAGCTTTAAACGAGTATGGTGTCTAAAATAGCGTATGGGATTACACGGCCGTTTACAAGACGCAATACGGCCGTAAACCCTACGAAAAGTAATTATTAAAAACAGCCAATATGCCTGATTGCCCATTGGAAATGACGTCAAGGAAAACAAAACTTATTGTGATCCCCTAAAACTTTCTGGGAGCAGCCTGCCCTTATTATCTTATGAGTGTACGACAATTTTTAAAAAAAATAGAAAATAGTAGTGATTTAATTGTGATTGATAAGCCCGTTGATGTTAACTATGAAGTGGCTAATGTGGCAAATGCTTTATCGGGGAAGACGGTTTTATTCAATCAGATCAAAGAATATCCCGGCTGGCGGATTGTAGCTGGTATGTGCGGCGAGCGGCGCTTTTTTGCTAAAGATTTAGGTGTTTCTATACCTGAACTGACTCAGCATCTGGCCAAATCAATTGATTCCCCTCCAGCGCCGCCAATTGTGGAAACCGCCCCATGCCAAGAGGTCGTTCGTGAAGATTTTGATTTGAATGAGCTGCCCATTTTATTTCACCTGCCGCAGGATGGCGGCTACTATATTGCTAGCAATGTTGTGATTACGAAAGATCCAGATTACGGTCGTAATATGTGCTATCATCGCATGTTGCGTTTAAATAGTAAGCAATTTACGGCGCGTATTATTGAGAATCGAGGCACCCATACCGCGATGAGTAAAGTAGAAGGGGATTTGCCCATCGCTATTTGCATTGGCGTTTCCCAAGCGGTTCATTTAGCTGCATCAATGTCTCCACCTCCCGCCATTGATGAACTTGCTGTTGCTCATGCTCTTGCCCCAACGCCACTTGTTAAATGCATTTCCAACGATTTGGAAGTACCCGCAGAAGCAGAAATTGTGCTGGAAGGCCGCATCACGCGAAATTTCCATCAAGAAGGCCCATTTATGGATTTAACTGAAACGATGGATATTACTCGCGACCAACCTATTATTGAAATTGATTTGGTTACCCATCGTAAAAACCCAATCTTTCACGCCCTGCTTCCCGGTGGGTTAGAACACAAAATGTTGATGGGGATGCCCCGTGAACCCACGATTTTTGCTGAAGTGAATAAAGTGGTGCGGTGCACGGGGGCGGCTATTACGCCCGGTGGGGCGTCTTGGCTACATGCCGTGGTGCAAATTGATAAGCAGGCAGAAGAAGACGGCCGTTTAGCGATTGAAGCTGCTTTTAAAGGGCACGGATCGCTTAAACACGTTTGGGTTGTCGATCAAGATATAGATATTTACAATCCGCTAGAAGTCGAGTGGGCCGTTGCCACTCGTTTCCAAGCAGACAAAGACCTTGTTCTGATGGAAAAAATGCCCGGCAGTTCTTTAGACCCATCTGGTTTACACGTTCCCGGTCAAAAAAGCCGGACGGCCAAGATGGGGTTCGACTGTACAATTCCTTGGGGTAGAGATCCTGAAGAATTTGAACGAGGCAGCTATGGCGCCGTTAATTTAGATGATTATTTGTCTAAATCATAACTCAAAACTGATAAGCTGAAAGCGTCGCGTGCTGAAGGCTGACAAACTGCATTGCAGGAGGAACTTATGGAAACAGTCGGACTCTTTTTTGCCGAAGAAGGTAGCGACTTAGTATTACAAGAGCTAAGCGTGATGCTGCTGCTCACAATTGCCGCAATTGTGGCGATTTTTGTCCGTCGCATTCGTCTGCCTTATACGGTGGCGCTTGTTCTGGTTGGGTTATTTCTATCGTTGTTCCCTAACTTTTTAAACTTTACTGTCAGCAGCGACCTTATTTTGGCAATTTTAGTGCCGCCGCTCCTTTTTGAAGCCACCCTACACATTCCGTGGAAAAAATTACAAAAAGATTTACTGCCTGTTGTGCTGTTAGCTGCAGTTGGTACTTTAGTGGGCACCTTTTTAGTCGGCTCCATTGTGCGGCAGTTTTTAGGCATTCCTTGGGCAGCCGCGATCGCTTTCGGAGCGTTAATCTCAGCGACTGACCCCGTTGCCGTCATTGCCTTTTTCCGCAGCCTTGGGGTTAGTAAACGGCTCACCATTTTGGTAGAAGGTGAAAGCCTGTTTAATGACGGTGTGGCGATTGTTGTCTTTAATTTAGCCGTGGCGGCTGGTGCTGCCACATCGGCTGGCTTAGGTGGATCGCTCAACTTATCGGCAGCAATTGTTGAATTTTTTGTAGTGGCCTTTGGCGGTCTGGCAATTGGACTACTTTTAGGTTATATCGTCTCCTACATTATCTTGAAAAATGTAGATGATCATCTTATTGAAACGGCCACAACGGTGGCGCTCGCTTTTGGCTCATTTGTCGTGGCCGAAGAATTTGGTTTGATATTTGGGCTTGGTAGTGTTCACTTTAGCGGTATTTTAGCTGTCGTAGCGGCTGGCTTGATGGTGGGCAATATTGGGTTCCAAAGCACGTCGCCAACCACCAAATTAACGCTTGATAACTTTTGGGAATTTTTGACGTTTGCGGTGAACTCGCTGGTCTTCTTGCTCATTGGTTTAGAGGTTGAGCTGGTGCAGATGATCCCATTTTTAGATGATATTGTGGTGGCTGTTTTGGCGATTTTGATTAGCCGAGCAGTCATTGTGTATTTGATTGGGTTCATCTACGGCCGTATCAATCCAAAAAACAACATCCCCGTTCCCTTTCGACACGTGATGTACTGGGGGGGCTTGCGGGGTGCAATTAGCCTCGCGTTAGCCCTGACGCTCACGGGTGAGAATTTTGGCTCAGATGTCGCGTTAGAGATTCGAGTGATGACCTTTGGGGTGGTGCTGTTTACCCTACTCGTTCAGGGCATGAGTATCGAAAGGCTCATCAAATCATTGAACCTTTCTAAGAAATTACCCCAGCGGGTTGAAAACCAGCGCCGACAGGCTCTATTATTTGCAAAACAAGCCGGTCGTTCAGAACTCAATCGTCTGCGAGAGAATGGCTGGCTCTTCAAAGATATTTACGAAGCAATGGATCAGGTATATGATGAGGATATCGCCTCTCAAAAAGATACCTTACGTGATCACCTCCGTGAGTACCCTGAGCTAAGCCAAGAAATGTACCTACAAGCGAGAGAAGATGTGCTCAAAGCGGAAAGGTCGGCCCTAATGGAGGCAACACGCAATGGCTTAATTGACGAAGAGGTTCAAGCTGAATTAACCATTGAACTCAACAATCGCCTCCAAGCCATTGATGTGATTAAGGAAAACCGCGGACTTGGGTATGATGCTTCACGGAGCAGTGAGGAGGGACAAAATGACGCTTGATGCCATTCAAAATCCGATTGTTTGTGCCACCCGTGGTGGGGAAGGTAGTTTGGCCGTTCAGTCAGCCGCAATTAAGCGAGCCAAACAGGAAAAGAAACCGCTGGTCTTTTTATTTGTAACGGATCCACTAAGCGTGAGCGATTATGCGGAAGGGTTAGCAGAGGCTGTTGAATTGGAATTAAATTGGATGGGGGAGACGATGCTTCGCTTGGCGCAACGTCGTGCAGATGATGAGGATGTGCTTTCGGAAGTTCGGGTTCGTCAAGGGGAAGTGAAAGAAGAAATCAGTCGATTTTTGCAGGAATCTAACGCGACGCTGTTGCTTCTGGGTGCCCCAAGAGGCACAACGGCCAATGTGTTTGGTGATGATGCAGTCGAAAGATTTGCCATTCATGTTCAAGAGAAGGCTAAAATTCCTGTTGAAATTATTCGGCCTGAATTGGCATAATTACTTTATTATGACTCGGTGAAAACTCGGATACTGCTGTTTCTTTTGCAGGAACCTTCTCGGGTTTCACATAACGCGACTAACATCATGGAAACTTTATCTGAAGCGCTTAGAATTTTTTATCTTGACTTAACCGCCCAACAGCAGTCTCAAATTGTGAGCACGGCGATTGTTTTACTGCTGATTGTGGTTTTACGGTTTATTGGGATGCGTATTGTGCATCGCCGGTATCAAACCAACTCGCGGGCGCTTTATAACGGCCGTAAAACGGTTCAATACACCGCCATTGGTTTAGCTGTTCTGCTGGTGGGGCGAATTTGGCTAATAGGGGTGCAGGCGTTATTTACCTATTTGGGGCTTGTGAGTGCTGGTATTGCGATTGCGCTTCAGGACCCTATTGTGAATTTAGCAGGCTGGCTTTTTATTGTATCAAGACGGCCGTTTGTGATGGGAGACCGAGTCGAAATTGGGGGGATGCTGGGGGATGTGATAGATATACGGCCGTTTCAATTTAGCATGCTTGAAGTGGGTGCTGGACGAGTCAACAGTGAACAAAGCACCGGACGTATCATTCACGTTCCAAACGGAGAAGTTTTCCGTGAATCGGTTATTAATACCCATCAAGGCTTACCCTATATTTGGAACGAAATCAACGTTACCGTCACCTTTGAAAGCGATTGGCGTAAGGCCAAATCATTACTGGTCGACATAGTCGATCGGCTGGCCCCAGATGTGACCCAAGCGGCTCAACAATATTTGCGCCGAGTTGAAAAACGATTTGTGATTAACTATGACAACGTAAAGCCCGTTGTATACACGGCAGTTGGGGACAGCGGAGTTCAACTGACATTGCGCTACATGGTCGATCCGCGCCGCCGCCGCGGCAGTGAGCAAACGCTCTGGGAAGCCATCTTAGCCGCTTTTGAAAAATACAACACTATAGACTTTGCCTATCCAACTCAGCGTGAATTTATTCATCATATGGAAGGAAAACATTTGCGACCCAAAGATGATATTGATGCCCCTACCATTGTGGCGCGGCCCGTTGAATGGTCACAAAGTCGAGAAAAGAAGTAGTTGAAATAATGAGCGAACAGAATCTTTACGTTTATCATTTGAAACTCGCCCCCAAATATACAGACCCTGCTAACTGGACCGACGCTGATCATCAAATTATAGGCCAGCACGCTCAATTTTTTATTGACCTTGGCAAGCAGGGCGTTCTTCTTTTTGCCGGTCGAACTGATTTGCCCCCTGGAGACGCCAATTTATTTGGGATTGCTGTTTTTAAAGCTGATTCACTCGAATCAGCAAAGGCGATTATGGCAAATGATCCAGCACGCAGGCATGGCATACAAGTAGGCGAGATACTACCATTTAGGTTGCCTATCCACTTTATTGAAAATTTTGGGTGAGATTTTCATATTCCCAAGCCCAGAAAACATTAAATTTTTAGAGAAGATGAAATAGGAAAGTTATGACGCAGATAAAGCTGAATGATGATCAACAATCCATGCTTAAAGGTGAGAAAGGCGTGGCTAAGCAAATGGGAATGCGCTTGCTTTTAGATATGGCCGCCGCTGCAAACGCCACTGAATTGCTCTCCATAAAGAGTGCCCATTTGTCTGGTGTATCCCCTCTAACTGGTGGGCTTGGGTTGCGTCTATTCCTCAAAAAATTGGCTAAAGACCCCAAGGCCAGTATGGCAATACCTACGACGCTCAATTCAGCCGGCTGTGACGAAGCCCAATTCGATGAAATGCGTATCGTGGCTCCAAATTTTTTAGAGCATAATCACGAGATTGTCGAACTGTACACTCAAATTGGCGTTCGTCCGACGCAGTCTTGCATCCCATATGAGTGGGAAGGTGTGGTCGTTGATGGGGTTGCCGCTTGGGCAGAATCAAACGCGATTTGTTTTGGAAATTCATACACAGGCTTGATCACGAATCGTGAATCGGGGCTTTCCGCATTGGCCTGTGCGTTAACGGGCTATATTCCTGCCTATGGTTTGCTTCAGGAGAATAATCGCAAGCCTAATATAGCCGTGATTGTGACCGCTAAATTAGATGATCCAACCGATTTTTCTATTTTGGGTGATTGGATTGGCATGCAGAGGGACCCATCTTGGAAGATGCCTTATGGGCCAATTCCGGCTATCAAAGGTATACCGGCTGATATCACGCATGAACAGAAGAAGGCGTTGACAGCCGCCGCCGCGAATTATGGTTCGCCTATGGTTTATATCGATAGTATGGGCACCCGCCCGCAGGCTGACTTTCAAGCGAGATTGATTTTTGATGAAGCGGCGCTAGCTGAGCGGTATGAGGCGTTAAGGGCAAAAACGGCCGTTTCCCTCATTACAATTGGCTGTCCGCAGGCATCAGTTGGCGAAATGAAGGCGGTGGCAGAACTACTAAATGGTAAAAAAGTAGCGACACAGCCCGTTGAGTCAGGCAAAGCACCCCCGGTTTGGGTATTTACCTCATCAGCGAACAAAGCGATCGCTGAAAAAACAGGTATTGCAAAAATAATCACCGATAGCGGAGCCTTGCTGCTAGAAAATACGTGCCCAGAAGTGGTTCCCTACGACCGAAGCTGGGTTAAACACATCTTGACCAACTCCATGAAAGCCGAACATTACATCAAATCTGGTTTGAATGGGATACCTACCTCCGTCATGCGTCTGGCAGATTGTATAAGGCTGGCAACTGGGGCGTGGCAACTGGCAACACCTGAAACCTCAGTTGATCCCCGAGAGAAAAGTAAACCATCCTCGAAACAATCAACCCTAGCGAAAGTATCATCTGAAGGGGCAGTGGAAACGACTGCCTCATCTGCTCAGACATTTTCTGCAACAGGGTCTGGGCTTCCATCGCAATCTGATTTTGAAATTGTTGGAGAAGCGTTTGTGACGGACACACCCATTACCCTACTCGGCTTTGTGAATCGAAAAACGGGTACGATTGAAGAACCCACCCATCCGGCTGATGGGCAAAGCATGGCGGGAAAGATTGCTATTTTCCCAAAAGGTAGCGGTTCAACTGTCGCCCCCTACGTGCTTTTGGAGCTTTTTTATCGGGGCAACGCGCCCATCGCTATTGTGAATACAGAAATAGATCAACAAAGTGCCCCTGCTTGTTCGCTTGAAGGCATTCCATACGCTTACGGGTTTGATCAAGATATCATTGCCAACATTCAAAACGGCGAAACAGTGAAGTTAAGCCGCAAAAGCGGCATTGTTTCGATTCAAACGGTGCATTAAAATGTGGTTGACCTCTTTCTTATAGGGAAACGCCCTCCGTTTCCCTCGTGAATAGAATCAAAGATTTTAGCGTTATTTCTATATCTTTTTTCCCGACTCACAAAACGGCTTCCTCGATTGGTCAATTGGCATAAGCGTTTTTATTGCATAACTTTAACTCTAATTTCACGCTCCAGTGCGTATGACATTGCTCTCATCTATCTCTCATGTAGGAAAATAGTGCTATAATTCCCTGAACCTGTGCGCCTGTGTTCGAACTCCGACGAGAACACCTCGGACCAAAATAGAAAAACCGTAACCTGCGTTGAGAGACTCAACGTTTATTTTGTCACGCAAGAAAGACGAATCTGGGGTATTCTTATAGTAAGAGATAGAAGGGGAAGAGAGAAACCATGTTTCTAAATCGCATAAAAAACAAAGTTATATTTCCTATTGTTATTGTTTTAGTAGCTGCTGGCTTTTTTGGTCTTTTGTTTGCGACCCTCCAACGACAGAGCGCTTCCGCAGATGCTGATTTTCAGGTGGAATTTGAAGGTGCAGGATTCTTTGATGTTGCTTCAAGTGGGATTGGTACACGCGGTGTGCCTGCAACTGGAGAATGGACTGGCAGTGGGGTAATTACGTTAAATATTCCCATGTCAGCAACGGTGACAAAAGCCCGTATGATTTGGACGGGGCGTGCCGTTAATTTCGATGCGGATGGCGTGAGATTAGCAGTTGACGGGGTTGATCAAGGTGTTTTCAATGCCGACCTGCAATTTTCGCAATTCCCGTGGTGCTGCAGTAGTTCGGGACAGCTCCATGAATCTGTCGACGTGACTAATTTTATTATGCCAGGGATGCATACCTACACGATTTCCGACCATGAACATGGGCTGATGCCTACAGGAGATTTTCTCAATTATGGTGTTGGTATTTGGGCCGTTTATGCATTTACTCCGACGGTTGGATATTCTTTAACTTCGCCAATCGAGAATAGTCAAACGATTGTTTATCAAGGCCAAGATTCATTCTTTAGGCAATGGGACCCTCCAAGAGGACCTCATACAGAAGTGCGCTGCGCTGAATTTAATGCCGCAACTTATGTGAGGGTAGCAGAGTTGACTCATTTGGTGTCTGGCGTTGATACATGGGATCAAGGAACAAATGCTCCTCGATTCCGCCCGGTTGCCGTTTGGCACGCTTCGGGCGATGGGCCAGTCCCGCCAAAAGATGAAATTGTTATGGGGGATATTAATAAAGTGCCTGCTCTTGCTGGTCATCCGAATGCAGCTTGGTATGGTCCAACAGACCCGGTTGCAAATCCAATACCGTATCCTTTACAAAGTTATGCGGGATTAGAATGGGATAATTTTGAAATGGCTGTTCAGGTGCCTGCTGGTCACACCTGGCTTTGTTTCCAAATTGAGTCAGGTGATAGCCAAGACCTTGTTGGTCAAGTCGGCATAGGCAATGGCGGCCTAGAAGCAAGCGGGATGTGGAATTTGTTTACCATTAGTTTCCGTGACCCAACGGAAGTGGGAATTATAGATTTTTATGCAACGGCCGTTTCTCCTAATCACGTGCGCGCTAACTGGGAAACTGAGTTTGAAATCGATCATTACGGCTTTAACCTTTATCGCAGCTCTGTTAACGACTTTGCCACGGCCGAATTGATCCATTTTGAGCTGGGCGATTCAGCGAATGCCAATGGAGCATTTTATACCTTCAATGATTTTGAGCCTCAATTGGGTAAAAACTACTATTGGTTAGAAGATATTGATAATAGTGGGGAAATTACAAGATACGGCTCTGCCCAAGTGAATGTTTCGCTCATTGATTTGACATTCCTACCCTTGCTTCGAAAATAATGGTTTGAAAACTGGAAATTACGGCATTGTGAATTTTTTGCAATGCCGTAATTTCTCTCCTCAAGAATAAAATTAATTATTGCAATTCTGTTGCTCTCCTGATAATTTGTAAGATTAAAACAAGCAATTCGCTTTGGGTTGTGCTATTATTTGAGCTTTGTGATATTACTCACAAGCGATATCAATTGCGTAGCCTCAATTTGCCATGTTTAAATTCAATAAGGTCTGCTTCAATTAACTATTGAGGCCGCTTTTGGTTGGAGGACTTTCTTTAGGAGAAGAACATGGTAACGGCTAGTTTTTTGTTGCCGATAGTGCTATCGGGGTTTATCCTCGCCATCGTTATAGGATTTGTTCATCAATATTTAGGAAAAGCTATCGGCTGGGTAGTGGCTCTTCTGCCCTTAACAATTTTTGTGGCGCTTGCCACACTGATTGAGCCTATCTCTCAACATCAACTGGTTCAACAGCAAATCGCTTGGGTTCCAAGCCTCAATATCAATCTGACGTTCTTTGTGGATGGCTTAAGCTTGCTGCTTGGTTTGATTGTCTCGGGTGTTGGGACGCTCATCATGATTTATGCTGGTGGATATTTGGGTGGCGACGCCAGAATCGGTCGTTTTTATGTAACCATTTTGGTATTTATGGCCGCGATGCTGGGTGTTGTGCTTTCCAACAATATCCTTTTGCTGTTTATCTTTTGGGAGCTAACCTCGATCAGTTCATATATGCTAATTGGGTTTAATCACGAAAGTGATTATTCACGGAACTCAGCCCGACAAGCTTTGCTTGTGACAGGCAGTGGCGGATTAGCAATGCTGGCTGGCTTGATTTTGCTTGGTAATATAGCCGGCAGTTGGGAGCTTTCAGCAATTATTGGAATGGAAACGGCCGTTCACGCCAGCCCCCTTTATGTGCCAACATTGATTTTGATATTGGCTGGAGCCTTTACTAAATCAGCTCAATTTCCTTTTCACTTTTGGTTGCCCAATGCGATGGCCGCCCCCACACCCGTTAGCGCCTATTTGCACTCAGCCACAATGGTCAAGGCTGGCATCTATTTGCTCGCCAGATTACACCCCGTGCTGGGGCATAGCGACTTATGGTTTTTTAGCCTGACCGGTTTTGGGATTGTTACGGCCGTTATTGGGGCTTATCTCTCTTGGCAACAAACCGACCTCAAAAGGATTATGGCGTATTCGACCATCAGCGCCTTAGGCACCTTGACAATGCTCTTGGGTTTGGGGCTTGAGATTGCGGTTGAGGCAGCGATGCTGTTCCTGTTGGTGCACTCACTTTACAAAGGGGCTCTCTTTATGACGGCGGGGGCGATTGACCACGAAACGGGCACCCGTGATTTACGTAAATTGGGCGGTATGGCTCGTTTAATGCCCTACACGATGGTGGGTGTGGCGCTGGCCGCCCTTTCCATGTCAGGCCTTCCGCCAATGCTGGGGTTTATTTCAAAAGAGCTGATGTATGAGGCCACCCTAAAATTGGAGACTGGTCAGGTCCTGATTACGAGCCTCACTGTTTTAACCAATGTTTTTATGGTTGCCGCAGCAGCCATTGTTTTAATTGTGCCTTTCTTTGGCAAAGTGACTGAAGAAACGGCTAAGCCACATCATGCGGCACCCCTAAGCATGTGGCTAGGCCCAGTGATTCTGGGGGCGTTGGCCTTGTTCTTTGGTTTGACTTCAACATCAGATTTGGTTGAAGGTGGCTTAATCGGGCCAGCTTTATCGGCCGTGTATGGACATGAAGAAGAGGCTCACTTGGGTCTCTGGCACGGCATTACCCCTTATCTACAGCTCAGTATTTTAACCGTTACCTTGGGCGTTGGGCTGTTTTTTGTCCATCAGAGATTGCGTTCTACTGCGAATCGGGTTGACGGCATAGTTTCTCGCTTTGGTCCTGAACGGATTTATGAAGTGGGGTTAGCGGGCCTGCTTGATTTTGCAGATTGGGTCACCCATCTGCTCCAAAACGGCCGTTTGCGCTACTACATTCTCTTCGTCATTGGCACATTCGTTGTATTGGTTGGTGGCACGCTTGCCTTTATCAATGCCTTTGAAAGCTTAGATAGCTTCAGCCGGATCACGATTTATGAAGCTGTTATCGCGATTTCTATCATTATCGGTGCATTTACCGTTACCGTAGCCAAAAGCCGCCTGTTTGCGGTGGCTGGGTTGGGCGTTGTTGGATATGGCATTGCGCTTCTTTTTGTTTTGTTTAGCGCCCCAGATTTAGCCATGACCCAATTCTCAATTGAAACGCTGACTGTCATTCTGTTTGTGCTGGTGATCTTCCGCTTGCCTCGTTTTGAAACGATTAGCGATTGGGGGTCGCGGATTCGAGATGGGGTCATTGCTGCCCTATTTGGCCTTGTAATGATGCTGTTGGTGTTATCGTCAACGGCCGTTCCAAATGCAACCCAAATCACAGAATTTTTTGCCGCCAATAGCTATGAATTAGCAAAAGGACGCAACGTCGTCAACGTTATTCTTGTTGATTTCAGAGGGGCGGACACCATGGTAGAAGTTGCTGTGCTTGCCGTTGCCGCCTTGGGCGTTTATGGGTTGATTCGCTCACGTACTAATCGTAGGGATTAAATATGCAGTCGATCATTCTTAAAACAGCGGTTCGATACTTAATGCCGCTCATGCTTTTATTTTCTGTTTTTGTATTTTTAAGAGGTCACAATGAACCGGGTGGTGGTTTCGTGGGAAGCCTCATTGCGGCGTCGGCCTTTGTGCTCTACTCGATTCCTTATGGGCCGAGGGCTGCTCGGGAGCTTTTGCAGGTGGACCCAAGAACATTAATGGGCGTTGGCCTTTTGATGGTCGTTGTCAGTGGACTAATTTCCCTGTTTGCCGGACTGCCATTTTTAACCGGCATCTGGGGGGAACGAGAGTATCCTGTCCTTCATAAGCTTGGCACCCCGCTCTTGTTTGATACAGGCGTTTATTTGGCGGTTATTGGTGTGACGCTACTCATCATTTTTGAACTGCTCAATGAATGGAGCGAGCGATTACCTGGCCAGTTTGAAGAGGAGGCCAACTAATGGAACTACTTATGGCAATTGTCATTGGGGTTTTATTTGGGACCGGACTTTATATGATGCTCCGCCGCAGCCTCGTCAAACTGATATTAGGTTTGGGCTTGCTGGCTCATGCCGCTAATTTATTGCTGTTTAATTCTGGAAATATTGAGCGAGGTGCGCCGCCGTTGATTGAGTCTGGGGCAAAAGCATTGGAAGGGGTGTTTGGAGACCCAATTCCCCAAGCGCTTATTTTGACGGCGATTGTGATTGGATTTGGAACGCAAGCGTTTGCTATCGTTTTGATTCGCCGCGTGTATGAAGCGGTTGATACGGATGATATCGACCGGCTTAAGTTGACGGACGAGTGATAGCGATGGACCAATTGATTCTTCTTCCGATAGTAATTCCGTTTTTGACAGCGATTATTTGTATATTAGCGTATAAAAACTATGCTCTGCAGAGACAGATTAGCATGGTAGGGTCGTTTTTATTGTTTGGGGTGGTGATTTGGGTATTTACGGCCGTTTATCAAAATGGCCCTCTTTCTGTACAGCCGGGTAATTGGCCCGCTCCTTTTGGGATTACGTGGGTTGTGGACCTTCTCAGTGCCATCATGCTGGTGCTGGCCGGATTGATGATGGTGGCAGTGGCCATTTATGCGCGGGCCGATATTGATGAACATCGAGAATCTTTAGGATATTACCCCCTTTATAACTTTTTGATGATGGGGGTTTGCGGCTCATTTACAACGGGTGACGTTTTCAACCTTTACGTTTGGTTTGAAATCATGCTGATCTCCTCTTTTGTGCTTTTAGAACTTGGTGGGGATCGTCGCCAGCTTGAAGGGGCCATCAAGTACATGACCATCAATGTGATTGCGTCCATGATTTTCTTGTCGGCCGTAGGTATTTTGTATGGGTTAACCGGCACGCTCAACATGGCTGATTTGCGGGGCGCTCTCGCAACTGCTCCACAGGGAATGGTTATCACCGTTTCGATGATGTTCTTAGTTGGGTTTGGCATTAAAGCGGCGTTGTTCCCACTTTACGGCTGGTTACCGTCAGCCTACCATACACCCCCAACTGCCATTTCAGCTATCTTTTCGGGTTTGCTGACGAAGGTGGGCGTTTATGCCCTGATTCGGGTTTTTACGCTGATGTTTGTGCAAGATGTGTCGTATACACATAATATTTTGCTTTGGGTGGCTGGCTTTACAATGGTGGCTGGCGTGCTTGGGGCGGCCTCACAAGGGGAATTCCGCCGTATTTTGTCGTTCCACATTGTGAGTCAGATTGGCTATATGGTGATGGGTTTAGCTTTGTTTACACCTCTGGCGCTGGCGGGAGCCATCTTTTATATCATTCACCACATCGTCGTGAAGACAAATCTGTTCTTGGTGAGCGGCGTTGTCAATCGATTAAAGGGCACGTATCAGTTAAAAAAGATTGGGGGGTTATACAAGAAACGGCCGTTTCTGGGCATCCTCTTTTTGATACCAGCCCTCTCTTTGGCAGGCATTCCTCCGCTGTCTGGCTTCTGGGCTAAGTTTGCGCTAGTGCGGGCCGGACTCGAGGCTCAATCTTACTGGATTGTCGTTGCTTCACTGGTCGTTAGCGTGCTTACGCTTTTCTCAATGACTAAAATTTGGGCAGAAGCATTTTGGGCACCCGAACCGGATGAAGGTGCTGATTTGGAGGTGCCGCCAGCGGATTGGTGGCAGCGCGTTATTCCGGTTGCGGCCCTTTGCGTGGTGACATTACTGATTGGATCTACGGCCGAATGGGTGTTCCAGCTTTCGCTTGAAACAGCGAATCAACTGCTGGATCCAACCCTTTATATTCAGACAGTACTTGGTAATTGATGCTATGTTTCAACTAAATTTACTTCTAACAATCGCTTGGATGGCACTGATTGGTGAATTTACCCTTGAAAGCTTTTTAGAAGGGTTTATCGTCACGTTTATTGTGGTGGGGCTTTCTAATGTCTATTCGCGAGATGCCCGTACAGGTTACTTTGTGCGCTTTATAAAAACTTGGAAAGTGATTTTTGGGTTTATTATCGAGGTCATGAAGGCCAGTCTTCGAGTAGCCGCCATTGTTGTTAACCCCCGACTCAATATCCGCCCGGCCGTGATTGCTGTGCCTCTTGATATAGAAGGGGATGGGCAAATCACGATGTTTGCCAATATGATTACATTAACACCTGGGACGCTTTCTCTGGATGTATCAAACGATAAAAAGACGCTATATGTACACGCTATTGATGTCGATGATGTTGAGGCGTTTCGAGCTGAGCTCAAAAATGGATTTGAGGCTCAGGTGCGCGAGGTGACAGAATGGGAGAAGTGATTCGCATTACGATGGGGATCGGCCTAACGCTGTTGGCGATTACGATTTTGCTATCGGTGACGCGTCTGTTGCGCGGCCCCACGCTACCTGACCGCGTTGTGGCGTTGGATATGTTGACGTCTGTGGGGATTGGCATTACGGCCGTTTATGCCGTTATGACAGACCAAGCTGTCTTTCTGGATGTAGCCACTATTTTGGCCTTGATTTCATTTTTAGGCACGATTGCATTCGCACGCTACATTGATTTGCGGAGATAACGATATGATTGCAGAGATTATTAGCTTAATTTTGCTTTTGACCGGGATTGTATTTGTGCTTATCGCAGGTATCGGGGTTGTTCGGATGCCGGATATTTTTCTACGAATGTCATCCTCTACCAAGGCGGCCACGTTAGGGTTGATGCTGATCCTGATCGGAACGGCCGTTTATTTCCGAGATGTTGGTATTGCTAGCCGGGCCATTGCCACAGCAATCTTTGTCTTTTTGACAGCCCCTGTGTCGGCCCATTTAATCGGCCGGGCTGCCTACTCAGACGGCGTCAAGCTGTGGGAAAAAACGCAGCTCGATGAACTGAAAGATAAATACACAACGGATGAAACCACGCGTGAAAGTGTGCCGGAATAAATTTGGGAAGGGAGAAGAGAGGGTAGAGAGGAGAGAAGAGCTTTGTGGGTTTTGTGCCTCTGTGTTTATTGGCTTAACCCAAGACGATAACCGCGGAGCATATAGCTGCCTTGAATCCAGCGATAGAGGAGGCCAAGCAGTTTTTTTGAGGGGAAAACTGTTTCAAGCAGCTTGACGACAGTCTCCATGAGCCAAACGATGGGGGGAGAGGCCAATATCCGATAAATAATTTTTCGCATAATCAATTTTGGTGAGTCTTGACCCCACTCGATCGGTGTTTTATCTTTGAACATCACAATATGTTCACGAAGTTCTGGGTGGACTTGATATAATTTCACGGCCGAAACGCCCGCTTTTTGCCAGCGAATACACGCTTTTTCTAGACTGGCAATCGAATAATCCCAGTGAAACCCCGTTGCGCCACCGCACTGCAACAATCGATATCCTGCCTTGTACGAGCGATATCCAAAATCAACATCGTCCCAGTTGGGCCAGCCGCCCGTTGGGTCTTGCAACATGCCCAAGGCAAAAAAGTCTGCGCGACAAACGGCTAATAGTTCCGTATTGCACCAGCTAAAGTGTATATCGTGTAATTTGTCATCATTGTGCCCAGCGTGGGGGCCACTGTTGGCGTTTTCAAGCGTTAACTGCGTAAAGTGAGACGGATTTTCCTCGGCAAAGCGGGTCACAATCGTGCCCATCACCACCGCTTTTTCTTCGGATTCACATGCCTTCGCCATCGCTTCAAGCGTTGGGGGGGTGAGGGTAACGTCATCATCAATAAAGATCAGCACGTTTCCCGAACTGTGGTCAACACCAAAATTGCGAGCGATCGTGGCCCCCTGATTTTCTTTCCTTAGAAACTGGAATTTAAACGGCGTATGAAAGGCTAAGATTTCGGCTGGATCGTACGAAGAGCCATCATCCACCACAATCACCTCAAATTGGTCAGCTGGAAGCGTTTGTTCCATCAGATTAGGCAACAGCCTGAGGATGTTTTCTTTGCGATTGTAGTTAGGGATAATTACGCTAACGCGAAATTGGGACATGAAGCCTCATCGTTTGGGTATTGGGAAAATTATTATTTGAGTATTAGCGTAAGTTTATTTGCTTACAACGATGGTTAATTGTGTAGCACGTGCCGGTGAGCTTGTAAATTGCTCGATGGGGCTATGAAAACCGCTGTTCTAATCGTGATTGCTTAGGATTTAAAATCACCCTTCGACTTTTTCCATAAGCTCCAGCCAGCGCACGTGATGTGTCATCACTGAGGACACGTTATGCCCAAATTTGTAGCCCATCGGAGCTGTGTACGACCAGGTATGTAC
>JBCCFD010000092.1:0-20408 GCA_039029915.1 Chloroflexota bacterium
TGATACCATTGTTCAGTTCGCTCAGGCCAAAGTTCTGGTGACCAAATTAAAATATAGGAAGCCCCTATCCCACGTGATGGGCCAATCCCTTGTCCCGTATCAGGATTACAAATGTAGGTTGGTAAACCTGTTGATGGATCAACACTGCGACCTTCAAACCCCCGAATTGAGCGTAATACAAAGGCGTCATAATCTTGATTAAGAGTTGATCCAGCTCGTTGAATAGCCGCAATTGCTGGCACAATGTCGATCGGATAGCATTGTCCGGGATAATCATCCAGCAAGCCATAAGGTGATTGATCCAACTCAGCTGATAGCCCCTTGACCTGGGATATCAAAAGGGGCTCGTATTGGGTGTTGCCAGTTAGTTTTTGATAACTTGTTAATCCGCTAATCAAGAGCATTCGATAGAATAGATTTTCTCTTTCTAAATAATCATCCCCCCAATGGAGTTTCACCCAGTTCGCATGGTTCGGGTCGGCAATTAAAGCGGCAGATGCCTCAATGGCACGCTTTGCGTAAACTGTTGGTGCCTCCTCTGATAGGGATGGATTCTTAAGCCACTCATCTTGAATCGATTCAGTTGCCCACAGATAGTAAACAGCACTAAAGATGGGCCATTCTGTACCGGAAATATTGTTAATGCTTAATGTTGCGGCTTGCCCAGTCGCAACCCTCTCGCTGGCCCATGATGCAAAATCTTGAGAAAGGGTCTGATGGCGTTTAATAGCAAACTGTGGGATCTGACCGTTGGTCAGATTGGGATCGGTTAAATTTTGGATGACAATAATTGACGGAATAAAGAAAAAATAACCTGCAATGAACGAAAATAGTAAGAAGCGAAGGTATGTAAAAATCTTGGTGGGTTGATGTTTCATACATACGCATCATTATGGAACTTTGTTTTATTTTCAACGGTTTGGGTGCGTTGAATAGATGTTTTAAGTCAAAAAAGAAAGATCGTTTTAGAATGTGGAAATTGAGGCGTTGTTTTCGTCATTTTGCCATTCTCCCGCTTTTAAAAAGGCCAATGCTTCTTCGCTTTTGCTGTCCATAAGAATCGTCAAGCGGCTGTTTGAAGACGAGACGGCCGTTAAATCTACAACCTGAACATACGCTTCGTGTACAGAATCAGCTGGTGAAAGTTGAGAAAGCGCGTTAGGCGCATTCTTAATGAGTTCCCAATTTAGCCAGTTGTCCTCTTGGGTGAGGTGAAGCGGTATTGAATGAATATTTGCTTCAACGAGGTCTTGAAAAAAATGAGTGCCATAGGAAAGCTCAGGGGCTGACCCATCATGCTCAATGCCGATCTCAACGAGCGCCTGCGTGTTATAAATGTCTGCATAGCTAACTTTGACGCCAAGATCGAGGTTGTTACTGCCCCAGCGTCCTGGTCCCATCAAAATAAACTTTTCCTCTTTGAGCACACTGTTCAGTCGGCTAACAACGCGACCTAATTCCTGCTTAATGGTCAGGTTGGGGATGGTTCGGTAGATATTAGGGTCAATCATTATCAAGTAGCGAACATCAGAAATGTTCCCGTTTGGAATAAGGTCTTTGGCACGAAAGACAATATCTGATTGAGGAATATCTTTAGGAATTGTAACTTCTTCATGTTCTATTCGCTGGCTTAAGGGGCGGCACTGTACGAGACTAAGGTGATAGGTAGGCTGGGGGTAGCTTGGGGTAATTGAGAGGGTGTATTCAATATCAACGGCCGTTTCATACACCGCTTCCAACGTGGCCAGCACCGACCTCATTAAGTGAACAAATCCCTTGTCCTTTGTTAAAAAGTCAAGAGATAAAATAAATTCATCCTCATCATCCAACAGCCCGGGTGCCAACACCTGCTGTAAATAATCTCCCTTGTCCAGCTCTGCGACAAACCGCAGTTCAGGAAAATCAGCTTGAATCATCTCGTCCATTTGCAGCGTGACGAATTGATTCGTTTTCATATCAATGGCATCAATGAGCCATTGGGAATACTTTCGTTTGTCGGCGGCTGTGGTTTCAGGACGAAGCTGAGGATGGCTCAAAGCGATCATGCGCGGATAATCATTGGCAACGCGGTCAACCGCTCGGGTTCCCATGCCGACAACAAGGCGTAAAAAGCCATCTTCGCGCCGAATCTTTTTGTGCCAGCGGAAGGGGTTTTGACTAAAGCCAACCCCGGCTAAGGTGGGCATATAGTAACGGCCGTATGCCTTGCCATCTAACCGCTGCAGTAATATTGCCATGCGCTCATCATAATCAATCAAACCGTTTTGCTGTCGATATAAAATGGCATTCGGATTAAGCGTACTGGCGTACACTTTTCGAATGGCGTCCATTAAATCCTGTAAATTTTCTTCAACCGTGCCTTGATTTGGACAAAAAAAGCTATCGTATTTGCCGGCAAATGAAGTGCCAAAATTATCTTCTAGTAGGCTTGAAGAGCGGACAATCAGCGGTGAGTTGCCCACTTCGTCCAATACCTCTTGAAGGCGTTTTACGATTTTATCGGGAAAGTCACCCGCCATATGTGCCGCTTCAACAAGAGGGTGCTGCTTACGGATTTCTTCAAGCGGCAAATATTTTTGATTCATAAACCGATCAAGGTTGTTTTTCAACCGGAAATCGTAAATGACTTCACTACCAATAAAGTAGGAAGGTGGGATTTTGATGTTTTCTCGGAGGGCTGGTTCCCCTTTTTCCATCATGATGCGCCACGCTAAAAGCATGCCAGCCGCTTTACCACCAATTTTGCCTCCTCCGATGCGATGTCGATAAATAAATCGCAAATCTGCAATAGAGAAAATTTGTTTGGCGACCCCAATATATTGAAGCTGATCGCTGATCATGCCTTTGATCAAAACGATCTTAATGCCCTCGAGATGATGTTTTACTGACTCTTGCTCACTGAGAGGCAGCGCTTCGTAAATCTCGCCTTGTCGAAAAAGAAGCTCCCATGGCGCAACTTCTGGATTAAATGTGAGCTCGCTATTGGCTGAGGCTCCCGGTTGGCTTTGTAATACCTGCTCAATAATACGATCAAGGATTGACGGGCTTAAATTACTGGCAAACGCCGCATCCGTTTGGAAATTTCGCGTTCTATCTAAACGTTTTTGCCATACGTTGCTGTGTTCATGGTTAAACGGGTCGTAAAGCCCCTCTCGCTGTTGGGATTCGATCGCCTTTTCCTTCACTTCCCGTTCAAAATTATCGGGATCAACAATACCGCGCCGAAAAAGCTCCTGCCGCATTTGATACCGAATGCTGTCGGCTAAGATTGGGTATTGGGCTAACCGAATATAAATATCAATTGTTGGGGTGACGCTACGTAATGATTGTGGGCGAATGGGTGGGTTCAAAACAAACGGTTCCTTTGTTTTGTTTGTTTATTTTTTCAAAAATAGTCAATCTTGCAGAGTGATTATAAAACATATGACAAGAACTCGGCGAAAGCTGGCAAGATTTATTAAGGTTTTTCTACGCGCTGAAACAACTTGGTTCGCTATCGAATATTGTTTGTGAGAAAATAAGGCGGTGAATATAAGAGAAGCTTAAAACCAAAGAGGAAAAACCGATGCCAACTATTTTTGCAAAAATTATACGGGGAGAAATTCCTGGGGATATTGTTTATCAAGACGATCTTGTGACTGCCTTTCGTGACATTCAGCCTCAAGCGCCAACGCACATTTTGATTGTGCCAAATAAGGTTATTCCCACTGTGAATGATGTTGCTGAAGAAGATGAAGCGACTCTGGGGCGCCTGATCATTGTTGCAAAAAAGCTAGCTGACCGTGAGGGAATTGCTAAAGATGGGTATCGCCTCATCATGAATACGAATGAACACGGGGGTCAGGAAGTTTTCCATATTCACATGCATTTGTTGGGTGGACGGCCGTTAGGGTCTATGCTGAGGTAAACGGACAAAAGTTGTTTAAAATAAATATTGGTAAAAACTTTCCGTTTCTTCGGGAAAGGGTAATGAGGTCAAAAAGTCTCGCCACTCTTTTTTCTCTTCTCTTTTCTCCTTCCTTTAAATTACCGACCGGGGATCGCATTAATCTCTTCATCTCGGCATTCGCACGCTTCTTTGATGACATCGTTCCTGACGAGAAAGCCATCATATTCATTACCATTTCCCTGGGAAACCCACCCATTCATATTAAACGGAATTTGACCGTCGGCAGAGACCCAACGGCCGTTAAATGTTCGCGCAATGTGTAAGTGAGTGCCGTTTGAGAATCCTCCTTCACAGGAGGGATGGCCAATACGATCACCTGCCTTTACCCGCTCTCCTAAAGCGATCCGATCTCGAGTTTCAATGTGCATATAGGTAATGGCCCACCCCGTGCCCGCATACTCATCTCCATCCATATCCACAACAACTGCCCCAAATTCACTGCGAGTCACAATGCCGTCACTAACGGCCGTTACCCAGAAATCGGTTGTGACGCAGCCGAGCTGGTCACCCGGCGTGGCAAAATCAAGGGCCGCCCAAGCTGAGCCTGGTGCCCAGCCGCCGTGAGGACCGCCCGTAAAGAACCATGTTTCACTGCTGGCCCAGGGCAGGCGAAGCTTGGGTTGTTCTAAATTAGCTGGCAAGATTGGATCAAATGTGTAGGCGAACGGGTTCCCGAAAAGAGCGGCGTGGGTGGCGTAAAAGCCATTGGGGCCAGTCGCTTCCAGCCAATCTCCAAACGATTGATTGGTTTGGCCGAGCAGCCGCTGAACGCCTGCTGTACCGTGATTAATTTGGGGATTGTATGAAATGCGCGTGCCGTCATTTAGAATAAACGTGTGCAAATTGCCTTCGGAACGGCCGTAAAACCCTAAATTAAGCTGATTGGCGGCCCAGTTTAGCTGCAAATATAAACCAGATAGATTCGGGTTCGAGGCGTCGATTGGAAATTGGGGCGAAACAACCGTGGCTTGTGTTACCCACTTGCCATGATACTCAAGTATGGTTAGTAAAAGACGCGGATTGACGCTAAAACGATGGGCAATCAGCGATACAATTTCAGGGCCGGCTAAAATAACCCCCTCGACCTCTTCCTCATAACGCAACAAAAAGCCGTCGTACCCATTGGCAAACTGCCGCACATCAAAATTTTCGGCCGAAGGGCCATAAACGAGACCGCTGTCGGGAATAATTTTGAAACGGGGTCCGGGCATTGCGGGAGAGGCCGGAATGGTGAGCTGCTGCCCTACAAAGACTAGGTCTGAGTCAGACAGGTTGTTAATTTCCAGAATTTCTTCAACAGAACGGCCGTAAATATTAGCAATAAACCCAATCGTTTCCCCTGCTGAAATCGTATGGATAATTTCGGTGGCGTTTTCATTTGGCACAAGGTGGGGCGGATCAGGTGTTGGGGTACCGTCATAAGCGGGCGGTGGTGTTAGCGGCACAAGAATGTCTGGATTATTACCGCTGGGTGACTCATTTGAGGCGGCATTTGTTGGGGCAAGGGTGCTGAGAGGCCCATTTTCATTAATTGAGAAGCAAGCCGTTAGACTAAGCAGTAAAACGGCCGTTGAAAAACGCCAAAACCTCTTCACGCACATACTTTGTGATTGTATCAGTTCCACCTAAGGACGGAAAAAGGTTAGCTGATATTTTTAATTTTTTCAGGAAACAACAGAATGATTGAAACAGCGTACTTCTTTTCACTTAAATAGACTGGAGATTGCACAGATAGCGTAGATTGAAGGACCGTTTGACGACGCTAAACAAATGCTTTTTCGCGGACAAGCTGACGGGCTGAACTGCTGACACGCTGCTAGGCTATTTTCAACAGAATTTTTCAGTTATAATCCCGCTCATGAATGCAGATTACGTCCAACGATTGCGATTAAGCTTTACTAAAACGGGTGGGGCTCGGTATATTGGTCACCTTGATTTAGCGCGAACCCTCGAAAGGGCCTTGAATCGGGCCCGAATTCCAATGGCCTACTCCCACGGCTTCAATCGACGACCCCGCATGCAGATGGCGGCAGCGCTTCCGCTCGGGTACACCAGCGATCATGAAATGGCCGACATTTGGCTTTTAGAAACGATGGAGCCAAGCGTTTTGCAAGAAACTTTAATGGCAAAAATGGCTCCCGGCATTGATATTTATCAAGTTGATGATGTACCTATCAAAGCCCCGAAATTACAAACGCTGACCGAAAAATCAAGCTATTCGGCAACGATGCTGGACCCCGTTGATATGGCCGCGCTGCGAGACCGCGTTGACCAACTGCTGGCAGAGACGAGCATTATTCGAGAGCGGGGACACGGTCGTAAACGGAAAAAGTATGATTTACGACCGCTTATTCTTGATCTCAGTTTGACAACAGATGCTGAAGATCGGGCGTTTCTGGAAATGATGCTGCAGCTCCTTCCGTCGAAAACTGGTCGGCCCGATGAGGTGCTTATGGCATTGGAACTCGATCCACTGGATTCTCGTATCAACCGGACGCAAATCTTTTTGAGGGAAGAAACGGCCGTTGTCAAAAATTGACCCTTGACAAATCGGAACATATCGATAAACTTCTATATATAAAGGCTTTCGCGAGCCTTTTTATTTACAAAATCATATAGACAAGTATCAATATAACAAATTTGAACCAAATTGGTTTTTAGAAAAAGGACAATCTCATGCAAGTACAACAATTTTTAGATGCGATAGAAGCAAATCATGAACTTCCTCTACTTTTTGATTACGGCAACGGCAAGATTGTGCAGGGTGGCTACCACGTCACTGAGATTAAAAATGCTACCTTTGACACCATTGACTGTGGCAACAGTCTGCATCGCTGGAAAGAAGTGATTGTGCAGGTATGGGTTCCTGAAGAAGCCAGCGAAGATGAGCCTTTTATGCCAGCCAGCAAGTTCATGAAAATTTGGGATGTGGTAGACAGCCGCTTATCTCTTTTCCGTGATGCAGAAATTCGGATTGAGTTTGGAGATGCCAGTAATTTAACCTCAAATTATCATGTGGATGGCTTTGTGGCTACTGAAGACGGACTCGTTGTGCAAATGGCACCCCCAAGAACCATGTGCAAACCGCGCGAAATTTTGATTCCCTTTACTGACGGCCAAACCGTAAACGTTGGCCAAATTGCCGGAGCGGTTCAGCGCGTTGAGGAAGTTATTCCGCTGAGCCTCGACCTCCAAAGCAATTCAGTCTCCTGCTGTTCGCCAGCTGAATCGGGTGATAGTAATTCAAGCTGCTGCGGTTAACTTCAATAATTGATAATTGACAATTGGCAATCGCCAATTGTCAATTGCCTCTCTAGCTCTCTCCACCAGCTCTAACCTCTCTGTGCATATTCTTCCAGCTCAACCCCCAATCCATCAGCCAATCGGTTGACATAAGCATAATAGCTCGTCACTTGATTGATATCGAGAATAGCAGCATCAGAAAACCCAACCTGCCGCAGTTCAATGACGTCCTGCTCAACCATATCCCAAGGATAGAGCGTGAGCTTTTCAGTGTAGATAAGCATCTGGCGATCGGCATCACTCAAGCTGGCCTGTTGCCAATCCGTTTTCAGGTGATTAACAAGCGCTTCATCATTGGTTAAGCGGAGCAACCCGGCTCCGTGATGAGTCACTCAGTAGTGACATTGGTTTACCGCAGAGGCAACGACAGCAATCATTTCCCGCTGGGCGCGGCTTAAATCTGATTTACCCCGCATGAGGTGGGCATACAGTTCGTAGTGAGTCTTCATTGATTTGGGGTTGAGACTGTGAATGTTGATAATGTTGTCAACCACCCCAGATGGTTCCACATATTTTTTGTAATACTCTTTCAATTTTCCTTTGGCGTTCTCGATTGATATGACTTTGATCCAGGCCATTGGTTCTCCTCTTGTTGTTAGTATTGTTGTTAGTATACTTGAGCTTAGTAGGCCGTAAAAAGTGAAAAGTGACAACTGAATGGCGTGATTTGCGGACAAGCGAAAAAGCTGACGAGATGACAGTGACCGGTAGGAGAACATGATGACAACAACACAGACTGAAAAGCGAATGAATTGGCGGGGGATTGCACAGGTATCGCTGTTAAATTTGGCGGTAACGATCATTATTTTGCCGTTAGACAGCACCTTAAACCGGATTATGATCAACGAGCTAGGGTTGTCAGCTTCCCTTGTCGCCCTGTTGATCGCCCTGCGCTTTTTGACCTCCCCTTTGCGCATCTGGTTTGGGCGATATTCAGATACGCATCCAATAAACGGCCGTTTTCGCGTTCCCTACATCGCGGTTGGCATGGTCATCATGTGTGCTGGTTTCATCCTGACGCCCCGCGCTGCCTTTGCCATTCCTGATGGTGGCATAAGTGCATTGATTTTCGCCATCTTTGCCTTTGGCCTATTGGGCCTTGGCGTTAATATGACGACCCCCCTCTACTTCGCCATCGTTTCTGACCAAACGGAAGAAAACCAGCGCTCGCGCATTGTGGCTATCATGTTCATCGTGCTCGGCGTAGGGGTGGTCATTTCAGCGGCTGTCATTGCGGCCGCGCTAGATCCCTATTCAAATGAGCGACTGATCACAATTTTTTACGTCGTCGCTGGGATTTCCTTGGGGATGACACTGTTAGGCCTGTTGGGTTTGGAACCGAGACGAGATGATTTATCAACGGCCGTTTCCAAAACGGATGAAGGCTCCAGCTTCAAAGTGATTCGCAAACTGCTGGTTGAAAACAAAGAAGTAAGCCGATTCTTTATCTATCTGGTGCTTACCTTTGTGGCTGTTGAGGCGCAAGAGGTTATTCTTGAACCGTATGCAGCCGAGGCATTTGGGATGACCCCGGCCGAGACAACCCGCTTGACGGCCATCTTCCGCACCGGCCTATTGATCACGCTGGCCGTTGGGGCCTGGATGGTGAATCGGTTTGGGACGCACAAAACGGCCGTTTGGGGCATTTATGTGACCGCCGTTGGCTTTATTATGATAATCGCCAGTGGTATCGTCATAAGCAGCGGTATTTTTATGGGAGGCGTGCTGGTTATTGGTTTAGGAGCTGGCATGATCACGATTGCCAACCTGACGCTAATGATGAATATGACAGACGATCGAAATGCGGGGGTTTATCTGGGCACCTGGGGTTTCTCTCAGGCCGTTGGTGTGGGGGGGGGGACGCTGATAGGTGGCATTTTACGAGACGTTGGCGCATTTGTATTTAGCAGCAGCATGGGGGGCTACTTTGTGGTTTATGGGTTGGAAATTGTTCTGCTTATTATTGCGATTCCGCTGATTGGCCAAGTTAACGTTAGCCGCTTTAGAGAGACAACTGAAAAGCTCACTTTAGTTGATGCGTTTGGCGCGGCGGGGGCAGAATAACGGATGTGGTTCCAAAAAACGATTTCACTACAGCCTCGCGCCCGAGGCTTTCATCTGGTTACCCGAGAGATTTTAAGTCAGTTGCCTGAACTTACGCAGATTCAAGTGGGCTTAGCCCACATCTTTATTCAACATACCTCAGCCTCACTCTGCCTAAATGAAAATGCTGATCCAACTGTCCGGCAGGATATGGAGTCCTTTTTCAACAGAAATGTGCCGGAAAATGCCCCCTACTTTTTGCACAACTATGAAGGACCCGACGACATGCCCGCTCATATTAAAGCGGTAATGTTGGGCAATTCAGTGATGGTGCCGGTGAAAAACGGCCGTTTTTACCTCGGCACATGGCAGGGCGTTTACCTGTGCGAACATCGTAATCACGGTGGTTCACGACGGGTTGTGGTGACGGTGAATGGGGAGTAGTGGTGGGGACTAGGGATTAGGGATTGGGGATTGGGGATTGGAGGTTAGGGATTAGGGATTAGGGATTGGCAGGGATCGGGGACTGGGAATTGGGGGTAGAAACGAGGGTTCAGTCTCAAAAATCGTGTATGCTGCTGAGTAAAATGATTCAGTCGTCAATCGTAAATCATTAACCATCATGCTATCATTTGGTGTATGAAGCCATTAGTTGACATAAATGCGCACCTGCTGTCTGGAGAAGCAGGGTATCGGCGAGCAGGCATCCATCAGTATATTTTCCAAGTGTTAGCGAACTTGCCTGAGGATGCATTTGAGTATCACGTGCACACCCGTTATTCTGAGCTAGAAAACGGCCGTTCTCATCTCACCAAAATCAACAGTAGCCTGCCAACCGAAAAGCGATTGACCCGGATTCTTTGGGAGCAAACGATTTGGCCTTTTCACCTAATCAAAACACGCCCCGCACTGGTACACGGCATGGCCTTTGCTACGCCATGGCTTGCTTCTTCACCGACGGTTGTGACCATTTATGATTTAAGCTTTTTACACTTCCCCGGTCAATTTCCCAAACTGCAGCAGTTTTATCTAGCGACTCAAGCTCGGTTGGCTTGCCAACGCGCCAAGCGGGTTATTACGATTTCTGAATCGACCCGCCAAGATGTGCATCGATATTTTGATATTCCCCTGGATCGGATCGATGTTGTTTTTCCGGGAGTGGATGTTGTTTACCAACCCTATCCCCAAACGGCCGTTTCCCAATTTAAAGCGGAGAAGGGGATAAACGGCCGTTATATTCTGCACGTAGGTACGTTGCAGCCTCGAAAAAATATTCCAACCTTACTGGATGCCTTTGCCAAGCTGAATGAGCCAGATGTTCAGCTATTGCTTATAGGGGGAAAAGGGTGGCTTTTTGAAGAGATTTTTGCCAAGGTTAAGCTGCTCAATTTAGAAGATAACGTCACCTTTACAGGCTATGTGCCTGATGAAGAATTGCCAATGTGGTATGCCGCCGCAGATTTGCTAGCCTTCTCATCCAACTACGAAGGATTTGGTATGCCCATCATCGAAGCGATGGCATGTGGCACTCCGGTTGTGGCCTCAAATAGCTCCTCAATTCCAGAGGCGGTTGGGGAAGCTGGTCTTCTATTTAACACCTTTGATGCTGAAAATCTGGCTGAGTGTATGGTAAACGTCCTGCAAAATTCTGAATTGTCAGATAAAATGCGCCAACTCGGGTTTGCACAAGCGAAAAAGTTTTCGTGGGCTCGAGCAGGAAGAGAAACGGCCGTTTCATATCAAAAGGCCGTACAAGAACTGTAACGCCGCATTTAGAAAATGGAATCAAATCAAGTCAAGGTGGCTTCTGGCTTTGAGCGCTCACCAAATTCGGCCGTGCCACAAACGCAAACGATGAATAAAAATCGCATTCGCCCTATTACGATTGGCGTTGATTTGCTATTGATTAATCTCGGTTTTATTTTTGCCTACTTGGCCCGATACGATTGGGAATGGATTCGGCCGGTGACGTCATACGCGCGCTACGATGATTATCTAGGCCAGCAGGCGCTTCTAAACATTGTTCTCCTCATTACTTTTACCCAAACCAAAGTGTGGAAACGACGGCGAGGCGAGTTTTTTATTGACGAGGCTTCGCGCATAATTTCAGCCACAGCGGCCGGTATTTTCCTCATGGGTGTCGTTACCTTCTTCATTCAGCCCGTGCCGTATTCCCGCTTGTTGCTTTTTTGGGTGCTTGTTTTTATTGTGCTGTTTATTAGCCTGGCACGCTTAGGGCGACGTACGATTTTGTCATTTTTGTATGCGCAAGGTCGCGCCGCTGATCGCGTGCTAGTTATTAGCTCAGGGGAAGTGGGGCGAAGCGTCATCCGAACGCTGCTGGCTCGACCCGATTTGGGGTATAAGGCGATTGGCTATTTGCATGATGGCCAGCGAGAAAACAATATTGGCTTGGGGCGTATTCCTCATTTAGGCCAATACACCGATCTTGAAAAAATTCTTAAAGAGCACACAAATTTGCACACCGTTTTTATTGCGCTGCCCGGGGAGATGCATGCCCACATTTCACAGCTGCTCCGCATCTGTCATCAATATGGTGTGCGCCCTCAGGTTGTGCCGGACTTGTTACAGTTAAGCCTCAATCAGGTTGAGTTTAACAATATGGCAGGTATCCCAACATTGGGCGTGCGGGATGTGGGTATCAGTCTGTGGCAACAGGTCATCAAGCGGATGATGGATTTGTTGATTATTTTTGTGGGTGGACCGTTTGCGCTTATCTTAATGGCGGCCATTGCCATTGCGATAAAGTTGGACTCTCGGGGGCCTGTTTTTTATACGGCCGTTCGCGTGGGTCGCAACGGTAAAACCTTCAAGATGTTTAAATTTCGCTCCATGATTGACGGTGCAGAACGAATTAAGCACGATCTTCAACCGCTTAATGAAGCTGATGGCCCAATTTTTAAGATAAAGGAAGATCCGCGCTTAACACGCGTTGGGCGTATCATTCGGCGCCTTAGCTTGGATGAGCTACCCCAAATTTTTAATGTACTGTTGGGGCAAATGAGCTTGGTGGGACCACGTCCACCGCTTCCTGAAGAGGTCGAAGGGTATCAACCGTGGCACATGCAAAGATTGTCAGTTATTGGGGGGATTACGGGTTTGTGGCAAGTAAGCGGCCGTTCCGACCTCACTTTTGATGAGCTTTGCCTACTTGATATTTACTACATCGAAAACTGGTCGCTCGCCTTTGATTTGCGCATTCTTTTGCAAACGATTCCCCACACGCTCTTTAGTCGCGGGGCGTACTGATTTAGAAGAGAAAAGAAGTATAGTCTCACGCCATCACTCCCTCACCTTGTCCCCCCCCATCACCTTGTCACCGTTCATCCTTTCCTACTCAAATCCCTCATCGGGCAAGGCTGGCTGATCAAAGTCAACGACGTCGCCGTGGAAGTTGATGACGATTTTGAAGCCGAGCATGCCCATCATGTTGCGGGCTTGGGCTGGTAAACCCTGAGCCAATATTTTGTCCATGTCGATGTTGTTAAGCTGAGAGTCGATAGCGGCTTTGGTGAAGATGTCGTCTTTGCCGAGGAAGGACATCGCCTGAGTAACGGCCGTATCCCGATTGGCATCTAGCTGCTCCAAAAATATGGAGAGCACCTGCCGATCAACTACTTCTGAATCGATGTGGCGTAAAAAGCCGTCATCGTCTATGACGTACTGGGCACTTTCGCCTAAGAGTTTTGTATTAACTAAATTGCCCGCTTCATCATAAACGAGCCCTGCAAACATTGCTTGTCTTGCCATTATTTTTTGAAGCTATTAGCTGTGAGCTATAAGCTGTGGGCCTTTTCCCTAAATATGTGAAAACAAAAAGGATCTTGAAAAAGAATCGACACAATTTTGGTTTTCACCGAGTAAATTTCACATTCTCGACCTTTCTTATTTCAAGATATTTTGTGAAATACAAATAGATTTCTAAATTGATTTATCTTTTGGATATACGTGAAAACTATAAATAATTGATTGGATTTGCATCGCCTTCTCAGATTCCATTCACTATTTTACTTGATTTAGCATCAAATTGGGGACGATCGCGGGGCATTTATACGATTTCGTGCAACTGTTGACACTTTTGTTATAATTCGCGACTGGCTGGACCTGCTACGTGTGGGAAATGCCTTGGGAATTGAATGTAATTGGTAACTGGTAATTAGTTATTAGAAAATTTTGAGCCACAATTGGTAAGTCTGAGTGACCGACTAAAAATAAGCCCCCTTTTTAAAAGGCTTAGGTCACTAGAAGAGCAGCCATCATTTCCATAAATTATTTATGGATGCTCACTAATCACTATGCACTAACCACCAATCACAACATTCCAATCGGTGAGAGGAAAAAAGGAATTTAGCATTGTTCAGACCCCTTGATTGGATTTTAGGTTTATTTTCGCTCGATATCGGTATTGATTTGGGCACTGCCAATACGTTGGTGTATGTTCGCGATCGCGGCATTGTAATCAACGAACCATCTTGGGTGGCCATCAATAAGCGAAATAGACGGCCGTTAGCCATTGGTGCCGAAGCGCGCGAAATGGTGGGGCGGACGCCTAGTGATATTGTGGCGATACGGCCGTTGCGCGATGGGGTTATCTCTGAATTTGAAATCACCGAAGCTATGCTTAAATATTTCATCGACAAGGCACATGAACAGATGATTGTGCCTTTCCCACGGCCTCGCGTGGTGGTGGGGATTCCCAGCGGTGTTACCGAAGTTGAAAAGCGAGCCGTTTATGACGCTGCTATTTCGGCCGGTGCTCGTGAAGCGTTCCTAATTGAAGAGCCGATGGCGGCAGCAATTGGGTCTGGCCTTCCCATTATTGAATCACGAGGCAGTATGATCGTGGACATTGGTGGTGGCACGACAGAAGTCGCTATCTTTTCGATGGGGGGCATCGTTGTGAGTCGTTCCATTCGGGTAGCAGGCGATGAAATGGATGAGGACATCCTCCAATATGCTCGCAACAAGTACAACCTGCTCATCGGTGAACGGACGGCTGAGCGTGTAAAAGTAGGGATTGGCTCTGCCTTTTCCCTGCCTGAAGAGCGTACCATGACCCTTCGTGGGCGTAACCTCATCAACGGTCTACCTCAATCTGTTGAAATCTCCAGTATTGAGCTGCGAGAAGCGATGTCACCATCGATTAACATCATTGTGGATACCGTGAAGGATGCGCTTGACGAAACTCCGCCGGAACTGGTGGCTGACCTGATGGAAGTTGGTATTTGCCTGGCTGGAGGTGGCGGTCAAATTCGCGGACTGGCTGAACGTCTTGAAGATGTGGTCAAAATGCGCGTTTGGGTAGCTGAAGATTCCATGACCTGTGTGGCTCGCGGGGCGGGCCGCGTTCTTGAAGAGCTAGATAACTATAATCGCGTCTTGGTTGGACTCCATCGCGGTAGTACGCATCACTAAATCCTATGACGAAAGTGTTCATTGCTGGCATTATGCAGGCCAGCCGCTCAGATCGCTTTATTGAATCCCAAAACTACCGCCAACAGATAACGGCCGTTCTCCAAGAACAAATCCCTCAAGTTGACATAATCGATCCGTTTGCAACCAACCCTAACAGCGTTGATTACAACGATCAGCAGGCTGAATTCACCTTTATTTCCAACACCCGCAAAGCGTCACAGGTTGACTTTTTGATAGCGTACTTGCCTGTAGCCAGTCTCGGTACGGCGATGGAGATGTGGCAGGCGTATGAAGCGGGCGTTACAATTTTGACTGTTTCACCCCTGCAGCACCATTGGGCCATCAAATTCACGTCTGATGAGGTATTTCCTGACCTAGAGTCACTGTTTGACGCCATACGAAACGGCCGTTGGCAAAATTGGATTCACGACAAAGCAGAGCGAATAGAAAAAAGAAAGCAAATTGGCTAATTAGATCGACGATTGACGATTTTCGGACAAGCAATCAGCTACAACCGAGAAGACGCCCTCTCTAGCTCTAGCTTCCCCCTCTAGCTTTCCCCCCTCAAATAATGTAAAATTTAGCCTCCAAGCCCTAGTAGCTCAGTGGATTAGAGCGACGGCCTTCTAAGCCGTGGGTCGGGGGTTCGAGTCCCTCCTGGGGTATGTTAGAGTCACTGTTTTATGCAGTGGCTTTTTTTATTATCCCAAATCACAGATCCTAAATCATTCTAAATTGTTTAAAAACTGCTTGGCCTGTGCTTGGACTCGTTCTTTTTCAGCCTCATCGAGATAGCGGAGACCGAGAACGTTCCGGCTAGTACGGGGATTGGCTCGAAGCTTGGCTTCGTGCTCTAAAATAAAGTTCCAATAGAGGAAATTGTAAGGACAGGCATCTTCACCCGTTCGTTTTTTAGGGTTGTAGAAACAGCTTTTACAGAAATCCCCCATCTTATTGATGTAATTGGCGCTGGCGATATAAGGTTTTGTTGCCGTGAGACCCCCATCAGCGTTAAGACCCATGCCAATAACGTTTGGCGGCATGACCCAATCATATGCATCGATATAGAGAGATAAAAACCAATCATTGGCGACTTTAGGTTTGATGCCTGCTAGCATGAAATAGTTACACAAGAGCATGAGGCGCTCAATGTGATGATTGTAGCCTGTGTCGATGGCTCGATTAATCGCGTGATGGAGGCAGGCCATGTTGGTTTGGCCTGTGTTGAAGAATTGGGGCAACGGCCGTTTAGCCCCCCACGCATTTTTGTTCTCCATCCCCGGCATCTGCCGCCAATATTGCCAGTACATAAACTCCCGCCATCCAATAATTTGTCGCACAAACCCTTCAACTGCATTAATTGGCGCGTTACCATCTAATAATGCTTGTTGGGCAGCCTGAACCAAAGGGAGAGGCTCGAGCAGACCTAAATTGAGATAAGGAGATAGAGCAGAATGGTATAGCAGATGACTGCGTGGCGTTAACGCATCCTCGTAATCACCAAACTTTGTGAGCCGTTCGTTGAGAAAAATCTCAAAAGCCCGTTTGGCATCACAGTGAGTCACCGCGTAATCAAACCCCTCCACTGTTCCAATCGCGTGCTTGAGCTGGGCCACTTCTGCCATCACCTCTTGCGTGATGGCATCTGGCTTAAAAACGGGTGGAGCAGGCGGCGCATCATGTTTGGGTAGCTTTTTGCGATTATCCTTGTCGAAGTTCCACTGACCGCCCATTGGTTGCCCATTTTCCATGAGCAAATCAAATCGCTTACGCATCTGGCGATAAAACGTTTCCATTACATACCGCTTATTGGCTTGAGGATTAGGGATTGGGTTGTAGATACCGGTTAAAAACTGGGTGTTCTTCAAAAGCGTAACGGGTATGTTGACCGTTTCGGATAATTTTTGCTGAAACTGTCGGCCAGGATAAGATGCTGCGGCCATGGTTACAATTTCGGCTGGCTTTTGGTTCTTCAGATGTGCCTGCCAACCTGCAGAAAACGTATGGGCCTTGATGTAATCAACCTTAAACCCTCTTTCTTTCAGCTTGTTCGCGTAGTGACGCATCGCGCTGATAAGCAAAACCAGCCTTTTGCGCTGATACGGCATCTTCTTCCAACGATTTTGACTTTCAATGATCAAGATTGTGGAAGAGTCATCATATTGTGTGAGTATGGGGTGATGGTGTGTCAGTTGATCCCCTAAAATCCAGAGCGTTTTCATTTGATGATGCTAAGAAGCACTGTCCTTGACGAGTGCTTTTTGGGCGACCTTCCAGTATCGTGAGAAACGTTTGTGATAGGTATTGGGAATAATAACAAAGGGGTCTTCCTCAAAAATTTGTATGTCAAACCCTTGCTCACGCAATCTTTGAGAGTACCTTGTAAAGCCAGCCGAGGGGCTTGGTGTCGTGAGAATAGACTGCGCGTTGTGCGCCTTGGCGAAGTTGGCCACCTCGTGGTCAACTTGACCGCGTAAAATCGTGACCGGTAATTCAAGCAGGGATTCATAAATAAATAGGATGCGCTTGAAGCTGATGTCCGCTTTTTCAAGGTAAGCATCGTCCCAAACAAAAACGGCTGGGGCGGAAGGGGCTGCCTGTATGGCTGGGCTGTTGGGGTTTAGATTGTCGCCATGAATCCAAATAATTTGTTTTTCTATTGATGCCATCGTTTTCTTCTCTTGCGTTTTTTAGGTCGGGGCTGATTTTGCTGCTGCGGCGGTTTGTGGGGGAAAAGCTGTTTTTCAAGCTGCGCATAGCTACCTTCAAATTCACAACGGCCGTTTATTGACGCATCATCACAGCATGTCTGACCTGAAAATCGCTCAATATTGTCTCGATTGAAAAAGTATGGCTTATGGCTAAACGTGCTGGCGACCCACTGCCACGATAAGTTGTTGCTAGCGGGATCACCATCTAGCAAATGCTGTAAAAACCAGTGCGCCCCCGCCTGCCACTTGACGCGTCGCCAGTGCACCACATAGCCCGCTAACCACATGCGGGCGTGGTTATGCAGATAGCCCGTTGTTTTGAGCTCGTGAATAAAGCTATCAATGCTTGAATGACCCGTTTGACCTTGCTTGATGTCCTCGGGTAGGGTGTCTTGGTAATCATCGGTGGCAAAGCCGGTTTTATATGGCTCTTGGTCTTGCCAAACGGCCGTTTTGATTTCAGCATAAATTCGTTGGAAAAAGTCCCGCCAGCCTAGCTCTTGAACCAGCTTGTTGACAGGAGAGTGCCGTTGCGCTTTGTCACGCACTTCAGCTAGGCTCAAAATGCCGTGCCGAATATAGGGAGAGAGCAATGTGACCTTGCCATTCAAATAGTTTCGGCTGGTTTCATATTTTTCGGGATCGATTTCGGCTAATCTTTGCTCAGCCGCTTGGCGACCGCCTTTTGTGTCCGTGATGTGCGGACTAACCGCTACCGAGGCTGGAAACTGCTCCTGCAGATAGGTGATCAGGTCATCCCGATTTTCAAAATCACGCCGCATGGGTTGGCTCATGTCGTGATCGCCTCCCGTCGGCGTCGTCGACAGCGCTCGCTGCAATACTTAATATCCTCCCACTGCCGCTTCCACTTTTTGCGCCACGTAAACGGCCGTTGGCAAACAGGGCAGACTTTTGTTGGCAAATGCTGCTTTTTCATTAGAGTGCTAGGACCCCTTTACCGCTGTTCTGATAATGGTCGAAAATAGCATTGGCAACCGCTTCTGGAGCTTTAGCATTCTTTGGCAGCTTAAACGGCGCGTTTTCCCAGAAAGGCGTGTCTACCGCTCCCGGTTTGACCAAGGCTAAATTCAGTTTTCGATGCTCTTTTTGCAAGACTGCCACCAAAGTTTCTAAACCGGCTTTTGCCACAGCATATGCCCCCATCTTGGGCAAAATTAGATGGTCAACATACGCCCCAATGAAGGCGGCATAGCCTCCTTGATTGATAAGGTGAACCGTTTGGCCAAAAGTTGTATACGCACCTTTGAGATTTGAATCTAATACTGCATCCCAATCATCCACGGTCATTTTTTGGAGAAGAGAGGGTGTTAAATCACCCACCATATTGATCCATAAATCGAGCCCTTCAGATTCATAGCCGATATCGACAGCGATTTCTTGGATTGAGAAAGGGTCTTTGGCTTCAAAACTATACTGTTGATAAGTGCCGTCTGGAATTTTGCTCTCGTCGCGAGCAACTGCAAAGACGCGCCAGCCTTTTTCGACTAGTACCTTTGTCATTGCTTGCCCCATTCCACCGGATGCACCCCAAATTAATGCTTCAGGCATAATAACTCCTTCGTAAATAGCTTGTCAGCCTGTCAGCTGGTCAGCCTATCAGCTTGAGACGCTGGAAAGCAACCTTTGGTTGCCTGCCTCCCATTAGCTCTAGCTATTTCCTTTTATCTATTGGTGCCGGTTCGCGGCACGCTGTTTCTTATATCTATAGTCCTTACTTGTATCTATAGTCCTTACTTGTGACGTGTACCACTCTAGCTGTTGATTAAAATTTTGTACACGGCCAAATACTCCTTCTTTAAGAGCCGTAATATCTAATGCCAAGGAGTACAGTTTGATGTTAGACAAAATATTGAAAAGTTAAATGAATTCTAAGGGAATGCTTTTACGAGAGCCACAATATCCGTTTGAAAAGCGTTGTTTTGTCAAGGGCGCATACCAATTTGTAAAGTTTGCTTGACAAAATGTCGCAACTCCATTACACTTCTTTTTGTAAAGTTTGCTTTACAAAATATCAAACGAGATTTACACAAGGATGTGTTATGAACAAAAATACAAAAATTCCTCAACTGGATGGAAAAATAATACTGTTGGCGGTTTTGATTGCCACCGTGGCCTCAATCCTAATCACGATGGTTACAGGCGATCATTCTGTTTGGGGGTACATGATTCCACTAGGCGTTACCTTTGGGACGATATTTGCCAACAAGAAAAACACGATGGATTCATAAAAATTTAGAAACAAATGGAGATGATTAAAAATGAAAAATAAACGGAAATTTGATTGGAAAATTATGTTGGTTGCCATGTTGATTACTACATTGCTGTCTTGGATTATTTCTTTAGCAACAGGGTTGGCACTTGTTTGGGTATATACCCTTCCTATCGGCTTCATGCTGGGAGATGCAGTGACTAATTGGGAGCACACTACCTTTAAAATTAATGCATAAACAGAGTTTCCGGGTCAATCATGCAGCTTTCGATTGAATTATTATTGAAAGCTACTGTGGTTGATTGGAGTGGAGTTAACATGAAAAATTTGGGTAAACCATTTTGGATACTTTACGGAATCTGTATGGCTTCATTTTCAGTTTTGATGTCTTTTGTGATTATCCTGCTGAATAGTGGGCGTATTGAGGGATACGGCCGTCCAGCTGTTGCGATTTTGCCAGCACTTCCCTCAATTTTATTCATAATAGGGTTGCTTGTTCGTCAGCGAAATGCATCGCTGCGTGGTGAGCAAGTATAAAGGGCGAATGATTTATGAAAGAGTGGGATAGAAAGTATTTTAGACGCTTCTGGGCAGGCATGATTGGCTACGTCATTATTTTGCCGCTGTCGCTTGTTTGGCTACAAAGCGGGCGCGTGATTGGTGGATACGGCCGTTTTATTATTGCTGCTCTGCCGGTCATTCCATTTGTGTTTGCGATGTGGGCGAGCGTAAATAA
>JBCCFD010000093.1:0-20228 GCA_039029915.1 Chloroflexota bacterium
CGCTATGCACACCTTGCATAGCAAAAAACCAGACCTGTTGATTCTTGATCTTATGCTTCCTGACCGTGATGGTTGGGATATTACAAGGAGTATTCGAAGCGATAAGCGATTAGCGACGCTCCCTATAATTATGCTAACCGCCCGAGTTGAGGATAGCGACAAAATTGTTGGTCTGGAGCTAGGGGCTGATGATTATGTCACAAAACCATTTAATCCGCGTGAGATTGTGGCAAGGGTTAGGGCGTTGCTAAGAAGGCAGCAATTTGACAAAGCCGAACAGATTGACGCTTTGCAGGTCGGTTCGTTACAGCTTAATTTGGGGTCAAGGTCGCTTACGGTGGCTGATAAGTTTGTTGAGGTAACGCCAACTGAATTTAATTTGCTTCAAATTTTTATGGAAAGCCCAGGGCACACATTTGGCCGGGAAGCGTTGTTAGAGAAAGCATTGGGGTATGGCTACGAAGGATTCGGCCGTACACTCGACACGCACATCCGCAACTTACGCAAGAAGATTGAGCCAGACCCCAAAAATCCAACCTATATTCAGACCGTTTACAGTATCGGCTATCGACTGGTGGGAGAATAAGGCATGAATCGACTTTGGATTCGCTTTAGCATCATCATCAGCGGGTTTTCTCTCCTCATCATTCCAATTTGGGTTGGTCTTGATCGACTTGATCCCGTCATCAGTCAGAATGGGTTTGCATTTGACGAGGATATCCGGCTATCTGCGTTGCCAGGGGAATTGGCAGAAACGATGATCATGGTGAGTGTCATCGCCATCATTCTTGGGATTTGGCTTAGTCGTGGCTTAAGTGCTCCCATCGTGGCGCTTTCCAAGGCGGCCAATGAAATTGGAGCAGGTGATTTGCAACAGCGCGTGCCAGTACATCATCATAGTCAGGAGCTTGACGATCTGGCACGATCGTTTAACCGTATGGCGGCCGATTTACAGCATGCTGAAACGCTACGATCTAATTTGCTTGCCGATATTTCTCATGAGTTGCGTACTCCGCTGACTGTTTTATCTGGCCAGCTTCATGCGGCGCTCGATAATGTGGTGGCCCTTGATGAAGAAGCACTCGCCAATCTATATGGGCAAACACAGCATCTCATCCGTTTGGTTGAAGATTTACGATTATTGGCCCAAGCAGAAGCGCACCGATTACCTTTAGAGATTCGCTGGGTTAATTTAGCTGATCTATGGTATGAGCTTGCTGCGAATTTCTCTCTGGTTGCTGAAGAAAAGGGGATCCGGTTTGGTATTGAGACAATGGATGGGTTGCCTTCAATTTCGGCTGATCCGAGCCGCATGCGCCAGATTTTTAGTAATCTGCTTGCGAACGCTATACAACATACGCCAGCAGACGGTGAGGTTATCGTATCAACTGTTATTGAAGGGGATAAAATTGCGCTTTCTATCCGAGATAGTGGCGCAGGGATTACGGCTGAACAACTTCCGCATCTCTTTGACCGCTTTTACCGCACTGATTCATCACGCGCGCGTGATTCTGGGGGCAGTGGCTTGGGGCTAGCCATTGTAAAGGCTCTGGTAGAAACACATAATGGGGAGGTTACGGCCGTGTCTGCTGGCCTCAACCAAGGGAGCACATTCACCGTAAAGCTACCCATTCAGTCATCAAGATAAACTATTCAAAGCAATATTTTTAAGCAATTAGTCTAATTACCTGTTTTCTAGGCGAGCAAGATTTCCTTTGGAAATATTGATCATTGCCCCTTGCCTATACACAACTTGCTCTCTGGAAACAGAAAGATCAATACATTGAAGGAATAAAAATGAAACGAACTATCATAATTGTAACCCTAATAATAATTTTTCTATCGGCTTGTGGGACAAACAATCGGACTCAAAGTAACCCACAAGGCCCACAAAATCCGCTACAAATCCCTGAGTTGTTGGATAGTCGCGACTCACCAGAAATGACACTTGTTATGCAAAATGGGTCGCATGAGTTTTTTGCTGGAATTCCAAGCGATACTCAGGGGTTTAATGGAGATTATCTTGGCCCAACAATTCGACTCTATAAAGACACGGATGCCACTATTACCTTTACAAACAACATTGGCGAACCAACCACCATACATGGACACGGGCTACACGTCAATGGAGAGATTGATGGTGGCCCTCAATCGGTCATTCAGCCAGGAGAGAGTTGGCAAATCACGATACCGGTTCGGCAAGAGGCCGGAATGAGTTGGTATCATCCTCATTTGATGGGAAAAACGGCTCATCATGTTCATGCAGGGCTGGCCGGAATCTATCTCATCGAAGATGAAAATTCACAGGCACTTGACCTGCCCAAAGCGTATGGTGTAAATGACATACCTATAATTGTTCAAGACCGATCATTTACTGATGGAAAAATGAACCATTATGCAGTGAATGAGCAACAATTGGAGAATGGCCTTCGTGAGAATACGTTGGTGGTAAATGGCACACTCAATGCGTATCATAATGTGCCCCAAGGGTGGGTTCGCTTGCGGCTTCTTAATGGCTCAAATGCCCGTTTTTATCGTTTTTCCTTCAGCAATAATCAGCCATTTTTCAAAATTGCAACAGAAGGGGGGTTTTTGAACCAGCCGATCTCATTAGATTCTATTGATATGGCCCCAGGTGAGCGAAATGAAATCATGATCGACCTGTCTGATGGTGCGAATGCAACATTGATCGCAGATTTATTACCCACAGACCCCGGTGAAAATGGCCTTTTTGCGGGCAACATACCGCAAGCAAATATTGTTGAGTTGCGTGTTGACCCAATGATGCCAGTGTCTGGGACGTTACCTAACTCGCTCAATAACATTGCTTATTTTAACCGAGAAGAAGCCACCCAAATCCGAAACTTTTCTCTGGAGATGGATGGGAATGAAGGTAATAATGCTGACGAAGCAGATAACATGATGGGCAATATGAATTTGTATTCTATTAATGGGCAATCGATGAATATGAGCTTTATCAATCAACGGGTCAAAAAAGGTGAGGTAGAAATATGGCGAATAACGGGTGAGCAGATGCCGCATCCATTTCATATGCACGGGGTTTCTTTTCAAATATTAACGCACAATGGGGAACCTCCGGCTGAAGCAGATCGGGGCTGGAAGGACACGGTTGTTGTTGGGGATGGGATTACCGAAATCATTTTACGATTTGATTATGAAGCGACTGAGTCATTTCCATACATGTTTCATTGTCATATATTGGAGCATGAGGATGCTGGCATGATGGGACAATTTACTGTTGAAGGACAATAGATTCAATCATTAAGCTATAAAAGAAATTTAGTTTTCCTGTTGTTTGGAAAGATAAGTTGCGATATAAAGCCAATATCTGATACAGATAGTAACAGGCTCACTGCTTACCCACGCCATAAAGGACCATCGTGAGAAACGATAAACAGCCCCTTCTATATACAAAATTCTATCGCCCCCGCCGCCGGGCTATGTGCGTGGTGCGCCCCCGTTTGCGTATGGTGCTAGATTACGGGCTAGATCACGGCTGGATTCTTGTTGTTGCTGCAGCAGGGATGGGTAAGACGACCCTTATTGTAGACTGGACAGAAACCCATCTGGCGCACACGAGCTGGCTCTCACTCGACCGCGCCGATAATGATCCGACGCGCTTTTTTGCCTATCTCTTCACCGCAATAAAACAGCACGCACCGCAGGTGATCGAAGAAATCTCTTCGCTGCTGCAAGTTGCTTTTCGGGAATCATACGATGAGGTGGTTGATGCATTGCTAAATGCGCTGGTACAGTCAGGTGAGCAACTCATCGTTGTTTTAGACGACTATCACCACATTGAGAACAAACAGATTCACGACGCGATGACACGTTTGCTGTCACACTGCCCACCCTTTATTACCTTTGTATTGATAACCCGTGCAGACCCACCGCTACCCCTGGCGCGGATGCGCGTTAGTGGTGATGTGACTGAAGTGCGCGCTGACGCGCTTGCCTTTACCGTTGAAGAGACAACACGCTTTTTCAACGAGTCATTCGGATTAGGGTTGACGAACAAGCAAGTTGAAGCCCTCAGCACCCGCACCGAAGGCTGGAGCGCTGGCTTACAAATGGCCGCCTTGGCGATGCAGTCGTCGGCTAAAAGTCACGCCAACTTTATCGACAACTTCACTGGCAGCCACCGGCACGTGCTTGATTATCTAATGGAAGAGGTGCTGCGCAGCCAGCCCGATGCGGTGCGCGAATTTATGATGCAGACCTCACCGCTACAACAGTTTAGTGTGGCCTTGTGCAATGCCGTGTTGAATGATGATGACGCCAAAAACGCGGCGGTCATGCTTGACTATCTAGAGACCCATAACCTCTTTCTCATTCCGCTGGATGATTCACGGCAGTGGTATCGTTATCATCATCTTTTTGCTGATCTGCTGCGCAGCGAGCTTGAGAAGCAGCAGCCTGCAAAAGTCACGCAGGTTCAACGGGATGCCGCCGCATGGTATGAGGCTCAAGGAGATATTGAGCAGGCAATCAATTACGCCTCGAATGCTGCCTCATTTGAGCAGGCGGCTATGCTGATGCAGCAATATCTTGCCACCACATCTTACTGGCAGGTCTCGCTTCACACCTGGCGGCTCTGGTACCGTCGCCTCCCCACAGATTTCTTTCGTGCGCACGCACATCTTGGTTTTCTCTTTGGGAATTCGCTGCTCATTGGTGGCTTTGTCGACGATGCGCTTGCCATCTTACGCCAGCTCGATCCAGCCCAGCTTGCACTCGATAGCCAGCTTATGTATGAGTTTGTGAACGTTCATGAACGGCACAACGCACAGAGCTACGCCGCACTAGCAGAGACCGTAGATTTGCAAACGCTCGATCCATTTGGATACGTGATGTTTGCCTCTATCAAAAGCGCTATGGGTGATTTTCTGGGCGCATGTCAGGTTATAGAGACCGCCTATGAAATGGCTCAACAGGCAAACAACCCAATCGGTATTGTGGCGCTGGGGCCACATCGCTGTCGCCTCTATGCCGAGGTTGGCCGATTGCAAGAAGCCCGAAACTTAGGAGAAATGCTGCTTAAACAGCTGCAAGCCATGCCACCAGGCCCGACTGATATGTCAGGCTTTGTCTATATGGCGCTTGGTCGAGCGCTGCTGGGCCAAAATCACCTGCAGGAAGCAGAAGATATTCTGCGTAAAGGGTTGTTAAATGCTGAAAAGAGCGGCTTTTTGATGAATGTTTTGGCAAGCGAAACGATGTTGCTGGCCCAGACGCGCATGGCTCAGGGAGATGAGGAAGGGGCACGGGCTGAGGCAGCACGGGCTGTGGCGCTTTCGCGTCGTCACGAACTGCGCGGTGAGAGCGAATGGCGCGAAGCCTATCGCATACAAATATTGTTGCGCCAAGGGGATTTGGCTGCGGCAACGAAATGGTTGCAAGAGCGACCCACGCTGCCTCACCCACGCTTTTGTCCACCGAACATTCAACGTCTGGTAGAGGCGCAAATCTATGTAGCACAAAACCACCACGGTCGCGCCATTAGCTTGCTAACCGAACTCACCAACGAGCCGCAAAATCGTCATACGGTTGATGTGTGGGTGCTGCTGGCACTGGCGCGTCAGCTGGCAGGCGATGGTCAACATGCGTTTATTGCGTTGACAACAGCTATCAATATGGCTGAGCCAAACATGAATCTGCGTACCTTCCTCGATCAAGCTGACCTGCATGCCAAATCGCTGGTGCGCTTGTTAACTCGATACAATGAAGAGAAACCTAACAGCCCCTTTGTACAGAAGCTGCTCTCTCTCCTGCCCGCCAACGAGGAAGACGCGGCGGAGCAATCAAACATACTCGAACCGCTAAGCGAGCGAGAATTAGATGTTCTTAACCTCATCGTGGCTGGACACACCAACAAAGAGATTGCCGAAGAGCTGGTTCTCGCCATCAATACGGTTAAATGGTATATCAAAGTCATCTATAGCAAGCTCCACGTCAAATCGCGTGCCCAAGCCATCGCCCGCGCCCACGAGCTAAAGCTAACAAGATAATTGGTTATGCGTGTCACCCATTCCCAGAAATATATAGCTAAGTATTGAGTAAAATTTCCCTCTCCCTTTTCCACCCTTTTGGGTGAACGTCCCCCCTCTTTCTTTCGCTACACTCTACCGTATCAGGGTTGATTGACAATCCAATATCCACAGGAGAACCAACTATCATGAGTGTAGCAACTGAACAAAAACGGCTTGTTCAACAGAGCTTTTCACAGATTGTTCCGATATCTGAACAAGCAGCACAATTATTTTACGATCGCCTTTTCCAGCTTGATCCTCACTTGCGTCCACTTTTTACATCCGACATGAATAATCAGCGGAAAAAGCTGATGCAGACGCTTGCGCTTGCAGTTTCGGGTTTGGACAATCTCAGCGGTTTGATTCCGGTATTACAGCGATTGGCGGTGCGCCACGTCGGTTATGGTGTGCGAAACGAACATTATGCCATCGTTGGCGATGCCCTGCTCTGGACGCTCGAGCAGGGGCTGGGGGATGCCTTTACTGATGACGTGCGGGCAGCGTGGGCTGAAGTACATCGTCTTATTTCGACGGTAATGCTTGAGGCGGCTACGAGCGTCCAGAGCGCAATGAATTCAGTCTGATCTTAGCGTCTATCCAAAAAGCGGGTGAAAAAGCCAGAGGCAATTTTAGCTTGCCATGCATTGATGCAGGGTAGGATTAACGATATTCAAGTGAAAAAGGGCGGAATCTGTAGGCAATGCGACAGATTCCGCCCTTTTTTCTGCTTTTAACATTCTTCACACGCACAATTTATCATTAACACTTAAATCCCCTCCCCCCTTTCCACCCCTCTGGGTGAATCCCTCCCCCCCCTATTCTCATTACAATTTTGCACGTCAATCAGCTTTACGACGCATCATTATTTCTGAACACGTTTAGAAATTGACAGATGTGTTCGTGACACTGGAATAAAACCAATTGCACCACTTATCAAAGGAAAGAAATTATGGATAACAGTAAGATCGATACGAACAATCTTCGACAAGCAATAATCGTCATCTTGTTTTTGCTTGTCCCCTTGATTGTCACCAGTTCTGACTTTGCACAAGCAAACAGTACGCCTGCTTATGCACAGGATGAATCGGCAGTAAAAATATTTCTGCCATTTGTCACCGATGGCTTAGAACCAGAAACCATCGATGATGTCGAGTCAACTTATGACATAACGCGCATCTACCGTGGGAATGACGGCCATGCACTTTACCTCACCAAAACAGACGACGTTGTTACTGGATTTGGGGAGCACCCTGACCAAGATTATGCATATGTGCTCCGCGGTACAATTGACGGAGACCGTATCCACGCTGACTTTTGGGACATCCCCAAGGGCAGCCGTGAAGCTACCGGAACCATTGAGCTACAGATTTCACAGGAAGGTGCGCGACTTGTACGCAAGAGCGGTAGCGAGCCAATTGGGGCGACAACATGGCAAGAGATAAACCCTAATGCGATTCCCTGGCCCGGGCCACAGGAAGCAGGCTTTCAGGGGCTTGATGACAGTGACATGAGTGGGCGCTTCAATTTCGGCACAGGTGACAGCCACTATGTACGTCAGGTTGGCAACACGATTATCTCTGTTGCAGAATCAGGGGTCACGGTAAACGGCCGTCCCTACAAGGTGAGCGTCTACGTTGGTCAGCGCGCAAACTTGACTATGGACGTTTCTCCCCTTGGCCCCATAAAAATCGAAGCTATCGGCACCTATGTGACGGTACCCAAAGGGATCGCAGATGAGTTTGGCACCTACGCACTCAACATTATTGCCAATCGCAGAGCCATGCTGATTCACAACAATGTCTACTTGGGTATGCTCGAACCAGATTACACGATTGATTGGGATGTCTTTGCTGACTACATTGACAATGAGCTGGCTGGCGAGGTGATCGGCTACGGTTACGCGATTGGCCAGGGCGATACGCTCATGCGCGCTAATGCTGGTGGCTATCGCCAACTGGCAGTCGATACTGAAGATGGGGTAGCACTACCGTTCACAACTGAGACGCAGGCGCAGGCATTTAGTACCTCGAAGACGGTGACCGCTATTGCAATGGTCAAGGCACTGCACGAACGCGGATTAAGTGTCGACGATAAGATAGCGCCCTTTCTGCCTCCTTGCTGGGTACAGGGCGACAACGTGGACGATATTTCATTCAGACATATCATGGCTCACACATCAGGGTTATCCGGAGCTAAAGACGGCAGTACATCATATGTGTATCTTAGAAATATGATTGCCAACGGCAGCGAAAGCGTTCCAGCGAGTTACAACTACAACAACCTTGCCTACGAGCTAATGCGCTATCTGGTACCGATTGTGAATCAACCGGGAACATTGCTGCTCTTTACACCTGAAGACTGTGCCCTAAACGGTCTCATTCTCAACGGCATTATCTCACAGATGTTTGAAACCTACATCATTGAAGAGGTTGTTGAACCTACGGGTGGCACCGCAGCCTTCCGTCCGACAGGCGATAATGTGGCCTATCTTTATAGTCTCTATAACCCACATGTGGCGGGTATCGGGCCGAACGAAAACGGTTGGCTGAGCGCAGGTGCTGGCTATCTGGCAATCTCGCCGCTCAGCTTCCAAAAGCTGCTCAGTGCCCTAGACCAAGGTGAGATTTTTCCGCAGGAGCTGGTACAGGAAATGTATGATGGCCGGCTAGGCTTTGATGGACCAACCTTTGGGGAGCTGGGTGAATATCACGGCAAGGATGGTCGCCCGCCCACTTCACGCTGTAACATTGACGGTCGTTCGCAGGTTTTGATTTATCCTGAAGGTGTGCACGCTTGGGTCACGATCAATTCACATGCAGCCTACGAGCATCTCAATTGGTACTTTGATGGCAATGGGGACGCCATTTATTCAGGTCCTTTAGACTGGGGCAAAGCAGGGGATACGCCAGTGGTTGGTGACTTTGATCAGGACGGCCTAGTAAACGATATCGTAGCCTTCCGCTCCTCCGCTGCCAACTGGTATATCAACTATGATGCCGACTCGAGTGGAGATCAAACGGTGCTTAATTGGGGAACCTGTGGTGATAAACCTGTAGTTGGCGATTTTGACCGTGATGGCTTTAGCGACGATCTGGCCCTCTTCCGAGACGATACCGGGCAATGGTTCTTCGACACAGATCTGGATGGTGTAAACGATTTCGTTATCAATGGTTGGGGCACCAAGTTTGATCAGCCAGTAGCGGGCGATTTTGACGGTGATGGCTTTGATGATGATGTTGCGCTATTCCGTGGCAGCAATGGTCGCTGGTACTTCGACTTCGACTTTACGGGCAATACAGATGTAGAGATGGGGCCTTGGGGTCTGAATGGAGATAGGGCCATTGCTGGTGACTTTGACGATGACGGCAGCCGGGACGACATTGGCCTCTATCGTGGCACTAATCAAACGCTCTACTTTGACTATAACGGCAACGGCAATGTTGATGACTCACGTGCAAACGCAGGGCAACGCAAGGATATCCCGATTGCTGGCGACTTTAATGCTGATGGTCTGGTTAACGGCATTGGCATGGTGAGGTCAACCTCACCTTCGCTTGCTGCCCTTCTGCGAGATGCTTTTGACGCAGCTTTGAAATAAGCAAGCCTGGCAATAGCAAGAGCGACTCACTCAAACCCGCGTTCGGGGTGGTTCTTCCACCGGACGCGGGTTTCTTTTTGCCACTATCTCATTTCACAGGACGCTGGCTGTCAACACGAGCATCTTAATCTTCCAAGTACGGCCGTAAAAGTTCAGCATAAACGGCCGTAATGTCATCTTTAGACTCTGTGGCGACGTGGTCGGTGCTATCCCCGATCTGGTCTATCTCTAAAGTCACCATTTGCTTAACCAGGGTGATGCCCTCTTGGTCAATTATTTGATTGACGTCATCAATAAATACCTCAGATTTATCGGCAATTTCTTGCCAAATCGGTCCGTGAACATAGATACAATTGAGATGATGCTGCACACAAAATACGGCTAAATCATTTAAATAACCCGCTTTCTCCATCTGGATGTTTCTGGAAACCAAACCGCGTGCGCTTTGTAGGTCTGAATCTTTTAAAGGGTTAAGCTGCATGATGTAATCATTCTCAACATCAATTGGGCGAGGGTTCGGATGAGAACGGCCGTATGTGGCTGCATTTATCCCGGTGGGTGAGAATAGGGTATTAAAATACAGGTTTGGAATCTGGCGCCATTCACTTCCCGTAATGAGAGATGGTGATGTCAGATCAACGGTTCGTATAAAGCCCTCATCTGAAACATTCCGCTGCATCATATCTAGAGTTTGGATAATGATGACATTTTTTAAGTTTGGTGAATGATTGAGAGCGCGACGGGTCATATTATAGGTGCCCGCATATCCATACGTGCCATTTAAAGCAAGGTTTGGCGTTGTTTCACCTATTAATTCACCAAAAACATTCTCATTTATCGCATTGCCTAGCGAACTATCTCCGACAAGAATGGTGGTCAGATTTTCATGCTGATTTAGCTTCTCAATCCGATGGTGGAAAATTCGCTGTGTAGGGGTATTTTCTTCGATAAATATGCTTTGGTGGATTGTGGGGACCGCCAAAATAAACGGTAAAACAAATATAAATAACCTGATTGAAAAAGAACGAATTTTCATAGCTGTTTAAAATTGAAAATAGATAAAGGAAGTTGAAGCGCCTGCTCGATAAAACAGAATACAACCAATAATTCCATAATAAATAAGCCATCTCATCCACAGTGGATAATGTGCTATATCAAGGGGAAATTCCTTGTTTCGCTGAATCCACTCAATAAAGAATAATGTGCCTATGGTGAGTAGCAGCGCGCGATTATTGGGTGAAAGAATAATCGGTCGCCACAGCTCGGTGTTAAAAATACGACCTAGGATGAGAAAGGCGTCCTCAATTGTGGCGGCCCGAAAAAATACCCAGGCTAATGACACAAATACAAAAGTGGTAAACCAAGAAAGCGATTCATGCCACGTTGGCCATAATCGGTCTGAGGCGATGACAGCTCCTCGATATTGCCGATTTTGACCTGAAAAAACGATCGGCAAATAAAAAAGGCCGTGCAGCACGCCCCAGCTTACAAAAGTCCAATTTGCCCCATGCCATAACCCTGACAAGGTGAATGTAATAATGAGGTTTAAAAGATGCCGCCATCTTGTCGATGTCCGGCTGCCCCCAAGCGGGATGTAAAGATAATCTCGAAACCAACTGGATAAAGTGATATGCCAACGTCGCCAAAACTCACCAACATTTCTTGAGAGGTAAGGATAGTTAAAGTTCTGGGTTAAGTTAAAGCCGATTAATCGGGCTGAGCCAACAGCGATCTCTGAATAGCCGCTAAAATCGCAGTAAATTTGGAAGGCGAAAAAGAGGACACCGATGATTAACGTCAGGGTCGGTAAGGTTGAATAATTGGCAAATGTTCGATCGACAACTGGCGCTAGATTATCAGCGATCACCACTTTTTTAAATAATCCCCATAACATCATGCGTAAGCCAGAGCGAGCCAGCGCAGAATCAAAAACACGAGGTTTTAAAAATTGGGGTAAAAGATCTGCCGCCCGCTCAATAGGGCCAGCCACAAGCTGTGGAAAAAAGCTCACGAAGGCAAAAAAAGCAATGATGTCTTGTGTCGGTTTTATTTTTCGGCGATAGATATCAATGGTGTAGCTTAATGTTTGAAATGTATAAAATGAAATGCCGACGGGTAAAATGATTTGCAGGGCAAAGATGTTGGGTGAAAAGCCGAGGCTGCTTAACAGCGAAACGGCCGTTTCGATAAAAAAATTATAATATTTAAACAGAGCGAGCATGCCAAGATTAACGGCTAAGCTAACCCCTAAGAGCCATTTTCGCGCCCTGTTTCCATTTACTGTGGCTAGTCCTTGCCCAACAGCGAAATCAACGACTGAACTAAGCGCGATAAGACTCAAAAATCGCCAATCCCACCATCCATAAAAAAGATAACTCGCACTAAGTAGGAGAAGATTTTGAGCACGAACTGAGCGGCGCAGCAGCCCCCAGTAAATAAGAAAGACGATTGACAGGAATATGCCAAAGGTAAACGAGTTAAAAAGCATGAGATGAGTTTATTCGCTACGATGGTATCAGATAATCTTTTTAAAAGAGCCGTATAGTACAAACTAATTTTCTGGTGTCAAGGTAAACGGCCGTATTCCCACTGGTTCGCATAACAAAATCTAAAAACGATTGTCAAAGCAGAGAAAGGTTTGCGAAAATATTTTATTCCAGTACCCTTTCTGCATGAGTAATACCGTTACAAAACTTAGAGCTTTTTTTGCAAAGCGCCCCATCTTATCCACTTTTTTAGCCATTATTTTTTTGCTCGTTTTGTTAATTTATGTGCGGACTGGGGGGCACAATGCCCAAGTTCGCACTATCAACGATCTGCCTCTTTCCACACCTTCTGCAGAACTCGCTGGCGTCAATTGTGAAGCGTATCGCATCCCTGTCAAAATGACCCCAGACGGATGGTTTAACTATGACATTGTTGGTGAGCTGTGTTGGCGTGGTGAGCTGGCGGGAAAAACATTGTTACTATTAAATTCCGGTTTGGCTTATGGGCCGGTTTATTGGGATTTTCCCTATCAATCTGAAACATATTCGTTTGTTCAGGCTGCGGTTGCCGAAGATTATGCGACCTTCAATTACCATCGGCTGGGCATTGGGGCAAGCGATCACCCCTTAGGCTTCCGAATTAATGCGGACGTCCACGCTTATATTGCCCATCAAATTATTAACTTACTGGAATCCGAGGTTGACTATGAGGCCGTTGTGACGGTTGGCCATTCCTTTGGCTCAGCAATTAGTGTTGCGATTGCTTACAACTATCCTGAGGATGTAGATGGCGTGATTGTGACCGGATTTATTCATAATGTAAATCCCCAATACGCTGAAGAGTCGCGTGAAACCTCGCAGGTAGCGGCAATATCGCCAAAATTTTCTGGCTCAATCTTTGATCCAACTTATTTCACCTCATCTGCAGGAGCGAGTGGGCGCACTTTTTATGTGAGTACCAATTCAGATCCGAATGTTCGCGCCATTGATGAGGCCAACAAGCAAACTTTAACGCTCGGTGAACTGCTTTCAATTCGGACCTATTTTGGGCCGCAATCAAAATCAATTGAGGTGCCCGTACTCGTTCTGGTCGGCGATCAAGATATTATTGGCTGTGGGGGTGAATTAGACTGCAATGATCAAGAGGCCGTCATTGCCAATGAGAACGAGGCGTACAGCAATCCAGGAACCTGTGTTGAAACCTATGTCCTTGAAGATACCGGCCATAATTTGAACCTGCACAATGACGCTGCTGATAACTTTAGGCTGATGCTGGATTGGCTAAATCGGCGCATTGGTGAAACAGCTACTCAACCTTGTGCCGCTTAGCACTGTGTTTCAATAGTTTCTAGGACGTTTTATTTGAGAAATCTGTTCTGGTCATTTTTGAAACAGCGGATTTTGTTTTGATGATGCCTGTGAACGAAAATGAAGAGTTAGGCGCAAGGAACTGCTACTCTAATTGCCTAACAAAAGCTCGTAGACCATTGCTGATTCGTTCAGCTGAAAACCCCTGAACTTCCCGCTGGTAGTAAAATAATTGTGGATTTAGAGGGGCTAGTACGGCGTCGGCTAAATACTCAATATCATGTGCTTGCCCAATTTCCCCAGCTGCGGCTGCCATTTGTAGTAAGCCAAGTACAGTGGCCTGCTGCCATTGGGTGGGGGTGCCCTGTTTTTTATCAAAGTAGGACAATCCTTGCGCCTGCACTTCGCGCAGTAGGGCGGTATAGGTGTCTGTGAAAATGACGAGTAGACTCAAAAACTCGTCTAGCTGCGACATAGCAGGTGCGTTTTCCCTCGACAGGTGTCGTAATCGCCCCAAAACTTCATTCTGAAATTCCGCAATCTCTTCGTTCATGACGGCTAGGCATAATTCCCCCTTATTGGGAAAGTGGCGATAAAGTGTGCCGCGCCCAATCCCTGCTGCCCGAACGACATCACTCATATTAACGGCCGTTGGCCCGTGCTCAGCAAACAGCTGGCGCGTTTCTATCAAAATTCGTTCGCGATTGGCTACGGCATCGCTTCTTTCGGGTCGCTGCCCTGCATTATTGAGGGGAATTGAGTGATCCATCTTATGAACTATATCAGAAAACAAGTTACTGTTGACAAGCGGACAGTTGTCCGCTAATATTTGCAGCAGCTTAAACGGACAGATGTCCATTTTGATTTATTTAAAACAATTGACAATCACTTAGGTGTTCTGAAGTTTCCAAATTGAAAGCCTCGTTAGATAAGAGCTTCGGAATCTCTAGGCAACGGAGTTATTAACCGTCGTTTTATTCAAAACAGGAACTTCGTTCTACTTATAAACAATATTAAGGAGTATAAAGCATGAAAATTGGCGTTTTTGGAACAGGAATGGTAGGTCGCTCTATTGCGGGTAAATTAGTAGATTTAGGTCACGAGGTGATGATTGGCACCCGCGATGTTAACAATCTCTTTGCGCGCACTGAGCCGGATGGGATGGGAAACCCACCATTCTCTGTTTGGCAAACGGACTATTCGCAGGTGCAAGTGGGCACATATGAGGCGACTGCCGCTCATGGTGCGATTGTTTTCAACTGTACGAGCGGCTCAGGTGCGCTGCCTGCACTAGAACAGGCAGGCGCTGCCAATCTAAACGGGAAAGTCGTCATTGATATTTCAAACCCGCTAGACTTTTCTCAAGGGATGCCCCCTTCGCTATTTGTGTCGAACACTGATTCACTAGGGGAGCAGCTACAGAGAGCTTTTCCTGATGTCAAGATTGTGAAGACTCTCAACACGGTCAATGCCAACTTGATGGTGGATCCCGGGCTTGTTAATGATGGCGACCACTCAATCTTTGTGAGTGGTGATGATGCGGACGCTAAAGCGCAAGTGGCGGACATTCTTAGCAGCTGGTTTGGGTGGCAGGATGTTATCGATTTGGGTGATATTACGACGGCTCGCGGAACGGAAATGGTACTGCCAATTTGGGTGCGGTTGTGGGGTGCCCTACAAACACCGATGTTTAATTTGAAAGTTGTTCGTTAATCAGCGGATTTTCCGGCTTTTCTTTTTGATGAGTTTCGCTATAATTCTGCGTTGCGCCTCCGTAGCTCAATTGGCAGAGCAGGCGACTCTTAATCGTAAGGTTGGAGGTTCGAGTCCTCCCGGGGGCATCTACCAGAGGTAGTAAGTGAAGCACAAAACGGCCGTTTTGTGCTTTCTTTATTTAAAGAACTGATAAAGGGACAAGCCCACGCTACCGCCAACGAGAGTTGAAATCAAGCCAGACCAGTTGCCCAGCGTGAGAAAAACGGCCGTTTCTTCAAAAGCCAGCAAAGTCAAAATATAAAACAGCAATCCCCCAACTAAGCCCCACATCAACCGACCAATCAAATGAGTTAAATTAACCTTTGATGGCGTAAAGAATAGATTCGTGCCAGCGACCGCTGCCAAACCCAGCATCATTCCCAAAAATACCTGAATTTCAGGCAGGCTAATTTGTACCCCCGGTTCAATAGGGGGCGGTGGCAGAGGCGTGGGGGTTGGTGTGGTGGTGGGGATTGGGGTAACGGTTATTGTCGGTGTGGGCGTTGTTGTCGGGATTGGTGTGTTGGTAGGTATTTCAGTGGGTGGGGGAATTGGGGTAGACACGGAGAGCTGGGCGGCTCCCTCAACTGCACCAACAGAGATGTTAATTTCAACTGAGATGAGGGCGTCACCAGAAACGGCCGTTATTTGGAACTGGCCGTCCTCAGTGCGAGCTTCAAGCAAATAATCCAGCTGGGCGACCCCGTTTTCAGTCGGGACTTCCGCAATAATGCTCAATGTGCCTTCAACCAAATCACGCTGATTAAATGTAACAATCGTATTGTCGGGAACGGCATTATTATTGTTGTCCAAAATGGTGCCGGTTTGGAGCCGAATTGTGTCACCTACCGTCAAATCAAGCGGTTCATCAGACAGCCCCAAGGGTTCTCCGTCTTCATTAACCACAAAAAGATCGATTTGTTGGGAGGCGTTGGGCTGCGTTTGTTCGTTAAGGAAATAACGCACGTTTGGAATATCAACGGGAGAATTTCCCGTGAGCGGCAGTTCCTGAAATAGGGCCCGCACTGAACTGTCAATAAACGGTTCTGATTTGCTGTATACCCCAAAGTAGGCTGCCAGCTGACTAATTTCGGTGCTGTCCAGAAGATACGGCACCGTATAAGCGAAAACGACGACATTACTATTTCGCGCTAAATCAGGCCGCTGCGCTAAAAAGTTTGACAGCGTTGACGTATCGTGACTGTTATTGGTGAGACCAAAGATAATCCAATTCGCATTGGGTAATGCTTCCTGAACTAAATACGCATCAGGTGGCAGAGGAGTGGCTGATGGTGTCGGCGTTAAGTCTCCTTCAGCTGTCGGGGTTGCGTCTGGTGAAATGGTGATCGTATTTGTAATTGGTTCAGTCGGATAAAGAATGGGTTCTCCACCTTCTGCTAAAAACTCATCGAGGGCTGAAAATGAGAAGCTTGAAATTTGCTCTGGTGAGATTTGACCGCTTGAAGTTGGTCCATAGAGGGATAATATCTGCTCCTCGATGGCGGTAACGCTAAAAACATCCTGCTGAGGGCAAATGTCGCACTGTTGTACTGACTGAACCTCGCTGAAAATAATGATGTTGTCGGTGGCGCTAGGTGGCTGATCAAATCGAGCGACCAGTTCAGATGGGGATGGCGCGATGAGCGTTATGGCATTTTGGGCCAAATCAGAGAGGGCTTCTTGATTTTCGGGGCTCTCTTGAAGGTTTGCTTCTTGCTCGATTAAAACATTATTAGGTGATAGGTTGTCATCATAAAGCTTTAGCTTGAGCTGAAGAATGCGCAATACGGCCGTGTCTACCAGCTGCTGGAACGAGGCGTCCATTTCATATCGTTCTTGAAACCAGCTAATGGTGTCTTGTATATTGGCTAATTCCGCTTCAAAGTCTCCGCTTCCTAGTGCAAATTCGTCTAGATAAAGCAAATCATTACCCGCAAGAAAAGCATCCTTGGCGATCAGTCGGTGGGGGAACTCTTGGCCAGTATCATCATAAAACTTTTCAACTGCCGGTACACCTAGGGAATCAGAAACTAAAACGCCACCTGCTGTTCTCCAATTTGCTATATCCTCTTGGGCGAGCAGGGTAGAAAGCGCCTGTTGATCAAAACTGACTGGATTAGTGGTAGCGCGTATGTTGCCTTGAAAGCCTTGATAGCGGATGTGCGTGGTTAGTAAGGCGTCAGCGATAGCAAATTGATTGTTATTTTCGGCCGTGACGGCAATAAATGGGGCGAGTTCAACAATTTGAAGCTGCTCCAGCGATTTTCGAACGGTTGGTACGTCAACATGAAGGGCACGATCGCTACTGCCATAGCCAGGAAAATGCTTGGGAACGACGGCAATGCGGGATTGGCTACCAATATGAACCCCAGTTGTGTACGCTTGAGCCATTTGCCCAACCCAATACGGATCCCCGCCAAACGTCCGGGTGCCCAGCACGTTTTCGCTAAGAGAGGCTGGGTTCTCGAGGACGTCAAGAGAGGGGCCAAAAAGCATGTTAATGCCTAAGCTACTCAGCTCCTGACCTACAATGTCCCCCATAATAGCCGCCTGACTAATATCCCAAGTGGCTCCAATAGCCATGTTGTTGGGTACTGACGTGAGGCCGTTCCAGATCTCACTGTGAGGGTAGCCATCCCCTTCTTGGGAAACGGCAATAATTAATGGGATGTGGCTGGATGAAGCTGGGGCTACTCGGGTTGGCGGTACCAACCCTGTATCTATGGCTTCCTCTGTTGGCTCAACAATGCTTGAACTAATGCCTAAGAGCGCCAACCTTTGGAGATCGTTTGTTAATGTGGTGACTTGTTGGGGAATATTCTGGAGATCGCCTTGACCAGTGACGTTTTGGTTCTCGTGTTTGAGAACAACCCCCCCAATGTGGTAATTGATAATTAGGTTGGCAATATCGCTGTCTCGAGCTGCTTGGTCCCCTTGAAACGTGACTAAGAAGAGCTGCCCAATACGCTCTTCTGGTGTCATTTGATTGAGAATTTGCTCTGCTTCGATTAAACGGCCGTTATCCAAACGGGCATCGTCCTCCTGCAAAACGGCCGTTGCATAAGTGTGAGGCGCACTAATGAGAAAAAGCAAAGTGATCCCCAAGAGCTGTAGTAATCTTCGCGTATACATACCAAAACCAGCAGATAACAATCTTTCTAAAGCCAACTGCCCGTCAAAATTATAGTGGATGCTTGTAAAATTGTGTGAAGGCGGCGTTTTTGGGGTGACCTATTTTCTGCCCGGTCGAACCATTCAGAGTATGGTAGTGGGGAATTTTTCAATCAGGGATTTATGATAAACCGTGTCATTCCACCCACTAAATTGACTTATACTGAATCGTAAATTTTACAAACAGAGATTTAAATTAATTGTCAATAGTATACCTTTACATTGCCTGACAAACCACGTGTGCTAAAATGTCTCTAATGCCGCACTTCTTAGGTAAACGGAAATAAGTTGATTGACATATTTTTCGGTAAAATCTTTTCGTTTCCTTGGTGAACGGAAAGAAAACCGCTTATATTATTTCTCGACTTTTTTCGTCCACATTAATTACCCCCATACTTTGACTGATTAAAATGATATCCGTGGCTGAAAGAGCTTAAACCTTATGACTGATAAAATGCGCAATATTGTAACCACTGGTTTGTTGATTTTACTGGCACTTTCTGCATTTGTGGCAGGCTATTTTTCAAACGATTTTATTGAACAGCGACAGGGACGCTCGGTGACGATTGATGAATCTGGCTTCGGGCTGTTTTGGGAAGCATGGACACTAATCGATGCCAATTACTTGGGAGAGTTGCCCTCAACAACGCAACTTTCATACGGGGCCATTCGCGGCGCTTTGCAGCTTCTTAATGATCCTTACACCATATTTATTGAACCCCCCGAGCGGGCAGAGGAACAGGATTTGCTGCGCGGTTCTTTTGGCGGGATTGGGGCTACCTTATCACGACCTGAAGAGAATGGCCCAATTATTTTAGAACCAATTCCAGGGAATCCGGCGGAAGAGGCTGGCATTTTATCTGGTGATCAGCTGGTGGCGGTAGATGGGCGTGAAATTTTGCCTGAAATGACGGTACAAGAAATAGCCGAGTCGATTCGGGGTGAGAAAGGAACGTCCGTTGTCTTGACAGTGATTCACAATGGCGAAACTGAATCGGTTGATGTTGAAATTATTCGAGGCGACATTCTAATTCCATCAGTAAGCTACCGGATATTGAATGACACGCCGGAAATTGGCTACATTCAACTAACGCGATTTAGCGGGGAGAGTACGCAAGAGGTGGCCACCGCTATTGAAAGCCTGCTCAACGAAGGGGCTGAAAACTTGGTACTCGATTTGCGTGGCAACGGAGGCGGCTTGCTTGACGCGGCCGTTTCTATTTCTGATCACTTCTTAGATGATGGCCCTGTTTTGATCCAGCAAGTCAAAGGGCAAGATGAGCAAATTTATAATGCAACGAGTCAAACCATCGCCAAGGACATCCCCCTAGTTGTTTTGATTGATGGCGGCACGGCGAGCGCTTCAGAGATTGTGGCTGGTGCTTTACAAGATCGAGGGCGGGCAATGCTTGTTGGTAGCTCCGGCTCATTTGGCAAAGGCTCTGTGCAGCTGGTTTTTGATTTAAGCGACGGCTCATCAATCCACGTCACCTCTTCTCGCTGGTTTACGCCTGATCGCAATCAAATTGATCAGATGGGATTGATGCCTGACGTGATTGTTGAATTTACCCAAGAGGATTTAGATAATTCTCGAGATGTGGTGTTACTGGAAGCGGTTCAATTATTGCAAAATGAGTAATTCACACATTCTTATCAGATTGGGTTAACCTTTTGTTTACAAATTCGTTCTAAAACCAATTCAATAGAGCAAGACAGAGAAAGATTTGGCTTTATGCGCTGTTTGATTCACTTTCTGTAAACTCTACTTCTATTCAATTTGCTATATTCTTCCAAGAAGGAACTTTCGATGACATACTACGATCCAAATAAAGAAAATGAACCGCCACGCACAAATCGACG
>JBCCFD010000094.1:0-20147 GCA_039029915.1 Chloroflexota bacterium
ATGGGATTATCACCTGAGATTTTGACGGTATAAAAGCAAGAAAGAGAAGAAAGTTACTGGTGTATTTGTTTATTGGTGAATTAAAATAAAAAGGTGCCGAGCGACCTTCCCAATTACTATTTACGAATTACCAGAACATCAATCACTATTATGTGCTCCGAAGTTATTAATTAAAAAAAACTGTTAGATAAAAGCTTCGTAACCTCGAGGAAGCGAAGTTTATAGCCATCGTTTTATTCAAAACAGGAACTTCGTTTCACTTAATCCAAATGACCACAGGAGTCCTACATGAACTTCCCCATCTGTCCAGATGCTGAACGATTGCCCTTGATTGAAATGAAGCAGGTTCCCGCCCATTGTAATGTATTGTGGAACAGCCAAGAAGAGGCGCTATCTGCCCCGCGAGGCAATATTCGGCTGGTATATGCCCCAGATTGTGGTCATATTTTTAACATGGATTTTGACCCAGCATTAATGGAATACACGCAGGAGTATGAAAATTCGCTCCACTTTTCAGCTAAATTCCAAGAGTTTGCCACAGGTTTAGCCAAAGGTCTCGTGGAACGGCACGGCCTCTACAATAAAGATATTGTTGAGATTGGGGCTGGAAAGGGTGACTTTCTCCTGATGATGGCAGAGATGGGTAATAATCGAGGGTGGGGCTTTGATCCTAGCTATGTGCCAGATGAAGCGTATTCGGCTGAGAATGTGACGTTCATTCAAGATTTTTACTCGGAAAAATACACCAGCTACTCGGCAGATATGATTACCTGCCGACACGTGCTTGAGCACATCGAAGACCCAGACCTGTTTATTCAAAATGTCAAGAAAGCGGTAAACGGCCGTATGGACACCATCGTCTTTTTTGAAATGCCCAACGCCCTTTTTACGATTCGACAGCTTGGCATCTGGGACATTATTTATGAGCACTGTTCGTATTTCACACCTTACTCCTTAGCTTATTTGTTCCGTAAGCAAGGATTCGAAGTGCTGAAAGTAGATGAGGTTTTTGGGGGGCAGTTTGTGACGATTGAGGCTAAGCTAGCCGAGAGTGGTGTGGAGCAGGTAGATGAAACGGCCGTTTTAGCCCAACTCACCCAAGATGCACAGGCCTTTTCTGCCAACTATCAGCAAAAAGTCGACCGTTGGGCAGGCATTATGAACAGCATTAAAGCCAATAACCAAAAAGCGGTTATTTGGGGCACCGGCTCCAAAGGCGTCACCTTCCTTAACGTCCTCGATCCGGACCGGCTTATCTCGTATGCCGTTGATATTAATCCACGTAAGCAGGGGAAGTTTGTAGGTGGCTCAGGGCAAGAGATCGTTTCTCCTGAAAAATTACGTGCCTATCAACCAGATGTGGTTATCATTATGAACGCCAACTATGAAGAAGAAATAGGCAATACACTCAAAGAATTGGGCGTCAATGCTGAGATTTTGTTGGCCTAGCTAAGGCTATCACTATGATCACCCAAAAACGCATCTGCATCTGGTCTGGACCACGCAATATTTCTACGGCGATGATGTATTCCTTCGCTCAGCGAGCTGATACAACAGTCGTTGACGAACCATTCTACGCTCACTACCTCACCACGACGGATGCCAAAACCTATCACCCCGGGGCAGAAGATGTGCTTCAAGAGATGAACCCAATTGGCAATGAGGTTATCGAAGAAATTACGACAAAAGATTACGGCACCCCCATTGTCTTTTTTAAGATGATTATTCACCACATCGTCGATTTAGATTGGACGTTCTTGGACAAGACAACCAATGTTTTATTAACTCGCAACCCGGTTGATATGCTCCCCTCATTTGCTAAAGTGGTGCCAGGATTAGGGTTAAACGACACTGGGTACGATGTCCATTCAAAAATGCTCACGTACTTACAAAACATTGGGCAAAATCCACCCGTCTTAGAATCTGAAACCGTACTCAAAAATCCGGCAGTGGTGCTTGAAAAGCTTTGTCAGCAAATTGGGATATCCTTCGACACTGCGATGCTCTCTTGGGAACCAGGGGCACGACCTGAGGATGGCTCTTGGGCAAAATATTGGTACGCCAGTGTCCATAAATCGTCTGGGTTTCAACGCTATCAACCAAAATCAGAACCGTTCCCCGAAACCCTCCACTGGCTATTAGATATCTGTCAGCCTTACTACGATCAGGTAGCCCCTTTAGCAATATCAGCAGAGTAAATATTCTCTATTATTGCCCTAAATAATATCCTTATATCGTCCACACACTCTCTTCACAATTAAAAATATACTTCCTTCCAGATTTGAAAATTAGTCTGTTGATGACATAGGAAGGAAGCATGAATAGAAAGAGCACAACACTCGTTATTTTAATATGCGTTTTATTTTTAACCGCCTGTGGGGGGCAAGGTGCCACAGAAACACCAATGGATGTTATTGAACAACCTGCAGTCGATGCGATTCAACCGATTGAAGCAGAAACGGCCGTTATCGAACCAACCGAGCCTAATCCAGTTGTCGTTGAAGAAAGCGCAGTCAGTGAAACGCAAACAAACGTTTCAGAAATCACAACAACGGCTATTTATACCCACGATGGCTGTCCTGATGAACATTTCCTGGATGTACAGCCTGATCCAAACAATAGCGCCTACGTTGCCCCTAGCCTCACTGTAAGTTGTGAGGGGCAAACCATGACGATTCAAACAAACAATATCCCCACCTTTGAATTCTTAGCGCTCACACCTGGAGACTTGCTACCTCAAGATTTTTCATTTTCACTGCCAATCAATCCCGAGCTTACAGACACCACAACAGATGTCCCTTTATTAGGGACGACTGGTATAACTGTTGCAGGGATGGCCATTTATGGTCCAAATGAAGGGGCAAATCTCGGCTTCGGCGACCCGTATTTAGACGGCATTCTAGACTTTTGTAACGGGCATGTTGGGCCAGGTGGCGCATATCATCACCACGCTCCGCCATCCTGTATTTTTGACGAGTATGACGGGCAGGTTGGTTTAGTGGTCGGGTATGCGCTCGATGGCTTTCCCATCTTAGCCCCCTATCTTTGCGAAGATGCAAGCTGTAGTTCCGTTTACGAGGTGCAAAGCAGTTGGGCAGTAACCAATCCAGATGCCACCGCTGCTTGGGAGATGCACAGCTACGTTGAAGGGCAATCGGAACTTGACGAATGTAACGGCATGCAATTTGAGGATGGCTCATACGCCTATTTTGCCACAAACAGCTTTCCTTACTTCATGAGCTGCTATCGAGGAGCCGTTGAAATAGCTCAAGGTGGCGGTCAAGGTCAAGGGGGTCAAGCCGAAGGCGGCGGTCAGGGCCGAGGCGGTCAAGGTCAAGGGAGTGGCCAAGGTGAAGGGGGTGGCCCTCCAGCAGGTAACGGCCAGCAAGGGAATCAAGGCCCGCCAAATATTGATTTTGCCACCGCTGCCGCAACATTGAGCGTCACTGAAGAAGCGCTGCGTGATGCACTAGGTGACCCACCACCAGATTTTGCCGCAGCCGCAGCCGCCTTAGGTGTCACCGAACAACAATTACAAGAGGCACTTGGACTACCATAAAATAATATCAATCAACTAGCCTAAAAAGTCGAAAAAGAGGTATGAGCACGCTCGGATTAAGCGTGTTCATACCTTACTTTTTTATATTAGGACTTATACAACCTGAGATTATCGAAGGATAAAGATTGTCACTTCCATAGGCTAAGTGACAGCTATCTGCGTAACGCTTAACAATTAACTTTTCACTTATTTCAAATCGGGAAGGTAATGTCGGGCGGATTTGGCACTGTTGCCGTTAGCAGTTCTAAATCGTGAAAGGTGCCATCCCAATAGCCACGAGCTAATTGAACGCCCTGTGATTCAAAGCCAATTTTTAAGAGCACCTTGCTAGACGCTTTGTTTTGGGGGATGACCCAAGCCCTTTGTTGAACGAGACCGATATGCTCAAAGCCATATTGCACAATGGGTTTCAATGCTTCAGTCATAATGCCTTGATTCCAATACGGCCGTTCTAACTCGTACCCCAAATCCCCGACCTGCCGCTTCTCAAACCACGCATTAAACCCGCAGGTTCCAATAACTTTTGACTCTGACTTCAACTCGATCGCCCAGCAGATACCACGATCGGCAGAGAAGCGGGTTTGTCGACGTTCGAACAGCGTTCTAGCCTCGTGTGGTTTAGAAAAAGTGCGAATATTATAAAACTGTGTCACTTGTGGATCAGAGAAAATCTCAAACAAACGTTCAATATCAGCTTCATGAAGTTCACGTAATCGGAGTCGCGCTGTTTCTAATGCAGGGAATTTCATACCAACCATGTCAGGGCAATTTTCAAGCAAAGTATACTCGATTTTTAGGGTACAGCGCATACACCATAGGTTATAATACCATTCGGCTACCATATCAATCGAATAGGAGACGGAGGTTCGTATGCAGACAGCAGCATTCATTAAGGAGCACAACGCAAAGCAAATTATTCATCCAATGGGTCACTTAACGGCCGTTGAAGACTCAAACCCGCTCATTATCAGCAGCGGGCACGGCGTTTACGTCACCGATATTGATGGCAATCAGATGGTCGATGGCGTAGGCGGACTTTGGAACGTAAACCTAGGCTACGATCGCAAAGAAATTCGGGACGCTATTAAAGCCCAGGTTGATAAACTGCCTTATTACTCTATTTTCAACGGCACGGCCAACGATGTCAGCATTGAATTAGCCGCCAAGCTGGTTCAGATGACAGAACCTGAGGGCATGGCCCGCGCCTTTTTCACCTCAGGTGGCTCTGACTCTATCGAGACAGCTCTCAGGCTCGCTCGCGTCTATTGGAAAGCCCTTGGTCAGCGAGATCGCACCAAATTTATCTCTTTACGGGGTGGCTATCACGGCACTCACTTTGGCGGCGCATCGATCAATGGCAATACCCCCTTTAGACGTAACTTTGAGCCAATGCTTCCCGGCTGTTTTCACGTTGAAGCCCCTTACCTTTATCGCAATCCATTTACAACCGACTTCGAAGCGCTCGGTAAAATTTGCGCTCAGCTTCTTGAAGCTGAGATTGTTTTTCAAGGACCAGACACAGTGGCGGCGTTCATCGCTGAACCCGTTATGGGTGCTGGGGGCGTCATTGTGCCGCCAGCAAACTATTGGCCGCTCGTTCGCGAAGTTTGCGACAAATATGATGTGCTGCTGGTAGCGGATGAGGTTGTGACGGGATTCGGCCGTACTGGCTCGCTGTTTGGCTCAAGAGCATGGGGCATCAAACCAGACATGATGGTTTTTGCAAAAGGGATCAATAGTGGCTACATTCCCCTTGGCGCAACGATGATAAATCATCGCATGAACGAGGGCTTGATGAGCAATCAAGATAACTTCGGGGCAATTATGCACGGATACACCTACTCAGGTCACCCCGTTGCCTGTGCGGCAGCCATTCCAAACCTCGACATCATCGTCAATGAAAATGTGCCTGACAATGCGGGTAAGCAAGGCGACTATTTCCTCAACAAACTTCTCCCTTTCAAAGATCGCTTTAAATCAGTTGGCGATGTGCGCGGCAAAGGACTAATGGTTGCCCTTGAGATGGTAGGCGATAAGCAAACCAAAGAGATGAAAGACCCCGAGTTTGTAAAGCAAATTGTCAGCGTAGCTCGAAATGAAGGCGCAATGGTTCGTGCCTCTGGACACAAGATTATCATGTCTCCACCGCTCATCATTCAAGAAGAAGAGCTAGATGTGATTGTCAATGCTCTAGATATCGCTTTTTCAGAACTAGATCGTTAATTAAGAAAGCCATTATGCTCGCTTACTTATCAATCTTATTTAAACCACTACGAGAGTTTACAAACGTTATTGTCAGGTCTGGTTTGGGGCTGTCCCTTTTCCCTATCTTGATCTTAGTCGGTATCGGAACAATTCTTTATTCACTGTTTGAGGGGTGGTCTCTACTAGACTCGCTATACGCAACAATCATCACGGTAACAACGATTGGATATGGTGATTTGAGTCCGCAAACGCCAGGCGGTCGCATTTTCGCGATCTTTTTCAGCCTCACTGCAATTGGCTTAGCCAGTTACGCCATCTCTACGCTCGCAGCTGTCGTTATTGATTTCCAAACCGATCGAATAGCCCGTTCAATTCGAGAAAAACGCATGAATAAAATTGTAAATCTAAAAGATCATATGATCATCTGCGGGGCAACAATCGTTGGCCATCGCACAGCCGCTGATTTTGTCAATCGCGGCATTCCATTCATTTTAATTGAGAAGGATGAACAAAGGCTCAAATGGGCCATGCTATGGCTGCACGAAGGATATGTGTCTAAGAGGCAACAGCATTTTAAAAATTTAGATATTGTTGACTTCTCCGCTGAAGAAGATAAAAGCATCGATGAACTAGCAAGTGAAACAGGCACCTTATATTTGCACGAGGATCCAACGGATGAACAACAGCTGCGCATTGCTGGCATTGAACGCGCCCGCGGGCTTGTTGCCGCTATGCCTGACGATCGAGATAATATCTCGATCATTTTGAGCGCCCGTGAAATGGTGCGCATTCTTGATAACGAGCGGTTGCGCATTGTGTCGCTGGCCTCTGATGAGTGGAATATTCGCAGGATTTATTTGGCCGGCGCCGATCAGGTCACCTCAACCAATATGGTGGGTGGCTATCATATTGCATCCCAAATGGTTAGCCCGGAGCTGGGTCAGTTTTGGAATAATATGCTGTTTCGAAAAGGGGATCATGGGGATGTTCGCTTTGATGACTTTCACATTGAGCAAAATTCAAAATGGCTTTCAAGACCAGCCGGCGAATTTTCTGACTCTCAAAATCAAAATGTGGTAGCCATTAAAAGAGCGGAACATTACATCTATAATCCAGACCCAAATGAGACATTGAAACTTGGGGATGTGTTAATCATTTTTGGTAAACAAAATTAACGCCAACTTGTAACACAAACCGTAAGTCAATTCCACTAATATATAAACTAACAACGCAGTAAACAACGCAGCCAAATAAAGTGACTTTGACACCCTTAACGGGGAGTCAGGGGGAGCAGGGAGAACCGTAAAAGTCACGACAAAACATCGCAGCAAACATAATAGTTAATTTCAGGAAAGGGCTGCTCCCCCTTTCCTCTCCTAAAAACAGTTTTTTGCTTATTCTGCTCAATACATTAACCAACAGGTGCGGCGCTCTCCGCACCTTTTTGGTTTTTATATATCTATTCGCTTTGGGTTTAGTTGGAATCGCAGGTTGCGAGTTGTGGGGAGCAAGCGGGTGAATCGTATTTCGGTCTTTCTTTTCTCTCTTCCCTTCTCTCTCTACTCATTAAACATCGTTTCAGCAATTGATAGCGCAATTTCGACAGACGGGGCACGCACAACGGCCGTTTCTATGCCGTTCTGAAACAAACAAATCACATCTTCACCATCCCAGCATTCACCAAACTCATTTAGTACACCAGCCGCTGTAAAAAGTCGTGTCGGATAGTTCGGATAAAGGGCAGCAAACTCATTGCTATCTTGAACAGTATCCCATTCAATTTTGAGAACAAGCATAAGCGCCCCCGTGTCCTCATTTTGATAGGCTGCAAAGCGATCGCCGCCCCAACCAGAAACGGCCGTTTCTACCTGTGATTCATTCAAATAGCGACTTAAATACAGGCGCAACATAAGCTCTCCAGCCGTTTCATTCACCAAAAGCGACCAGCCTTCCCCAATGGCAGTTGATAGATCAGGAAGTGTAACCAAAACGGCCGTTTCCTGTGCTAAATACTTTTCAGGATGAAAAAGCTGTTCTGTTGTGGCTGGAGGGGATTGCCAAGCGCTGTTTAATGCCGAAAGGCTATCTTCGGTTGAGAAGAACGTCGCAAAAGCAAGACCGCCCTGCTGTAAGAGCTGTTCATAAGGTGCATATTCACGATTTTGTAGAGTCTCTTCCAAGTCAGCAGACGCTTCGTTTTGATAATAATCAGATCGCTTAAATAATGTTTGAACATTAGCCACATCACCAGCCACTAAAGCAGATAACGCCAGCTGGCTATCTAAAGGCAAGAAACTGCTGTCAACGGCCGTATAGCTTTGGTCGAGAAGCAGCGCCGCATACGCTCCCGCATAATCATAAGCATCAATCGGGTCAAATGTTGCGCCTAACCCGTTGATGTTCAGCGTATCTTGTTGTAAATCGTAAAGAAAAGAACGCCCCGTTTCAGCTAAAAAAAAATCCTCAATTGCCAAATCAAAAAGCGACCAGACGGCTAAACTTTCTGTCAATGATAGGGACGCCATCACCGGCACGCTGGCTTGTTGTTGGGCTAGGTTAGTCTGAAAGCTAACTGAGATAGCAGCGGGATCATCAAATTGGATCTGACGGATCTCTTGAACGGCCGTTTCGACAGCCAGCCTTTCCGTACGAAATGGGGCCTCACCAATGGGAACGATCTGCCCAGTTGGGGCAACAACGGTTACTGTTTGCGTTTCCAAAATGCTGGTGCGAGCGTTACTGGCCTGCACGCCCAAGGTTACTGTACCCACTTCAGAAGGGGTCCACTCTCCGGTAATTCGCTCTGTGGGATCACCACTAAGTGAAAAGGCGCCGATTTGTTCATCGTCGACGGAAACAATAACGGCCGTAATGCCCACGCTATCCGCGACAAACAAATCATATTCAACCGTCTCGCCAACAACAACCGTATCATCTGCAGCAGGGGCAATAATCTCAATCGCAGGGGGTTGACTTAAAAGCTGATCCCGCTCGCTGGCAGCTTCAGCAACTTCAACCTCACGGGTGGCCAAGGCAGCAATCGCTGAGTCGACCTCTTGTTGACTGTCAACCAGCTGGCCTTCCAACAATAAATTCGTCGCCTGCGCCGTTGCTAAAGTACGACCAGATGCATCCAACGTGTCGTAGGTCACATCTAACTCTTGCTGTGTTTGAGCCAATGATGAGCTCACCGACTCATTTTCAGCGACCAGCAGCTGTCTACCCTGAAACAAAAAGATAAATGCCGCACTCAAAACGAGTAACAGCATCAATAGAGTTAATGAAACACCAATTAGTGCAGTTCTTCTCATCGCTTTATATGCCTGTTGGCACCCAAATATTTTTCACCTGCATCGCCTGACGCAGAAACTGTTCGCCTTCACCCTGTGCCTCATTTAGCCAGTCGTACGACTGACCATAATCAACCCATGTCCGCTTCATATTTGAGGTAGAAAGATACTCAACGGCCGTTGCGCCACGTGCGTCACCAAAATACCACATCGCGTCCACATCTTCATGCGCCACTAGCGTTTTTGCCATATGGTCTTTATTGCCAGTCACAATGTTCACCACGCCACCGGGCACATCTGAAGTGTCCAGCACTTGGTAAAAATCCGTGGCGGCCAGCGGATTTGTCTGGCTAGGAATCATGATTGTTGTGTTGCCACGGGAGATGGCTGGTGCCATCAGAGAGATAAAGCCTAAGAGCGGCATCTCATCTGGACAAGCAATCCCAATGACGCCCATCGGTTCGTTCACAGCCACCGTTACACCTGCTAGCGTTGTTTCTTGCACAGTGCCGCCTAATTTATCAGCCCACGCTGCATAAGTAAATAAGCGTTTTACCGACGCTTCAACTTCTACCGCGGCAGATTTAACCGTTTGCCCGCTGACCCTCGCCAGCCGCTTAGCAAATTCATCCGTCCGAGCCGAGAGATTTTCAGCGATAAAATACAAGATTTGGGCACGATTATGCCCGTGTCGGCCTGACCAGCCGGACTGCTGAGCCTTATGAGCTGCTTCGACGGCGTTACGAATATCTTTTCGATTACCGTCACCAACCTGGCCTTCCACCTGCCCATCTTTACCCTTTACGGAAATCGTGTAATGGCCATCTGGCCGCTTTTGTGCGCCGCCAATATACATTTTAGGTGTCCGATCGATGGCAAGAGATGAGCCATTTGATGAAGAACGGCCGTTTTCCCCAATTCCTAAAACCGGAGGCCGCGCCGCCACGTGTTTGCCCCAATCCCCAATCCAATCAGCCACATCATCTATTTTTGCAGCCTTTTGCTTTTTGCCTTCAGCCTGCCAACGAAGTTGAAGGTACTCAGACAGCCCCTCTTTTCCCCCTTCACGGCCATATCCACTTTCGCGATACCCACCAAAGCCAGACGCCGCATCAAATAAGTTTGTTGAGTTAATCCAGATGGCGCCAGCCTTAATTTTGCTGGCTGCATCCAGTGCCAAATTGATATTCTCGCTCCAAATCGACGCTGCCAGACCGTACCGCGTGTTGTTGGCCAGACTGATAGCTTCACTCGGTGTGCGGAACGTCATTGAAACCAGCACGGGCCCAAAAATCTCTTCCTGTGCCACTTTTGAGGCAGGTTCCACGCTGGTCAGTAAAGTGGGCGGGTAAAAACAGCCATTTTCAGGCAGGTCAATCGCCGGCTGATACAGCTCAGCCCCTTCGCCCAGCCCAATCTTGACCCATTTGTCGATGTTTTCATGCTGAATCCAATCAACGATAGCACCAATATCAATGCTCTTGTCTAGTGGGTCACCTACCCTCAGTTTGCCCATCCGGGTTTTCAATTTGGCGTGGAATTTATCCGCAATGTTTTCATGAACTAGCAGCCTTGAGCCAGCGCAGCAAACCTGACCCTGGTTAAACCAGATCGCGTCCACAACGCCTTCAACGGCTGCATCTAAATCGGCATCATCAAATACAATAAACGGGGATTTGCCACCAAGCTCTAAAGAGAGCTTTTTGCCGCTGCCTGCCGTCGCGCGACGGATAATTCGGCCCACGTTGGTAGAGCCGGTAAAGGCCACTTTGTTGATATCAGGGTGATTGGTCAGCGAAGCGCCCGCCTCATCACCGCCGGTCACGATATTAACGACACCGGGTGGCAAGCCGGCTTCAACTACAATTTCAGCAAACAGTAAGGCCGTGAGCGGTGTGTAGGGAGCTGGTTTTAGGACAACAGTATTGCCCATCGCTAAAGCGGGGGCGATTTTCCAAGCCAGCATCAGCAGCGGGAAATTCCACGGAATGACTTGCCCAATAACGCCCACTGGATCGTATTCGGGAAATGTTTTGCTTTTGATTTGGGCCCAGCCAGCGTGATGGTAAAAATGGCGACCCACGAGGGCTGTGTCGATATCACGCGATTCGCGAATGGGCTTGCCGTTGTCAAGCGATTCCAGAACGGCAAAAAGGCGATCGTGCTTTTGGATTTGGCGAGCAATGGCGTAAAGATACTTAGCGCGCTCAAAATCGGTTAGTTTTGACCATTTTTTGTAAGCTTCGGTGGCGGCCGCCACGGCCGTATTCACATCACCCGCCTGCGCATCAGCGACATTGGCTAACAGCTCACCCGTCGCCGGATTCTTTGTCTCTAGCGTGGCGTCACCTTCGGCCAGCACAAACTGATTGTTAATAAACAGCCCAAACTTCTGCCCATGATCAGCCAGCCAAGCCTCAGCAACGGCCGTTGACTCAGGCGCAGGCCCATAAGACATTATTTCGAAAATTTCGGATATGTTCATTGTTTGGTTCCTTAATTAGCAATTCAGCATTTCAGCTAACCTGCTGACCGGCTGACGAACTTTTACCCAAGTGGCATATGGTGCTTCGCCGCATAATTTCCGGTGACGTGATGCGAAAGCTGTCGCTCAATGTCACCAAGGAGGCTACTGGCCCCAAAGCGGAACATATCAGGCATTAGCCATTCATCCCCCAGCTCTTCTTTCATAAGAATTTGCCACTGCATGGCCTGTTTTGCTTTGCCAATGCCACCGGCCGGTTTAAAGCCCACTTTGTGACCTGTCTGCTCAAGGTAGTCACGAATGGCCCGAACCATGGTTAAGCTCACCTCAAGGGTGGCGTTTGTTTTCTCTTTGCCAGTTGAGGTTTTAATCACATCCGCACCGGCCATCATGCACACCAGGCTCGCTTTGTAAACGCGGTGCAAAGGGCCGAGCTCGCCCGTCGCTAAAATCGTTTTCATATGGGCTGGACCACACGCTTCACGCATCTGCTGAACTTCTTTGTAAACGGCCGTCCAATCTTCTTGGAGTGCAGCGTTTCGATTAATCACAATATCAATCTCTTTGGCCCCATCTTCAACCGCGGCTTCAATTTCTGCTAGGCGCTGCGGTAACGGTGTTTGCCCAGCTGGAAACCCCGTTGCTACCGAAGCGACGGGAATATTGGTGCCGTGGAGTGCTTCAACCGCGTCTCGCACCCGATTAGGATAAACGCAGACGGCACCCACCGTCAGTCCTTTTTTTGTCATGCCAAGAGCATCTAAAATGTCAGATCGAACCGGCTGGCGGGCCTTGGCACACAAACGGTGCACCTTTCCGGGCGTATCGTCGCCTGCGAGCGTCGTGAGATCAATACAGCTAATGGCGCGAAGCAACCAAGCTGCCTGCCACGCTTTTTTAACCGAGCGGCGCGTGCCCAATGTGGCGGCACGCCGCTTTGTTGCGCTTAAATTAACGCGACTATTTTCTATCCAACCTAAATCGAGGGGAATACCGGGATTTCGACCATTTGATGTCATAGAGCACCTATCTTACAGTTTCCTGACCAGAAAAAATGACAATTTACTGTCAGGTGAATGATACCACAACGCTTATCGGTAAGGACATAGCACAGTACATCCCTATAGCGATATATTTGACTGTACTTAGCTATATTTTTGGATAGTTGCTTGGATTCGGCCAAAGGCTTCATCAAGAACGGCTTTGTCTTGGCCAAAAGCGATGCGTAAGTGGTGATCCATGCCAAATGAATCCCCTGCCCCAACAAAGACGCTAGCTTCGCGGCATAAAATTTCCATGAGTTCGGTGGAATTGATATCAAGATGGTAGCGCACAAAGGTGATGGCTGACGCCATGGGAGGCGTATAGCTAAACAAACCGTCTTGGTCTTCCATCCACGCTTCCAAAATAGGATATCCTTTACGAATATAGTCGCGGGTGCGCTTGATTAGTCGAGGACGCACCGCTGGAGAAAGCGCATGAGCAGCCAGATGATTGCCCAGCATAGTGCCGCAGATGGCGGTGTACTCATGCCGCCGCCAAATATTTTCAATCGTGTCTGGTGGGCCGACAATCCAGCCAATGCGTAGCCCGGGCAGGCCATACGCTTTGCTCATGCTGCCTAAAGCGAGCGTTTTAGGATAACGGCCGTAAAACGACTCCGTCTCCTCTTCTTGTAGTCGCTCAGCCCCCCGATAAACTTCATCAGCTAAAATCCATGCCCCCACTCGTTCCGCAGCCGCAACAATGGCGTCCATTTCTGCATCTGTCATGATGTAGCCGGTCGGGTTATTGGGATTCACAACGGCAATAATTTTGGTTTTCTCATTGACTTGAGCGTTGAGGTCGTCAATGTCAAGTGCCCACCCATTCTCGGAGCGCAAATGAAACGGCCGTACCGTAATCCCAGCATTCTCACCCAGCCCCCAAACCTGTTTGTAAGTGGGTGTAAGCGTTGCTACTTCATCACCTGGCTCAAGCAGCGTTTCCATGATGATGTGATTCGCCTCTGCGGCACCAACCGTTACGAGCACATTCTGCTCTCCATCAGCCCCATTATACAAACGAGCAATGTTTTCTCTTAGCTCGGGAATGCCATTCACATGCGGATAATTAATCTCCGTGTGGAGCAGTCCATTGATTTTATCTTCATCGCCTGCCAACAAATCATTAAGTGAGATTGGATGAACCCCGCTTTCAGTCAAATTAAATTTAACAATCTGCTCCCACTTTGATTGGGTGTATTCAAGGTCAAACGGTTTAAAGGTCATATTCATATCCAATTAATTGATGAAGACTGCTAAAAACGCTCATTTCGACAAGTTCAGTGAGCGCTTTTAGCCACCTTCTCAAACTATCACTCTTCGTAAATGTGCTGCAAAACTCGTTCTGAGATGAATGTGGGATCAATGTTGACACGACATTCACCTGTTTCAACAGCACAACGGGCAACGGCTTCAGCCACCGCAGGCGCAACCGAAAAGTCAGTCCCTTTGGGAATAATCCAATCGGGCCGCAGCTCTTTGTCAGGCACCAAATCTGCGATTGCTTTAGCAGCAGCAATTTTCATTTCATCAGTAATGTTACGAACGCGGGTGTCGAGCGCCCCACGGAAAATGCCGGGGAATGCGAGGGAGTTATTGACCTGATTGGGTAGATCGCTACGGCCGGTGGCGACAATACCGGCACCAGCTGCTAACGCTTCGTCTGGCATAATTTCAGGTATCGGATTGGCCAACGCAAAGATGATGGGGTCTTTCGCCATTGATTTAATCATCTCTTGGCTCAGCACGCCCGGCGCTGAAAGCCCGATAAAGACATCGCGCCCTTTGATGACTGATTCGAGGTCGCCTTTGACGCCGTTCATATTGGTTAGGTTAGCCATCTCTCGCTTGATCCAGTTGAGGTTTTTACGGCCGTTATAGATCGCCCCTCGTCTGTCCAGCATCACCACATCTTCGACACCCATTGCCATCAACAGCTTCGTCACCGCCACGGCTGAGGCGCCGGCCCCATTGACCGTAATCGTTAATTCACTGGGGTGCTTGCCCGTTAAGCGGCAAGCGTTCATGATACCCGCCAAAACAACAACGGCTGTTCCGTGCTGGTCATCATGGAAAATAGGAATATCCGTTAGTTCGCGGAGCTTGTTTTCGATGTAAAAACAGTGCGGCGCGGCTATATCTTCTAAATTGATCCCACCAAAGGTTGGTTCAAGCTGGCAAACTACATCAATGATTTCATCAGGGTCTTGGGTGCTAAGGCAAATAGGAAACGCTTCTACACCAGCAAACGTTTGGAACAAAATCGCTTTACCTTCCATAACCGGCATGGCAGCTCGCCCGCCAATGTTGCCAAGACCTAGCACGGCGCTACCGTCGCTCACCACGCCTACCAAATTACTGCGCGGCGTTAGCGTAAACACCTCCGCCGGATTCTCAACAATACGCTTAGATGGCTCCATCGCCTCCGGCACTAGATAAAATTGATTAAGAATGTGTTCATCTTTGACGGGAATTTTTGAATAGACTTCCAGCAATCCCGTGAAGCGTTCATGAAGCTCAAGGGACTCTTCCGCCACACTCATCTCTTTACGGCTTTTGGGCGGTACCGGTAGTTTGCCTTCATACACGAATTGACGCGTTCGCTGGCGAATAATTTCTGGATCGACGTTTGATTTTCGGGCCACTTTGGCTTTGATGCTTGCCGCAGCGACGGCGGAGGCAACGGCAGGTGCCACTCGATAGTCAAGCATGCGAGGGTAGATGTAGTCGGGGTGCATCTCTTCATCAGGAATAATGCCGGCAATTGCTTCGGCAGCGGCGATTTGAGCACGTGTATGGAAATGGCTGGCCCGCACGTCAAGTAACCCCCGACAAACGCCGGGAATAACGGCCGTTATATCCATCTGGTTTGGGTACGTTGAATGACCCGTCGCCACGACCTTCGCCCCTGCCTCACGCGCCTCATTCGGCGTAATGCACAAAGGCATCGCAAAAGTAAACAAAATAGGGTCTTTAGCCATACTCTTAATCTGCTTTGATGAGATCGTTGTAGAGGCAAAATCAATTAAGGCATCAGCTTCCTGTAGCACCTCAGCCAGCTCCCCCTTTTCATTCGCAGAGTTGCTAACTTGGGCAATTTCCCATTTAGCCCAGCTCATATTAAGTGGCCGATACTCATAAATCGCCCCGTGATTATCACAAACGATCACCTGCTTAACGCCATACCGATGCAGAATAAAGGCCGTACCGAGACCCGCCATGCCCGCCCCATTGATCACAATGCGCATCTTTTTAAGATCTTTTTTCACAATTTTGCTAGCATTAATCAATCCGGCTAATACCCCGATAGCGACACCTTCCCGATGATTATTTATAATGGGAATGCTCATTGCTTTACGCAAGCGATCGGTCACGGCGGGACTAGTTGGTGATGCGATATCTTCAAGGATGATAGCCCCAAAAGTTGGCATTAGCTGCAGAAGTGTCTTCACCATCGTCTCAGCATCTTGGGTCTTCAGAGCAATTGGCATCGCGTCGACCCCCGCAAAGTTTTTCATAATGACCGATTTACTTTCTAGCACCGGTAAGATCGCTTCTGGTCCGATGTCACCAAGCCCAAAAGCGGCCGTGCCGTTTGAGACGATGGCGACCGTATTGCCTCGACAGGTGACATCAAAAGAGCGGTTCGGATTTCGAGCAACCTCAAGACAAGGCTCAGCAACGCCTGGGGTATAGACTAAGCTCAGCATAGTATTATCGCGCACCTGCACCTTACTGCGCACACCAATTAAGCCACCATATTTACGCCGATAAGCAATGCCTTCGTTTTCATCAGATTGGGGATCATCAATAAAAAGCGGATCAATAAATTCAGCCATATTTTGCTCCAAATTGTTGGGAAATGTAGTCAAATATGGATCGTAGCACAATCAAAGCGAATGAGCATTTTATAAAACAGTCTGGAGTATGGTTACCCAATACCCATTCTCAAACAAACTATGTTACAAAAGGTATCTGTTAAATGAATGAACAAGATATACACGGAGCATTTTGTGGAGAATCAAGATCATCAAATAGCCATTGAAGAAGATGTGGTAACGACTCGCACCGTCATAACCCGCATTGCCTCAGGTGTTTTGGCCATAGGCATCACAATTGTGATCATTGTGTATCGCAACTCGCTTTTATCATCCTCTGTTTTTGGATATCCGGGGGTTTTTCTTGTCAGTGTTGTGGGCAACGCAACGGTCTTTTTACCCGTTCCGAGCTTTGCTGTCACTTATGCGGCGGGAGATGTGCTTAATCCGTATCTAGTCGGTATCGCGTCTGGTGTTGGGGCTGCCATTGGTGAAATGACTGGGTATTTTGCTGGCATTGCAGGTCAAGGGGTGATTCAGCGTCGTTATACGAATTGGTATGTCCGGTTGAGGGGCTGGATTGAAAAGTATGGCATGTTTGGGATATTTGGTTTGGCGCTTATTCCCAATCCTCTTTTTGATGTGGCGGGCGTGATTGCTGGGGCCTCCAAAATGGCGTGGTGGCGATTTTTAATTGCGGCTAGCTTTGGCAAATCGCTTCGCTTTATTGGGCTAGCTTTGTTTGGAGCGTTTACACTCGGGGGTAGCGCCTAAAACACCTAAATCTATTGATAGTGAAGAGTAGTGTTTCGTCGGTCTTGATTTGATGGATAAAATTTGCCCAAGCGGCAGACGAAACCTCAGGTTCTGTCTATTTCAATAGCCATCATTTCATGCTGGAAAGAAAACTAGCTCGATATTCATCTATCAGTTGCTTTTGGATTTTGCCCTCGAGCGTGTTGAGCTCAGCTGAAATTTTCTGGTTTTCTTCAACCGATAGAGTAACTTTTGGGATTGGGTTCGCATTAATTTTAATTAGCTCAATTCGATTAGCTGTTGGTGGATGGGCGGGGTCAACCCTAGCATCTTCTAAAAGATTAATGCGCCGTAACCGCTCGGCTTCATTTTCGGGCATTGCTGTCATTTGCTCTCGAATGGTATCAAAAACATTCTTATCATGGTCGGCTCGCGATATATTTTGGATAGCCGCACGAACCAATCCACTATGATATGTTTTTTCCAAAACTGAAAGCTGTGCTTCTGTTCCCGACACCCTAGACGCCATTTGATCTGCTAAATATTTAGCACGCTGTGAATCACGAAAGATTAATGCGAGTAGCGCATAAGCACAATAAAAAATGATGTTTGCCACCAACAATAAAAATAGATTGATTGGAAGAAATCCAATAGCGGTTAGAAAGCCAAAAACATCATTTGTTGTGGAATGACTCGCGTGTCGATTATTGATTGGTCCAGAAACAGTTTCGGTATTGAAAATACGGGCGGGCCGCACAAGTTTTGACAAGCGGAAAAGGGTGTCAACGGCCGTTCTTACAAAAAAGCTGCGCATCGGATCATTGCTCACACCATATGCTATCTCGTGTGCAATGAGTGCGACTCGTTCTTGACCATTTAAGATCGCAAAAAGTGGCAACCCTAAAAATAGCACATTTTTACGCAAAATCGTTATCTGACCAAAGAAGGCCTTGTATCCATGTTCAATCACAATAGAATGAACTTTTTTCGCGCCCAAATCCTCGCTAATCTCATCAACTAATTTGTACAAAGTTGGGAAATTGTCTCGCTCCAACCTATTTTCAGGCATTTTGCCAAATCGAGGGCGAATCTCCCAAACAATCGCTAATAACAGAATGCCTAATACGAGCGCAAAAAAATTGAAATCTATCCCAAAGATAAGAAAGCCTGCTATCCCTACCCATGATAAGGTGACAAGGTGAACTAGAGTCGCTAAGAAAAAGGCAAAAATTTTTGATATGGTTATCTCAGAAGCAACATTCTGCTTTTGAACCAGACTTTGGAAAATCCTTGCGCTAAAACGCTCTCCCAATTGAAGCTGTACTGATTCAAGCGTCATAGACCGTTTCTTTGTTTTTGTAGGGTGCTGGTTCGAATGACAATTTTGACAGCTTGTATTCACGGCTAACAATGCAGCCCCGCATTCAGGGCATAATCCAATTGGAGAATATTGCTTTAGATTTCGATCTATTTCTTTTCCTAAACCGAGCGCTTTCAATGGATCGATTTCTTCCGGCATTAATTTTTATCCTTAATGTATAAAATTTGCTTATTCCTTTAAACGCATTAAAGTCGGAATTTTCGACAAATACATCTCGTGTAATGCTTCATTTTGTGTTATACTGTCGTGAACGTTTTCACAAACAAACACATTTAGACAACTAATTTAAATTTCCACAATGCCTTGTGATGAGCAAGGCATTTTTGTTGCAGTGGTGTGCTCCAATGGGTAAAACGAGGAGCAGTCTACTGCTTCTGGGGCGGTTTAGCTGAAGAGCTAAACCGCAGGGCATTATTAGCCCAATGGAGTACAAAATGACAACATTTGAAGATTTTGGCTTGCGCAGTGAGCTGCTGCAGGCAATTGACAAGCTTGGTTACACGGAGCCAACCCCTATTCAAGCTGGGGTGATTTCTTCCCTCCTCAAAGGTAAGGACGTCATTGGTCAAGCTCAAACCGGTACGGGAAAAACGGCCGCTTTTGCGCTCCCCATCCTCCACAACGTTGACCCCATCCAAAAATACGTGCAGGCCGTTGTGTTAGCGCCCACGCGTGAACTCGCGATGCAGGTGGCAGAGGCAATTGGGGAATACGGCCGTTATCGCAACGTCGAAGTGCTTCCCATCTATGGCGGTGCCTCATATGGCATGCAAAAAGGCCGCTTACGCAAAGGGGTCGATATCGTTGTGGGCACACCGGGTCGCATGCTCGATCTCATCAAGCAGGGTAGTTTAGACCTCTCAAGCGTCAAAACAATTGTGCTCGACGAAGCGGACGAAATGCTCAGCATGGGCTTTATCGAAGATATTGAGTCGATTTTAGAGGCACTCCCTTTCTACCATCAAACCTGTCTCTTCTCAGCCACCATGCCTAAAGAGATTCGCAAGCTGGCTGAAAACTACATGTCCGAGCCAGAGTCGGTCACGATCAAGCGCAAAGAGCTTACGGTTGACGCCATTGACCAACGTTATTACCTCGTCCAAGAAAAAGACAAGCTGGCCGCGCTCACCCGCCTTTTTGAAGTTGAAGAGATCAGCCGCTGTCTGATTTTTGCCCGCACCCGCATGGGCACCAGCGAATTAGCCAATGAGCTGTCCGTTCGGGGTTTTCCGGCAGAGGTGCTTAACGGCGATTTAAGCCAAGACGCCCGCGAGCATGTGGTGAAACGATTCCGCAATGACCAAATCAAGGTGCTTGTAGCCACGGATGTTGCCGCACGCGGCCTTGATATCGACGGTATTTCACACGTTTTTAACTTTGATTTACCAATGGACCCGGAGGTGTATGTCCATCGGGTTGGACGAACAGGGCGAGCTGGGGCAACAGGAATCGCAGCCACATTCCTAACACCAAAAGAGATGTGGCGTCTACGCAAAATTGAAAAATATACGCGTAAAAAGGTGACCAAAACGACGCTCCCCACTATCGAGCAAATTCAAGCCCATCGTGAAACGCAACTGATGGATAAGATGGAGGTTTGGATCAAGCGG
>JBCCFD010000095.1:0-19900 GCA_039029915.1 Chloroflexota bacterium
CGGTGCTGGCAGGCGCACCCAGCTTTGCGATCTCTAGCGTGAGCGATATGCATGCGCCAGAGCTTGAGCACATTATTGACACCTATTATCAAGGCACCAATCTAAACGGCCGTAAACGGGTCAAGCTATTCAACCTCGTCTGGGATGCCCTCTACTCTGAGTTTGCCGGTCGCCACGGCCTCTACGAACGCAACTACGCGGGCAACAAAGACCAGCAGCGCCTCGATACGCTTAAATGGTCCACCGTGCGGGGGGATATTGATCATTTCAAGGGATTGGTTGATAGCTGTATGGCGGACTATGATACGAACGGCTGGGTCAACGAGGTTTGGAAAGAATAAACTTCCGCGGGGCAAGTTGCTTGAAATAAAATTTTTGCGTTATAATTATTGAACCATGCGGGCATGGTGAAACGGTATCACAGTTGCTTCCCAAGCAACTAGTCCGGGTTCGATTCCCGGTGCCCGCTCTGATAAATAATCGTAAAAGCTACCCAATCGGGTGGCTTTTTTTATTTTCGATGGTTTATAGAGCCCGACTTCGACAAGCTCAGCCTTCGAGGTCGGTTTTGTAAAGGGAAAAATTTATTTTTATACTCAAAAAGGAATTGTGATGAAAGTCATTCTGGATTTATGTGTGGTGCCGATTGGTGTAGGGGTCTCTGTGTCAAACTATGTGGCGCAGTGCCAGCGGATTTTAGAGGAGGCGGGATTAGAGCATACCCTGCACGCCTATGGCACCAATATTGCGGGAGAGTGGGATGAGGTGTTTACGGCCGTTAAAAAGTGCCACACCGTTATCCACGAAATGGGTGCCCCGCGCATCTCAACCAGCATCAAGGTCGGCACGCGGGTTGACCGTGAGCAAACGATGCAGGAGAAGGTGGAAAGCGTGGTCGTGAAGCTGGCGGAAGAATAGCGAGTTATTGGGGTTCAGCAATCAGTTAAAAGTGAAAAGTCAAGAGTGGCGAGCGAATCTTCTTGACAGAGAAGATCGATTTGATTATGATAGCCTCATTGACCGACCGACGGTCAGTCAAGTCACCAGAACAGTGAATTGGAGTTTATGAAGAGAATTACAAAAGCACCAGATGAACGGCGAAACGAGCTAATTACCACGGCCAATCAGCTATTTTTTACAAAAGGATATGAAGCCACATCAGTCAACGACATCGTGAAAGCGGTAGGCGTGGCCAAGGGGACGTTTTACCATTACTTTGAGTCAAAAACGGCCGTTTTGGAAGCCCTTGTTGATAACATGATGAGCGAGAACGCCAAAATCATGGATGTGATTGTCGATGAGGATGGCCCCACCGCCCTCGAAAAATGGCACAAGCTCTTTGAGATGGTTGGCAGTTGGAAACTTGAGCATAAACCGGAATTGCTCGAATTAGCCAAGTTCATGAGGCGAGATGACAATGCCCTCATGACCAAGAAATTTGAAGAAAAGTCAAAAAACATCGCTTCGCCTCGTATTACAAAAATTATCCAACAGGGGATTGATGAAGGGGTCTTTAAAACCAGCTTCGCGAAAGAAACGGCCGAAGTCATTTTTTCACTCAACTCGGGCGTTAGCCAATCCATTGTCCCTATTTTGCTCAATCCTGAGCAGTATGATGACCCATTGGATTTATTGAGACGAAAATTCGCTGCCATTCAAGCGGCTCTCGAACGAATTTTAGATGCCCCACCCGGCACCATGAAGTTTGTTAATGAGGAAAACCTAGCTGAATGGTATGACTATCTAGAAGAAAGCAGAGAATAAGGGTTCCGAAGTTTCTAATTTGATAACCATTTTAGGTAAACACTTTGGAATCTCGAGGAAATAAAGTTTATAGCCACCGCTTTATTTAAAGCAGGCACTTCGTATCACTTATACCAGAGCGCTGATCAAAAAAATCACCGACCAAACATGCAACCTTGCCACTTTGCCACTCTGCAAAAAAGGAGACATAACATGGCCAATGCCATATCTGTAAACAACCTGAGCTTTAGCTACGGGGATAATTTAGCGGTCGATAATATCTCATTCGATGTGGGTGAAGGAGAAGTTCTCGGCTTTTTGGGGCCAAATGGGGCTGGCAAATCAACCACGGTCAAAATGCTGACTGGACAGCTAACCCCTTCGACAGGAACGGCCGTTTTACTCGGCATGGATATCGTTAAGCAGCGCAAGCAGGTGCAATCCCAAATTGGCATATCATTTGAAAACACCAATTTGTATGAGCAAATGAGCGCCATTGAAAACCTTGATTTGTTTGCCAAGCTGTACAAAGTGCCAAACTTTAATGCCACCGATCTCCTTCAAAAAGTGGGGTTGGGCGGACGAGAAAAAGAGCCGGTGTCCGGCTACTCCAAGGGAATGAAACAGCGGCTCATGCTGGCTCGAGCACTGGTCAGCAACCCTAAAATTCTCTTTTTAGATGAACCAACCGATGGCTTGGACCCCGTCTCCTCCCAAACAATCCAAGCCCTCATTCAAGAAGCGGTCAAAAACGGCACAACTATCTTTTTAACCACCCACGATATGGTTGAAGCGGACAAGCTATCAAACCGCGTAGCCTTCATAAACCAAGGTCAAATCGTGGCCTTAGACAAACCGTCCGCGCTCAAGCAGCAGTATGGCCAACGCGCCCTGAAGGTTGAAATTGAACTGGCCAACGGCGAAACGGAAGTCCGTGAAGTCAATTTAGATGATGGGCAAACGGCACAAAATGTGTTTGAGCTGTTCAAAAATGAAAAAATCATCACCGTCCACAGTGAAGAAGCCACCCTTGAAGATATCTTCATCGAAATTACGGGTAGGGGGTTACAAGGATGATCGGCACACTCGTTCTTAAAGATTTAAAACTATTCTTCCGCAATCAATTCTTCGCCGTAATCACCGGTTTGACCTTGGTGATGTTTACCGCCATCTACTTTCTCATTCCGAATGAGGTCAACAATAGCCTCGGTTTGGCCTTTTACATCGAGAATCCAGACGTGACGGTCTTTGATGAACTCATAACCGAGGAAGCTGAAGCAGACAATCTTCAACTATTTGATTCAGAGGAGGCAATGCTGGCCGCCCTGGAAGAGTCTGGCGATTTGCTGGTGGGGCTAACGATTACGGAAGCAGCCGCCCTCGCCAGCATGAACGGAGAGCCTGCTGAATTCCAAGCGTACTATGCGCCAGGTATTCCCGCTGAAGCCAAAGAGATGTTTGCGGATACGCTGGAGCTTATAGCCAATGCAACAAACCCGACTGTCGCCAGCAATTTAAAACGCATGAACCAAACGGAGATTGTGTTGGGCAACGATATTCTTGGCACCCCCATCTCCTTCCGCGAACGATTTTTACCTATGCTGCTGCTGTTCATCATGACGGTAGAGGTACTCGGTTTGGCCACCCTGATTGCTCGAGAAATCGAAAGCGGCACCGCCCGGGCGCTCGTTACAAGCCCGCTCCGACTGCACCACTTTTTCACCAGCAAGGCGCTGATGGGAATGGGCTTGGCCTTTGGGCAAGTGCTGCTCATCGTGCTGGTGACAGGCACAATTACGACTTCTCCAATCTTGCTCTTAACAACGCTGCTGCTCGGTACATTGCTCATTGTGGGCTTGGGTTTCTTTGTGGCCGCGATTTCACCAGACGCCACGTCGGTGACGGCGTGGGGGGCGTTTGTACTCATCTTTATGACCATACCCGCCATTACGGTCATGCTGCCCGGGTTAGCCTCAGGCTGGATGGAAATTGTGCCTTCGTTCTACTTTGTAGACGCCCTGCACCAAATTCTTAACTTCAACGCAGGCTGGGCGGATGTTGGGCAAAATTTACTGCTCTTGTTTGTTACCTCGGTTGGCTTGCTAGGCATAGGAACGGCCGTATTAAGGAGGCGCTTCTAATGGATATGCAACGAATTTTGACACTCTTGCGCAAAGATATTCGCTTAAGCTCAAAAAACTTCTTATCAATTTATGTCTTTGTCATGCCTATCGTTTTGACGCTTCTCGTTTCGCTGGTATTTGGCGACCTGTTTGCCCAAACGCCCCGCCTAGGCATTTATGATGCTGGCCAAAACGACAGCTTTGTTGACACCTTTAGCGAGCATCCCAGCATTACGACTAAGATTTACAGCTCTGATGCGGCACTAAAATCGGCCGTTGAACGAGGGTCTGTGGAGGTGGGGCTAAGCTTGCCCGCAAATTTTGCGGAGAATTTAGCCAATGACACTGATGAAGTTGATTTCACCGTTTATCGCTGGGGAGAAATGGGCGTTCGCAGCGGTTTACTGCTGGAATCAATTATCTCCCGGACCATTGTGGACAGCACGTCACTAGGCCTGTTCCCCGTCACCGTCACGGAAACGCAGCTGGGTACAGAAAACACAGCCACTTGGGCGCAGCGGCTTATGCCGCTCTTGCTCATTATCACCATTGTTATTGGGGCCTTATTCATTCCTGCTGCCTCGCTGATTGATGAAAAACAAAAACAAACGATTATTGCCGTCACCGCCACCCCCACCTCAATGATGGATTTGTATCTGTCTAAGACAATTTTTGGCGTACTCATTAGCCTGCTGATGGGCATCGTCTTTCTTGTTTTAAACAACGCCCTCAGCGGCCAAATTGGGCTGCTTCTACTGGTTTTGCTTTTAGGAGGCCTGCTCAGCGCGCTTGCAGGGCTGGTCATGGGCACTTACTCCAAAGATATGGATTCATTTATGGGGATCATTAAAGCCATTGGACTATTGCTCTATGCGCCCGGACTCCTGCAGCTATTTCCCAGAATTCCAGCGTGGATTGGGCAGCTCTTCCCAACGTATTACATCATGAATCCGCTGCTGGAAATCACCCAAAACGGGGCTGGGTTAGGAGACATTATGGTTGAGCTGCTTGTTCTTGTAGGCATGGTCGCTATTTTAATCGTTCTACTGCCGCGCATTATTCAACAACAGAGCCAGCGAATTGCGTTAGCAAGTTAGACGAATGAGGTAACAACATGAAAATTATGATTATGACCCTCGGTACGCGGGGGGACGTTCAGCCATACGTGGCGTTAGGCAAAGGGCTAAAGGAGCGCGGTCATGACGTAACCGTCTGCACCAGCGGCCGCTTCCAGCCGTTCATTGAGCAATATGGCTTAACGTATGGCTATATGGATGATGCCGTTATCGCTTTAATTGACTCTGAAGAAGTGCGCGCCATTATGGGCGGCGTCACCAACCTATTTGGGGCGGTGCGCGCCGCGTTTAAAATGATGGGCCAAGTAGGGCCGCTGCAAAAGAAAATGATTGCTGATACGTGGCAAACGACGGAAAAAGCAAACCCCGATCTGATTATTTTTCATCCAAAAACGTACGGGGCAACCCATTTTGCTGAAAAGCTGGGCATTCCTTCAATTTTGGCACCAACGATTCCTCAGTTTGCCGCCACGGCCGAATTTCCCGCCTTTGGTTTCCCGTCCCTGCCTATCGGTGGCTGGTACAATCGTCTGAGCTATCAGCTCACGGTGCGCCTCACCGTGATGGGCGTGGCCCAATACACCAACCCGTGGCGCAAAGAACATAGCCTAAAAAAGCAATCTGTTGGCACAGACTTCATGTTTAATCAGGCGGGTGAGCCGATTACGGTTATTCACCCCATTAGCAATCACGTCATTGATGTCCCAACCGACTGGCCTGAGTATATTCACGCCAAAGGGTATTGGTTTTTAGAAGAAACGGCCGATTACTCACCCCCTTCTGACTTAATTCACTTTCTCGAAAATGGCCCAGCTCCAGTCTACATCGGCTTCGGCTCAATGGTGGGTAATAATCCTCAACAGTTAGCCCAAACGATTATCGAAGCCATCCAAAAAGCGGGCGTTCGCGCCGTCCTGGCAGCGGGTTGGGGCGGCCTTGCGGTGGATCAAATCCCTGAAAATATATTTTTGATTGACCGAGCACCCCACAACTGGCTCTTTCCGCAAATGGCGGCCGTGGTGCATCATGGCGGTGCAGGCACCGTTGCCGCAGGCTTAAAAGCTGGCAAGCCAACCCTCGTCTGCCCCTACTTTGGCGACCAGCCGTATTGGGGAAAGCAAATGCAAAAACTGGGCGTGGGACCAGCTCCCCTGCTGCAAAAGAAGCTTACCGCTGATAAACTAGCTGCCAGGCTGGTTGAGCTGACAACCAATGCATCGTTTGCCCAAAAGGCGGCGATTATTGGGGAAAAGCTTCGTCAAGAAGATGGCATTGGGGCAGCGATCGGTGTAATAGAGAGCGTGTTAGGTGAGAGAGTGATGGTGTGAGGTGGTAATGGGGCATAAAAGTGTCTGTTTGCTCTGGGAATGCTGACGTGCGACTTGCCACTTTGCCAATTTACTCAAAAGGATAAATGATGAAAGAGAAAGTTGTTATCGTAACAGGCGGTGCTAACGGCATTGGCCAGGCGATATCTACGGATTTTGCCAAGGCGGGGGCGTCTGTTGTGATTTTTGATGTGGATGAAGAGGCTGGTGAGCAAACGGCCGTTTCTATCGAAGCAGCCACGGGGGCGAAGGTCTCAGCTATCAAAACGGACATCACCAATCTTGAAAACGTGCAGGCCAGTGTGGCTGAGGTGATGGAGGAATACGGCCGTGTGGACAGCCTCATCAACAACGCTGGCTGGGATCGCTTTGGCCTTTTCTTGCAAACCACACCTGATTTTTGGGACAAAGTGATTGATATTAATTACAAGGGCTTGCTCAACATGTGCTACACCGTCCTGCCTCACATGGTTGAACAGCGCGGGGGCAGCATGGTCAACATCGCTTCCGATGCCGGACGCGGGGGCAGTATGGGTGAGTCAGTTTATGCAGGGTGCAAAGCGGCTGTCATCGCTTTCTCCAAAACGATGGCCCGCGAGCACGCCCGAGACAATATTCGCGTCAATGTGGTCGCTCCCGGCATCACCAATACGGCCATTTTCAACGCTTTTGATGAATCGTCACTGGGCGGAAAAGTGGCCCAAGCGATGAAGAACGCGGTCCCCCTGGGTCGCCGCGCCGCTGAACCCAGCGAAATCTCTCCCGCCGTACTCTTCTTAGCGTCCGAAGAAGCCAACTACATTACGGGCCAAGTGCTTAGCGTAAGCGGTGGCCTAACGATGGTGGATTAGCTTTTCAAAATTTATACCATTTATAAAAAGTAGTTAAAATGATTACATGGCAAGCAAACTACTAATCGTTGATGATGAGCCAGATTTATTGGCGGAGTTAAAACCACTTCTTAGTCGTTCTGGGTATGATGTGGTTACTGCAAATAATGGTGTTGAAGCATTAACGGCCGTTTCCCAACACCAGCCCGACCTCATCATCCTCGATATGCTCATGCCCCTGCTAGACGGCCGTGCCGTGCTGCGTCAGCTTCGGGAAGACAACAACTGGACGCCCGTTATTTTGCTTACTCAGGTCAACACCAGCAGCGAGCGGGTGCTTTCTCTCCAAGAAGGGGCAGACGATTACCTCAACAAGCCGTTTGATCCGCTGGAGCTTCTAGCCCGTATTCAAGCCATTCTACGCCGTACAAAGCACGCCAAAGATATTTCACCCCAAGCGGTTATTCTCAAAAGCGATGAGCTGACCGTCAATCGCCAAAACAGAATCGTAACCTTAAATGGCAATCCTGTAGAGTTAACCAGCCGCGCGTTTGACTTGCTGACCTATCTGATGCGCCACCCTCATGAAGTGGTGAGTCGCGATCAGCTGCTCGACGAGATTTGGGGCTGGGCGTATGCGGTGAGCACGCGCGCCGTGGACATGCGCATCGCGGAAATTCGCAAACAGCTCAATGAAGATGCCAATGCCCCCCGCTTTGTGGATACGGTTGTCGGAATCGGCTATCGCTTTATTGGCAAAGTGACGGTCGAATGAGTAAATTTCCTTCAGCCCGCCATCTCCTACTTGCCGCTGTGCCACTGATCATGGGTATTTTGCTATCCATCGGGTTAAACCAAGGCTGGCTCGGTGGAAATCCAAGCTATCAAGTGCGATTTGACCTATCTTGGGTATTTGGAACGCTGGGGGTTTTGCTCACTTTGAGTGCCGTTTTATTCCTCTTTGGGCGTACTCGAACCCAGAATTTGCTGGCGATTCATCAAAAAAGCTTAGAACAACGCCAAACTGAACAAACGCGAGAATTTCTACGCCGCCTCGATCATGAATTAAAAAATCCGTTGACCGTCATTCGGCTAGGTTTGCTCAATTTGCAGGAGGAGCCGCTTTCAGACAGCCAAAAGGCGTCCTTGGCAAGAATTGGCCATCAGTCAGATCGGTTACGCCAGCTAGTGATTGACCTACGTCGATTGACGGAGTTGGAAACGGCCGTTATCGAAACAGAAACGGTTGATTTGGCGGATGTGCTGCAAGAAGCCATTAGCCTGACCACCTCCGCAAACGAGGACAATCGCACGGTCAGCCTCACTCTTCAGCAAACCCCGTGGCCCGTCTCAAAAATTCAGGGCGATCGGGAGCTGTTGATCATTGCGTTTAGTAATTTAATTGATAACAGCTTGAAATATACGGCCGTAACCGACCAAATAGAAATCCGCGTCAATGATGATGGCCAGCAGATCACCGTCGAGGTGGCAGATAACGGCATGGGCATTCCCGAGGCAGAAGTCACTCATATCTTCGAAAATCTATATCGGGGGGAGCAAGCGAGAGGTATTTCTGGTAGCGGTCTAGGGTTGCCGCTAGTTGAACGCATCATCAACCTGCACCATGGAGAAATCAGCGTCCGCAGTCGAAACAAAATGGGCACAGTGTTTACCATACGCTTCATGTAAAAGTACCCAGAGATCAAAAACATCTCAATCTGAACGGCTACACCTCAATTTCCAACAGCTTGTTACACCGTGTTACACGGCCGTTATCTCATGAAATGGTTCATTTGTTACAACTTATCTATTGGAAACACAAGCAACCAAATTGGAGAAATAAAAATGAACCAAACCAAAAGGTATTTTACCCTTGTCCTGCTATTTTTAATCGGCTGTGGCTCCTTTACAGTTGAGCCAGTTATCGAAGTCACGCCGAATCTCGATGCCACTGTTGAAGCACGGATCGCCCTCACCCAAGCGGCCAATGAGCCTGCCGTTAAGCCAACGACGATGCCTGAAGGCGAGGCCGAAGTAGAAACGGCCGTTTTAACTAAGCCAACATCACAACCTGTTGACCAATTTCTGCCAGAAGTCACCCGCTTTTCAGACGAAACCAATCCGGCATGGGGTGCGGCCTTTTGCCCTGAAGCGGTGCTGCCAATTTGTATACGGCCGTACGCCATCGAACCATTGGGGGATGAATACGTGCTCATAAGCGAAATTTGGGGTAGTGGCAACACCTTTTCCGCCAATTCAAACAACCTTCATTTCACCTTTCGAGCCTATGATGATGCTGGGGAAGACTCGCCAGGAAGCGATTGTGGCAATACAAGAGGCCAAACCGCTCACTACAGCGCCGGATTTGGCCACCAAAGTCACGTCTGCTTCAGAAATTTAGAGAGCACCCCATCTCAAATTGAAATGAGCTTTCGCGGCGGGGGAAGCCGATTCACAATCAGATGGGATATCGGCGAAAATGGTCAAGCTGTTGGCGGTTACAGTTTCTTATCCAGCGCGATAGACCTACCTATTGACCAGCCGTTTAACGTAGGCCCCGCCACAATCACCATTCACGCAGTGGAAGATTTAGGGGACGCCGTTAAGCTTGACGTGACTGTCCAAGCCAATAGCAATAATCTTATTGTTGCTTCACCTGAATGGATTGTTCTCGGTGAGGCCATCAATTTTTTCACAGCCAGTCCTGAGGGGCATTGGGGCGAATGGGACGAAGGGAAAATGGGGGCATATGAACTGGTAGGCGGGGAGATTGAAGCGGACCAAAGCCAAACGGGAACCGTTGTAATAACTAAAATCGCTCCCAATGCGGGTCTGCTTATCACATTTGGATTTACAAATACCGGCGGCAAAGATTCAGCTGTCTTTTTACTCCCCTAAGTGTTCCTAAGTTTCTATATCACCCCAAGGGCTTGACAATAGGTTAGGGCACCGGTATTATATCGTTGCGCGATATATCCACGCGCGATATATAATTGGAGAAATGTTATGCCTTCGACCTCCCCTGATCCAAATAGCTTTTTACCTCTCTCACCAGCCGTATTTAATATCCTGCTCGCATTAGCCGACAAAGATCGTCATGGGTATGGCATTATGCAAGAGGTCAAAACGCGAACAGCTGGTCGGGTTCAGTTAGGACCTGGCACCCTCTACGGCGCTATCAAACGACTTTTAGATAAGAATCTGATTGAAGAAGTTGGTGAACGGCCCGACCCCGAACTAAACGATGAACGACGGCGCTATTATCGATTAACCAGTTTTGGGCTCAAAGTGCTGCGGGCTGAGGCAGCCCGGCTCGATACGATGGTCCAACAGGCCCGCGGCAAAAATCTTCTACCCGGCCAGTCTCCAAATCCAATCTGGACCCATTAAACCAACCTCATGCACCGTCGTTTACATAGAAATTCAAACCTAATGCCGTTTATTTTAGCGCTTTGCTGCTGGTTTTATGAACGGCTATTGGTGGCTTATCCAGCTGAATTCAAGCGAGATTACGGGTTGGCCATGGCTCAATTGTTCCGGGATGAGGCGCGTTCTCATCTTGTTCAAGGTAAAACGGCCGTTTTTATCTATTTCCTCATCCGCACAGCCTTCGATCTAATCAAAACAATTTTTATTGAACATATTGAATCGACTTTTAACGTCAACTTGGAGGGAAGCACTATGTCTTACCACGATTCAGTCAATTCCTTAGCTGACAAGCCCAAAGAACTTGAGCATCTGTATCATCAAGCTAAAAAAGCCGGCCACGGCAACTTATTTAAACAAGCAATTGAAGATATATTTAACAGCGAACCTCAAAACCAACTTCTCAGCGCTTGGTATCATCGGCTCAACTATGCTACCTCTCAAGCCAAGCTGTTTGTGGTAAATTGGCAATGGGTTATTCCCTTGGCCATCTTTAACGGTTATTGGTTTTGGCTTCTTTCTGATGGAACTTACTGGATTCAAGTTAATCCTGGGCAACAATCCGCTACTGATTTCTTGCCCACAATTTTCCTTTGGGGCGCGTCTATTTCCACTCTTTTCATCTTGATTTACTTCAACATGGCCACCCAAAAAAGCTGGGTCAAAACGGCCGTTTTTAGCCTAGTACCTGTTGCTTTGGCAACCTTTGTTCAATTTATCTATCCACAGTCAGGTATACGGCCGTTTCAAGAGCAATATCTCACAATCAGCATTTTTCATCTGACAGTGATGGCTTGGGTCTCCGTTGGCGCCTATCTGCTATTTTCACATCGCGATGCGAAAAGCAGGATGCAGGTTCTTTTGAAATCAATGGAAATTTTTATCGTGTTGGGTGTGTTTTTCACGGCCTTATCAATTTTTTTCGGGATCACTATCGGCCTTTTCGCCGCCCTAGATATTGAGTTTTCTGATTCACTTCTTCGACTCATTTACGGCGGGGGCGGGGGCTTACTCATTATCATAACGGCTGCCATTGTTTATAATCCGCGCCTAACACCAGCTGAACAAGAATTAAATCAAGGCTTTGCTCGTCTAATGACCGTTATCATGCAGGCTTTATTACCTTTGACCCTCTTGGTTTTAATCATCTACATTGCGTTTATTCCAGCCAACTTCCGTGCCCCGTTTGACAATCGGGACGTGCTGATCACCTACAATATCATGCTCTTCGCTGTGGTTGGGCTGATCATTGGGGCCACTATTTTCCGGCCAGCAAACTTGTCACCTATACGCGAGAAGTGGGTAAAGCGAATGATTATTGGGGTTGCGGTTTTAACGCTAATTGTGAGCCTCTACGCCTTATCGGCCATCATCTTCCGCACGATCAATGACCGCCTGACGCCCAATCGTTTGACAATTATTGGCTGGAATATTGTTAATATCGGTTTCTTAATCTGGGTGCTGGCTTTGCAATTTTGGGGAACGCCGGAAGCATGGGTTGATCAACTTTACAAGGCGTTTAGTCAGGGAACGGCCGTTTATGCGATTTACACGGCATCCATTATTGTTATCCTACCTTTGTTCTTTGGCATTAACCAAGGCCAGATTGAGAATCTCCCAGCCAGAATCCAAGATATTGTCTACACTGAGCCAAGTCCAGTTCTCTTAAAATGCGCTTCAAGCCCCCACATTTACTTACTAAACGGTGGAGAAAAACGGTGGGTTGAAGATATCCAAACTTTCAATGAACGTGGGTACGTTTGGGGGGATGTCAATTTTGTGAGCTGCAGTGACTTACAAAGTATTCCGGATGGCGCGACGATTCCAATCGATGCCGGTTCTCCACCGCAACCAGAAGGATAAATAATAGTAGCCTAAAGGCATTGAATGCTTTTTGGCCACATATTCTAATTCACAATCAAAATCTTTTACTTTAAAAAGTTCAAAGATTTATCTAATGCTGAAATCATGATATCAGCATGCTCTCTTTGAAAGACAAGCGGTGGCCGAATTTTCAAGACATGTCCCAATGGACCCCCAACGCTAATCAGCACCCCTTCATCGCGCATCAAATTGATGATCTGCTTCGCTTCATCAATTGCAGGCGCTTTACTCTGTACATCTTTCACCAATTCGACACTCACCATCAAACCAGACCCGCGCACATCTCCAATCAGTGGGTACTGGGCCATTAATGCTTTGATACCGGCAAGCAAGTAAGCCCCTGTTTCCTTCGCATTTTGAATAATATTTTCGTTTTCAAACACATCGAGAACCGCCAAACCGGCAGCGCAAGCCACTGGATTTCCACCAAAGGTGCTAAATAATCCAACCTTACTCACAAATCGATTCAAATTATCAGCTGACGTGATGATAGCGCCTAATGGATAGCCGTTACCGATGGGCTTCCCCATCGTCACGAAATCTGGGTTTACCTTGTGAAGCTGATACCCCCACATCGCCTCACCCGAGCGCCCAAACCCAGATTGCACTTCATCAGCAATAAACACACCACCAGCCGCCCGCACTTTTTCAACAACGGCCGTAACGTACCCTTCAGGAATTGCGGGGCCACCGTTACTTACAAAAAGAGAATCAAGCATAAATAGAGCCGGTTTCATCCCATCTTCGGCTAATTCATCAATGGCGCGATCAACATCAGCCACATACGCCGCCACAGAGCAATTATCTCTCAACAAATCTGGACATTTCAGCGTTTTAACATGCCGAGGATTAGATGGCATTTGACGGCTGGGTGAAAGCGGCTTAATCGTATGGGTAATGCCATGATAGGCACCTTCCATCACAATCGCCCCTTGATTCCCAGTCAAATAAGTCGCCATACGATAGGCAATATCATTGGCTTCGCTGCCCGAATTAACAAAGGTAGCTACATTAAGCTGCTCATCAGGGAACGTATTAACTAACTTTTCAGCATATTCAACGACGGTTGAGTAGAAATAGCGAGTATGGGTATTAAGCGTTTTAATCTGACGTGAAATAGCTCGGACAACATGAGGATGACAGTGGCCGACAACGGGAACATTGTTATAGCCATCGAGATATTTTTCACCATTAGGTCCATACAACCATACGCCGGCGCCCTGTTCTAAATGAACCGGATTTGAGTAAAAATGGGCCAGATGCTGCCCTAAAACCTGCTGCCGTCTTTCGGAAAGCGATTTTGAAGCATCGACCCTAGCTTGAGTTGATCGAAACGGAAACCGGCAGGCTTTTCTGACGGCTTCAATAATGTGGTCACGGCCGATTTCATGCATATCCTGAATCGACTGCCACACCTTTGGTGCTGTTTCAGGAATAAAGTTTGGCTGATCGGCCGTTACTGAGTCGCGCCAAGCAATAATCGTGGCCGTAATGCCCAAGCGCATCAAAATACAATCATAGGTTTGTTCAATTTCAGCCTCTTCAAGAGGTAAAACCGAATCATACGCAGATATGGTCGCGCACAAGCTGGCCACCAAGCGAGAGGCGGGCACCCCCCTCACATTAGCAGCGATCATCGGTTCAAGCATTAAAGGAGCATGCAACATATCTCCAAAATCAAGGAGCCCAATTACAGAATCTGAATGATGCGGATCGGTTAACAGATTGCCACCATGTCCGTCCGCATGAATAATTTGATGCCGCATCGTCTTCAATTTTGGTAATGTATTAGCTAAAAAGAATGCAAAACATTCTTCTACAATTGCTCGAACTTTATCATTCTTGATAAATTGGGCATGCGGTTGCAATTTGGCACATTGGGTAATGTCCCACAACATTTCTTGATTTGCATGCGGGTGGAAAAAGCTGCGCAATGCTAAATCAGTTCGCGCCATCATACGGCCGATATTGGCTCGAAGCGAACTTGAAGCACCCACATTATCTATTGGTTCACCTGAAAGATATGAAATTGCGCGAACAAAATGCTGGGTTCCATTAGGGTGGGTAACGGCCGTAAATGCCTCTCCCGCCAAAGTTTCAATCACTCTTGGAATGGGCAAAGTAGGGTCAACCCGTTCAATATGACGCATCGCCTTCGTCTGAAAATCGAGCACACCCGGCAGCTCATCAGCATTGGCAATTTTTAAAACAACAGGGCGACCTTCTCTAGGATCGAAGCGAATATTTTGGTCTCGTTCACTATAAAGTTCTTTAAACGACCCCTCTAATCCGTACAGTTCCTTTGCAACCTGCTTAATTTCATCGGCAGTAAAACGTGGATTATTTCGATCTAAAAACTTCATGTTTTCACCATTTCCAAATTTGCTGTTGTAATTTGATGGGGAGAAAAGTAAATACCAATAAAAAAAGGCCTTAAGGGACTCTGACCCCCTTAAGGCCAAGAAATTTAACGGCTTAATTCAAGAACGAGATCAATTTGGCTCTCAGCTGTTTCATCAAATAGCAAGAACCCTTCATTGGGGATATATCCATCAATCCAAGCCACACCGGGATATTCAACACCCCGTTCAAGCGTATCTGGCAGTTTAAACACACCTTTTTCATTGGTTTCAGCCAGCGTGTAAATGGCAGAATCAACAGGATCATCAAACCAAGCATCTAAATCTGTACCGGGATTCAGGATAATGACTACCGCACCTTCAATCGGTTGCCCGCTATCAGCATCAACCACGGTGCCTCTGACAGAAACGGGATCGGTGCTCGTTGAGGATGAGCTATCGTCGCTGTTATTATTGCCACCAGCTACCCCAGCACCACCCACTGAAACGGTCGCACCACCGACAAATTCAACATCCCCTCCGGTATACAGCTCAACGGAGAATTCACCTTCGCCAATAGGATCACCTGAATTGTGGATGAAAAAGGCGATACAATCACCAGATTCACCATACTCCCATGTGAAAATACTATCGAAAAGAAAATCATCTTCGTAGAACCAAGCGGTTACAAATTGTTCACCGTTGGTCATGCCGCTGTAGCTAAATATCGCTACAGCAGCAGGAGCTGATGATGGGTAGCTCCGTACGGGTCCGATGGCACAATTGGTATCTTCATCAAAATCTTCGGCCCAAGTGACAAATTCAAAGGTCTGATCGCCGGAACCACCTTCCACAAATGGGCTAGCGTAACGATTGCCCGCTTGAGCGGCCTCGATTAGGGGCTTGGCGTAATTGATTGAGCGAAGGCGATTGATAGAGCCACCCTGTGCTTCTAATACAAAGGAAGGGACACCCACAATCTCACCAGCCACGTTGGCCCCTAGCCCACCTGAGTTGCCCGGTGAGAAAACGGTATCCGTTTTGATCCAAGCCCGGGTACCGACAATTTCTTCAACTTCAAACCCAGAAACATCCCCTCGGGTAAACGTTATTGTCTCACCACCGGCACCGGGGAAACCATAAATTTGAAGCTCATCGCCAAGATTAAGAGAGTCCGAATCGCCAAGCTGAACAAAGGGGAGGTCTAGAGCGGCAGCAACAACGGCCGTTCCATCAATCGTTTCCGTTATGCGAATCACCGCTAAATCAAGCACTCCATCTGCAGCCACAACCTCAGCAAAATAGGTTTCAACAGGGGGTAAATCCACATTTTCAACCATGCCAACCACAAGGGCGTCTGGTTCATCTCCAAAAATAAACGACGAATCATTGTAAAGGGCGGCCAAACCGGGCGCCAAGGGCGCTGCGACGTGCGCATTCGTTAAAATAAGGCCATCTGCTGAAACGATGGTGCCAGAGCCAGTCCACTGCGTCCGCAGTTCGCCCCGCTCTTCAAACTGAGCATAAATTTGCACCGTGGCTGATTGGAGCTGCTGGGGCCCTATCGTTGGCTCAGGCTCGGGTTCTGGCTCGGGTTCTGCTTCTGGTTCAGCCTCAGCAACGTCGCTGTCTGTCGCGACGTCTGCCACAGGTTCAGGCGTTGGTGGCGCAATGGTAGGAACGGCCGTTGGAATGACCTCTTCTTCACCACCACAGGCAACAAGCAAGACGCCAATAAATAAAATCAAACTAAATTTAAGCAGTTTTTGATGTCGTTGACTCATGATCCACCCCCATCAACAGTAACTGATGACCGGAACGCTTGGAAATTTTCAAAGCCTTCTTCAAATTCAGCCACATCTGCTTCATATGAAATCACAAGAATTTGATCTCCCTCGGGAAAATAATAGGCAACCCCTTCGATAACGGTGGGCATTGATTCATCTTCATCATCGATAAAGGCGTAGGTCACTTTAATCCCTTCTCGCCCGCTGGCAATAATCGGGGTTTGTTCAACTGTCCGGTAAGATTCTTCAATAATTTGGCGATAGATACCGTGCCGATTAACGATTGTGTCTAAGTCCCCACCGTCTAAAAGATTGACTCGATATAGTTGATCTAGTGATTGACTATTTCGAGCCACAAAAATAAGGTCGGCTGTACCGTCTTGAGTAAGCCACCCTGTCGGGATTTCGGCTGATACCCCGCTTGTTGTAAACGGCCGTGTTTGGTTTTGGGCACTGCTTCTAATAAAGGTTCCTAAAATCAGTGAAAGGGCCGCCATCCCCAGAACAAGAAGCACAGAAAGACGCTCTTGTCTGTCTTTTTGCGTCAAAATTGCTGAACTCATGCGCTACCCCCTTGCTCCTGTTGGGCTTCAACTACATTATTGTGAATGGCAGTAGAAAGCGCATAGGTCACTGCACCGGTCAAGATAACCGCCAGAATCAGGCCAAACCACGGGTTGGATGCACCCCCAGATGCACTCATTGAACCAGAGCTTAACGTCCCTCGTAAATAAAAGAAGACGCTATTAATTAATGATGCGACTAGCAAACCAGCCGGCATCCACCAGGCGGGTCGTTCTTCAAATTTTTGACGACCTAAAAAGTAGCCAATAACCCCAGCAAAGGCAGCATGGGCAATGGTGGTAATCACGATGCGAATAGCACCGTTGCCGAGGGCCACACCACCTGAATTCACCACAAATAGGATGTTTAGCACCGTCGCGTACCCAATACCAGCCGCGGTTGCATACACGACGCCGTCCGTTTCTTCATCAAATTCGGCCGTGTCGTAAACCGTAAATCGAACGGCTGAGTAAATCAGCGTTTCTTGAATACAGCCAACAATAAGCCAGCCCGCTAAAATTTGAGTGACCAGCGAGCTACTGCCAAGCCAGCTTGGCACATCAAAGACATTATCAACCAGCGGCACGCCAATCGCTGCTGCCAATAACCCGCCCAACAAAAAGAGCCGAAACACCATATGCTTGGGTTCCGGCTCCAATCGATCTCGACGATAAAAAAAGGCAAGCCAAATAATAGCTGGTATGATGGCTAAAATAATGCCGGTAATCAGCAAGCCAGTTGATGTGAAATCCGGTTGCATAAATTGCTCTATGGCATACACCAACACCACAAACACGACCAGGATAATGATCGACGCCACGTCTGCTTGCCAGACACTTCCGCGTTCCCGCGGCACATGCGAATTCGTCATACAATTTCCTTCTAATAAAATTTATGAAATATGAAAGCCGCTCTCTTTTTACAAGAGCATAAACATTAAGTCAACCTTAAAATATCAAATTGGCGATCTAAAAACGATCGAAAAGCATGTTTAGTCAGTATCACTAAATAATTTACGGAAATGATTGTTCGTATACCAGCGACCTAATCCTGTAAAAATCAAATCTTTTTTCGGTTTACTTTGTAAATTCCTGATAAAATGCACCTAAGCATCCTGTGATTGCACATCGTTTTGGGGCAAGTCTCTGCAAATTTGCAGTTGCTAACCGCTTTTGCGAATATAACCAAAAAGGATGCCTGATTAAAAGCGATTGTTGCAGCCAAGTTTGGAGAAAAGCAGTTTGGATAAATCCCGCAAAAAAAGAGGGCCCGTTTTAAAATTTACCGGCGGCGCCATCTTCTTATATTTATTATTATTTGGTTGTATGAACGTCTTTTTTGCTTGGCCGTGGAACGGCCTTGTGCCAATTGGCGGAGATGAGTTAAACACACTGCATCCAACTCACAATGGGGTTTCAGCTTTGTTTTTTGTCGAAGATGCAAGCGGACAACCTATAGGCTGGGAAAGTCACAATTACCGCACTATGCCTTTAGCCAACACCCTTATCAACATGTCAGAAACTGAACAGTCTGTTCTCAGTCGGCTGTATGGCTCTGATATTTTGACAGATCAGGTGACAACTCAGATGGCTGATGAAGGGATTCGCTTTATTGAGGTAACCCAGCGTCGCATCAATCAAAATTATGAAGTTGTGAATGAGTCCGTATCATTAATTGTGCGAAACAATGAGGGGGATTTCTGGTTAAGTGAGAATGCAAAAGAAGACAATCCATTAATTTGGTTAGATCCTTTGCCGCTTTTTTCAGCGAACATCAATACCCCACCTACTTTGAGCCAGCCTATCGAAAGCTCGCAAGGATTAACGGCCGTTTCCCTCACCCTCACTCCGCTCAACCAGCTTCAACTCTATGAAACAACATTGCCAGATTGCTATCAGCAGGCGATACAGTTTGATACGGTCAGTAAGCAGGAAACTGTACGCACCTTTTGTGACAACGTTGGACTCGCCAAAATTGAGCTTTTTGAAAATGGGTCCGTGGTTGAAAAATCAACTTTAATCTCCTCGAGTCAGACTGGTGTGATCAATCACATCTTAATCTCTGGAACATCTGGGGCAATGGCACCACCAATCCCATCAAACCCGCAAGTCAACACCGTAACCGCTTCCGAATTAACCGTCGTTGGGTCTTTTAGAGAGAGAATTGGCTCATCAGAAGCATCAATTCCACTCACCTTGCTTCCCACCACTCCCAATTTGTTACTTGGTGCTCAAGTAAACGGCCGTTTAACCGCCATGAATCCTAACAGTGGAGAAGTAGCTTGGGCGTTTGCAACCGAAAATTCAATTTTTGGGCAGCCTAGGCTCGACCTAGACCACGCTCGAATCTATTTTGGCTCCAGCGATAAGCATCTATATGCAATTGATTTTAATGGCCTGTTTCTATGGCGTTTTAAAACAAATGATAATGTGGTAACTGCACCCATCATCTTTGGCGAAACTCTATTTTTTGGCAGCGAAGATGGCAATATCTACTGTTTAAATCGCCACACAGGTACACTGCAAAGTTCTTTTTCAACTAATGGTGCCTTGACTGCTCAACCAGCCATCGTTCAAGATATCATCGTTTTTGGATCTGATGATGGTGGTGTTTACGGAATTGATCCAAACCATTGTGAACCCCGTTGGATTTACGATGCAGGGGATGCAGTAGAAGCCGGCATTTTAGCATATCAAAATGATTTAATTATCGTTGGCCGCAGCTTGCTTACCTCTCTCAATTCTGAAACGGGAGAAGCCAACTGGTCGATTGAAACTCAAGAAACGCATCGGTCACAACC
>JBCCFD010000096.1:0-19861 GCA_039029915.1 Chloroflexota bacterium
CCCATTCGGCGCAATGTCTATGCCGTGAGGTGTATCACCTGAGGGAATATTAATTTCGGTAACGACCTCGGTGTTCACATCAATGTGACCAATTTGATCGGTACCTGCCAAGGTGAACCACATCTTGTCAGTACCATCAAAAACAATGTCATAAGGTTGCCCATTTGTACTCACATCATAACTATTCACTGAAAAGTTAGACGGCCCATTAATGACCAATTCTCCTATCACATCATTGTCAGGCACTGTGAACCAAATAATTGTGGGAGATCCAACGGTTTCAACTGCCATTTGGAAGGGGGCACCAACGGTTTGGGGAATTGAAAAAGATGTAATAATGTCGCTCGTATTCCCCTGCGTTGATTCTGCCACTGAACTTTGATAATAGATAAATCCTAAAAATAATGGGATGCACACGATTAATAAAATAAATAATTGAGTGTTACGCTTCATAAACCACCTTTGGTACATCACAGAAAATCGACAATAAATAATTAACCTAAATATCTGTGATCTACATGGTAATTGGCAGAAACTTCAATAGTTCAGAATTAGAAAGCTTTCTGTCAATTACATATTCCATTCATTAAGTGTTCCGAAGTTTCTAAATTGCAAACCCTATTAAATAAAAGCTTCGGAACCTCGAGGAAACGAAGTTTTTAGCCGTTGTTTTATTCAAAGCAGGACCTTCGTTTCACTTAAGTAAATCGCAAAAGGAAAATTGATGTAGGCACTATTGAATGGGATTCACTTCTTGGAGAACAAAACGTTTTCTAAACTGTTTTATTTCAATAAACTTTTTATCCTCCACAAAAAAATAATAAACAATTAAATTGAAATCAAATCGATAGTTTCCAAAAAATTAGCGTGTAACTTTTGTTCTAGATTCCCATTTGGCATCAAGCTGCAGCAACCCATAAATCTCTTTGGTTGCACCCGGAATGATGCGAAATGAATATGCTTCTTGATGCATGTCGTAACAGTGTGGATAGCGACTGTCGTGAACGGCCGTTGTAATGACGTATTTTGCAGGAAGGAGAGGTAATGATTCAATACAGTATCGGATGACACCGACCCCATCAACCAAGCCTAACTCGACACCCGCAAAATTTGTATTTGGGCCATTCACATGAACCCCATCTTCTCGATAGATGGCAAGTCCAAATTCGGGGTTCGGAATTGGTTCAGAAGCATTATAAGCCATCTCGATCGTTAAGGCATCACCCGTTTTAAACTCGTCTTGCTCCCCTCCAGACTTATTCAAAATCCGAACGGCCGTTATTTCAACCAAGCGGTCACCAACTCGAACAAAGCCATTGTCCTCTTTTCCACCGCTAGAATCATAGGAGTCAGCCACATATTGAGAAATCACATCTTCAACCCGCCCCCGGGCCACAACATCCCCTTTCTCAATCCAAATGAGCTCATTGCAAACGGTCTGCAATTGATTAAGATTGTGGCTCACCATCAAAATCGTTGTGCCATTTCGTTTTAATTCAGTAATTTTATCTAAGCACTTTTTCTGAAATGCTTGATCCCCAACGGCTAGAATTTCATCGACGATTAAGATGTCAGGTTCAACATGGATCGCTACACTAAATCCCAAGCGCATAAACATTCCTGAGGAATAGTATTTGACCTGCATGTTGATATATTTACCTAGGCCAGAAAACGTGACGATATCATCATATAGCGCATTGATCTCATCTTCTTCAAGCCCCAAGATTGAGCCATTGAGATAAATATTTTCACGGCCCGATAAATCTGGGTGGAAGCCAGCCCCCAGCTCAAGAAGCGCACTAACACGGCCGTTTACCTCAATCTCCCCTTCATTAGGCTGCAAAATACGCGCAACCATCTTCAAAGTGGTGCTCTTACCGCTCCCATTTTTACCAATAATGCCAAAACCTTGGCCCGGCATGACGTCAAATGAGATATCGTGCAAAACGTAGAGCGAGCGGTCATCATCCTCGTCAGATTGACGCTTTTTTGAAGAAAATAGGGAAATAATTGATTCAAGAAATGATTGAGATTTATTTTCGTTATAGTAAAATTTCTTACTCACATTCTTAAATCGAATGGCCGGTTTCAAATTATGTAACCCCTTGATTGATCAATAAGCAAAAAAAAATCTGTAGCACCTTGTTCTTAAACAAACGCTACGGATTTTTAAAAACCCTTCACTTTCAAAGAAATTCAACCATGCATTGTAACGTAAAAATGGGAAGCGTCCAAGCATACAAACCTTTTTTAATGATGTCCTCCAGCGCATATATATCTGCTTTGTTTTGAATCTCCTGTAAGATAAAATACGGATATCCACTTTAACGTCATTCATATTATTTTAGAATTGTTCTTGCTTTTCACTGGCACGAACAACAAAAAGGTCTTTGAAATAAAACGGCTTTGCAAAAGGTAAAGTTTACTTAGTGAATGGAAATAAGTTTGCTCACTGTATTTGTAAATTTTTCCCGTTCACATCAAAGGTTTATCCGCTTTTAACCCAAAAATACAATCCCGTGGTCGTGCCCAACTTCATGGGTTTAGAATTTCCACAATGATGATTGTTGATCAAACAAAGAAGGATGAAATGAGCTTTAGAATCGAAAAAGACACGATGGGCGAAATTCAAGTCCCTGATGATAAATACTGGGGTGCCCAAACTCAACGCAGTATCCAAAACTTTAAAATTGGCGGGCAAAAAATGCCGAAAGAGATTGTGTATGCGTTCGCTATCTTGAAAAAGGCAGCCGCCCTAACCAATCAAGAACTCACTGATTTTTCAGCTGAAAAATCAGCCGCCATTGCACAGGCGTGTGAAGAAATAATGGCCGGCAAGCTGGATGATCAGTTCCCCCTTGTGGTTTGGCAAACTGGGTCAGGCACGCAGAGCAATATGAACGTCAACGAGGTCGTGGCGAATCGAGCCTCTGAAATTTTGGGGGCGGATTTTCGCGTTGATAAGAAAGTAAAAGCAAATGATGATGTCAATAAAAGCCAAAGCTCTAACGACACTTTTCCAACAGCTATGCATATCGCTGCTTATACGAAGGTATTTGAAGAAACGCTGCCCAAAATCAAACTACTGCACGATACAATAGCCGCAAAATCAGCCCAATTTAAATCAATTGTCAAAACGGGACGCACCCATTTGATGGACGCCACGCCGCTCACTCTTGGTCAAGAGTTTGGTGGGTATGCCACTCAGTTGAAGCGCGGGATGGAAGCGCTGAATGACAGCTTAATTCGTTTGCGAGAATTAGCACTGGGAGGAACGGCCGTTGGGACAGGCCTGAATACGCCTGACGGGTATCCTGAAACTGTGGCGACCAAAATCGCTGAGCTAACTGGACATCCATTTGTTACCGCAGAAAACAAGTTTGAAGCCCTCAGCGCGCACGATGCAATGGTAGAAATGAGCGGAAGCTTGAAGCGCGTCGCCGTTAGTTTAATGCATATCGCCAATAATATCCGCATGTTGGCCAGCGGCCCGCGCACCGGCATTGGTGAAATTGTCTTACCCGCCAATGAACCCGGCAGCTCTATCATGCCTGGGAAAGTGAATCCGACGCAGTGTGAAGCCCTTTCAATGGTTTGCGCCCAAGTGATCGGAAATGACACGGCCGTTTCTGTTGCAGGGTCTCAAGGGCACTTTCAGCTGAATGTGTTTAAACCAGTTATTGCCTACAATGTCCTGATGAGCGCCCAGCTGATCGGTGATGCCTGCCAAAGCTTTAATGACAACTGTGCGGTTGGTATCGAACCGAATTACGGCCGTATTGAAGAGTTGGTCAGCAAGAGCCTGATGCTAGTGACCGCCCTTAACACCCACATCGGCTACTATAAGGCAGCCGAAATTGCCCAAACGGCCCACGCCGAAGGAACAACCTTAAAAGAAGCCGCGTTAAAATTAGGCCATTTGTCAGAAGAAGAGTTTGACCAAATTGTCGTTCCTAGTAAGATGGTCGGGAAGTTAGATTAGCACTTTGCTACCTAAGCTTTGTAAACAATCTTTTTCAGAAAAATAGAGTGTTTCTAATATAATAAAGTATTAGCTACCACTTAGGTGAAACGAAGTTCTTGCTTAGAATAAAACGACGGCGACAAACTTCGTTTCCTCGAGGTTCCGAAGCGTTTATCTAACAAGGTTTTCAAACTAGAAACTTCGGAACACTTAATTAACTGGAGTTATGCGGTAATGCTGGTGCAAACCTCTGAGGTTTCTAAACAGGCTGGCAATCACTGGTGTTTCTTGAAAAACCTCAGAGGTTTTTTCCACGCAACATCAGTAATTAATCTGAAGTGAACAACAAACAGTGAAAAGTGAAAGTCAAAAGAACAATGATTTTCACTTTTCACTAAAAATATTCTTTACTCTTTGAACAATGTCCTTATTTACCCGAATTAAAAATTTCCTCAAATCAGCCCCCAGCCGCATCGATCTTTCTGAAAATCAAATTAATATGTTTCATCGACTCGGTAAAGATCAATTTAATCTTGAAGATTTAATTGAAGTCAGACAAGAGAGATTAACGAAAGCTGTCAAAAAAGGGGGACAGACGGTTAAGCAGCACAGCTACCAGCTGGCTTGGGAATTTCGCAATATCGGCACAATTCGCGTTAAGCAGTTTAAAAACAATGCTGCATGGCAAGCCTTGCTAAAACAGCTCGAAGAAAACAAGCTGGTCACTTTTTTTCACAATAAATCTGAAACCTTTGTTCGACACGATCTTTTCGGAACGGGGTCTGAACGCCCCATGACTCGATATTTGGAAGATGGCACTAAGACTGAAATCAATTCTCTTGATGAGCTAACGGCCTGGCTACAAACCTGTACGTATGAACGCGATATTCATCAATTTGGAAAAGACGACCATTGGCTGCTTCCCTCTGAGTTTGAAGCTACCAAATTAGGCGACTGTGAAGACCATGCGCTTTGGGCTTGGCAAAAATTAAAAAAGTTGGGCATTCAGGCAGAGTTTGTAACGGGAACCTATTTGACACACCGCAATGAGTTTGGGGGTCATGCTTGGATCATGCTCCGCAAAGATGATCAGATATATGTATATGAGACAGTCAATAAATCTGGCTCGATGTTGATTCCATGGGAGAAGGCCAAGAAGAAATATTTTCCGGGCCTGAGTATCAATCACAACTTACAAACGTTTCACTACCGAGAAATGAGTGAAGACGGTAGCGAAAAAGAGTAAGGATCGTGATATTTTAATTTCTATTAGTCGATGTTTGACAAAGCAGTGCCGGTTCTTAAAACAACACCAGCATTGAGACAACAGCCGCCAGAAAGATAACAAAGGTAGACACTGCCGTTTCCCGATCAAATCGGAAAGGGGCCATCAGAAACGCTCCCATCACACAAACCGGCCAGCCCCAAATCGTTTGAAACCCCACCATTTGCGACATGCCGCCTAACCAGCTTCCTACGAACGCTTCAATGACCAACGCCGTCGCACAACCGCAAAACAGACCCATCAAAAGCCGCATTTTGAACCCCATTTGAAACGTCCATTGGGAATAAACTCGCAAACTTGCATAAACAGGAATCAATAAGATTAGTGTCCAAATAAGATAATTTTGAAAATTGGTGGGATTAAAATAATTGGTATTAAATTGGCCGCTTTGATTGGTAAATAAAACGGTGAGGGCAACCCCAACAACTGCCAGCAACCAAAAGACAGCTAATGCACCAAATGATTTTAACCTTGATTCGCGTCCTATTTCAAATGCCATGATGCCTCCAAGCTGCCGTTTTGAAAAAAGAACCTCTGAGATCATTGGGACCCCAGAGGCTTGTGTAGGTGGAAAGGTTCACCTATAGAAGGAGAGATGCTCAAAACAGCAATAATCGTACGTAAAGAATACACAGCAAGGCAGAAACAACCTACGCCTCACCGTCACAAGCTGGCGTGACTGAAGTCATTATTTATGTGACTTGAGTGCGGCATCAGGTAAAATCAAGCCTATGACGACAGAAACTTTTGAACAGATGTTAACGGGTGGACATCCCAATTCACTGGGTAGAACGCTTGATGTTGTTGACCTTATCCTAGCAGATAAAACAAAGTTGGAGGCGCTTTATCAATGCTACTTTAGTGAGGATGAGGTGGTCCGGCTCCGTACCTCAAACGCATTTAAACGGGTCGCAAAAGAGCATCTTGACTGGTTTATACCCTATATTGATCGTTTTCTGGGAGAGATTTCACAAATTAATCAGCCATCAACCCAATGGACATTGGCAACGCTTTGCCTTTGGACACAAAAAGAGATGAGTAGTGAACAACTTGCTTTGGCCAAGGACGTGCTGAAATCGAATCTAGAAAATTACACCGATTGGATTGTGCTAAATAATACGATGGAAACATTGACGATATGGGCAACTTCGGATGAGGCGCTCAAGCTCTGGCTGTTACCTAGGCTTGAGGAGCTCAAAAAAGACGGCCGTAAATCAGTTGCCAAACGGGCCAATAAATTTTTCGATCAATTATGTAAAAGCTAAAAATGTCTTGAAAAAGAAATGTTGAATTTTGATTCTTCCCTCATAAGTTTCAACTTCTCAATTATGTGTTCCGAAGTTTCCAAATTGAAAATCAGGCAGGAACTTCATTTCATTTAACTCAACCGTTTAACCATCTCGCCAAACTCAGTGCCTGTTTTAAAAGCAGTCTGTAAAAAGTCAGCTTCATCCCTATCCTGTTCGCTCACCATGACTTCCAAGGACATAGGCTTGTCATACGGCGAGTCAGCAACCAGCTTGGCTAATCGTTCCCAACCCAACTGATCCACAAAAAGATTATGATGTTGATCGCCACTGCCATCGTTGCTATTTAAATGCAAAACGGATAGACGATCCACCACTTTCTCAAAGCCATCCATCCGATCAAAGCCCAAGTTTCCGTGCCCTGAATCATAACAAAGGCCTAAAAAGTCTGGCTCATACGCTTCAAAGAGTCGCTCAAGTAGCGGCCAGTTGTCAGAGGCTTGGTCTAACGGCAATTTGTGAAAATGTACGCCATAGAAATCAATCAGATTTTCGATGGCAATCTTAACCCCTCTTTCTAGGCAATACGGCCGTAAATCATCTAAAGTTCGCCGCAAACAATCCCACTGTTGTTGACTCATTTGTGGATCATCAGGCAAAGGATAAGCGTGCATAACCACCGCATCACCCCCAAATCGGGCGCAAAAATCTACCCGATTTTTGACAAGCTCAACCCCAGCCTGACGCGCATACTCTTGAGGGGAATACCAAAATTTTTCCCGCCCTTCAGAGCCATGAATATCAGCTAGCTGTAACCCATAATTCTCCAGCAAATGACCAATATGCATCATTTCTGGTTCAGTGTATAAAAAATCACCGGACCAATGATGGCACCAGTGCACATGTGTAAAGCCCGCCTCGGCAATCGCTCTTAAAAAAGGATCAGGATTGCCAACACCGTTCAGCATATCTGCCATCGAGTCAAGCCGATGGGTGTGAGGGCTATAATCTGTTGCGATGGAAAGCACGTTGTTTTCTCCTATACTCGGTAAACTGTATTTGCTTGTCATTTTACTAACCAACAAATTATAACAAATTGTGATATATTGATGACCTTCGCGGGTTTGTAAATTGAGGTTTGACACATTCAGTAGAGGAGGAACTCATGATGCGTTGGCTTCAAATTGGATTTATCTTTTTCTTTGGCTTGTTCACATTTGGCAATACGGCCGTTTTTCCCGCTTTGGTTACAGCGGGTAACGGAGGACCTTGTACAGTTACCAATCAATCGGTGACGATCAACGGTCTAGAAACCACAATTCACTATCCCACATCAAATCAGTGCAATACAAATTTAACGGCTCCTTATCCAGCTATCGCTTTTGCTCATGGCTTTAGCTTGTTTGGTTTTTCTAATGGGCGCGAAGAAAATAGCGGGAATGGGGCCCATTTGGCCAGCTACGGGTACGTAGTGGCGATTCCAACCTTACCTGATGAGGCAGACCCTCGTGCCGAAAATTTAATTGAGGTCATTGATTATTTAGAAACACAAACGGCCGTATCGAATTCATTCCTGTTTGGCAAGATTGACACGACGCGTTTTGCCACGGCCGGGTATTCGCTGGGTGGCACAACCGCCTTAATGGTGGCTGCACGAGACCATCGGGTCCGGTCGGTCGTTGCCTTAGACCCGGTCTATCACACAGGCGGACCGGGAGGAGGTGACCCAATTTGGGCACCCGAGACAGAAGCCAGTGGGATAACTGTGCCAGTTGGTATATTAGGCGCTCCAGCCGACACGTGTAACGACCAATCAGATTATGCGGATCTTTACCCACTTTTAGGCTCAGGCCACAAGGCATCATACGAGATCAGTGGTGCCAGCCATTGCGCCTTTGCAGATCCTGGAAATTCATTTTGTAGCTTTACCTGTATCGGAAATGACAGCGGAGCAGAAACTCAGTTAAGCCAAAGTTATATGACTTCATGGTTTAACTACTATTTGCATTATCAAACGGATGCGTATTCAGCTCTCTTTGGCTCAGCACTGGAAAGTGATGTGATGAATGGCACGATTTCGCCTCAGATTAACACGGCACCAAAGCAGTTTACAGCAGCAGCCAGTATCGAATCTATCTCATTGGGCTGGCAAGCCAATTCAAATCCGATGGTCGCGGGATATAACCTTTACCGCCGCCTAAATGCAAACAGCTATCCAAACACCCCGTATCAACAATTACCGAATCAAGCGAATTATCTAGACACGGCCGTTTCGACAGACAACGTCTATTATTACGAGCTCCAAGCCGTTGACCCGGTTGGCAACTTATTCCAACGATCCATCGAAGTTAGCAGTACGCCACTATTGGCATCAAACCGTATTTATTTGCCGATTGTTGTTGAGTAAATGCAGGGAGCACGACCAATTAGCGTCATGGCACCCAAATTGCAAAAGAATTGATGAGCTACTTTGCCTACGTCACCCACGTCTCGTGGACGTGAAGCCAGCTTAGCTGGTTTGGTAAATCAGGATTGGGCTGAAAAACGGCCGTGCTTAGCCGATCTGTTACCTCACCATTATTTTCCTGTTTTTCGTGATAGGTCACAATAAGAAATTGCTCGCCCTCATATTGAAGCTGAGCATCTTCAATCCAAATTTTGATGTGGGGTGATTGACCATGCCCTTCGTAAAGGCCGGTTACAATTTTCTCTCGAGGAATGAGGCTGCCGCTTGGGGGAACAATATGAAATGTTGGATGCATGACTTGAGCAAAACGACTAAAAGCCGTTTTTGTTTGGGGCAGATCAGCCCGAAACCATTCTTGAAAAAATTGATGTAAATCAACGACTTCTTGATGCCAATTAGGGAGTGATAGGGACATAGGACTTTATTGGTTATGTGAAAATAAAACGGTTTACTTTTAAGTGAAACGAAGTTCCTGCTTAGAATAAAACGACGGCTATAAACTTCGGAACCTCGAGGTTCCGAAGCTTTTATCTAACACGCTTTTCAATTTAGAAACTTCGGAGCACTTAAGTGAAGCAAATGGTTATTTATTTTTGAAAAGTGATGCTTCTCACTAAATTTTTGATTGGGAGATTGAGGGATTATGTACAATCTCCCAATCTCGTAATCTCTAGAATCAAAAGTTTGATAGCTCAATGTAAACAAAAAAGATTCGTAGGTGGATGAATCCCATCCCTACACGACATTCTTTATTTCACACTTAGTCCGTAACGGGCAAGCTATTAATCGTTGTATTGGCAACGATGTAGGTTGCATTTAACCAGCCAACATGATTATTCGTCAGACGAACCTTTACCCATGAGCTGTCGCTCGTCCGGCCAATTAACCCAACTGTTTCGCCTAGCTGAACAACGGCCGTTACGTCATAAGCAACGCCCGGCCCTGAGCGCACATTGAGTGCCCCTGTATTGACATACGCTGTTGCTGTTTGAGAGGGCACGTCCACCACTGGGGCCGAAGATAAATCACCGGAAATGTTGACAAGCGCGGTGCTCACCCAGCCAGATTGGCCGCCAGGAGTAGTCACTTGAATCCAGCTATTGCTGCTAATGCGCCCCGTGATGGTAAGGCTATCATTTTGATTCACAACAGTTGTTATCGCATACGCAGCACCAGGACCCGTGCGCATATTAAGCGCACCAGTGGCCACAACGGCCGTTAATCCGGTCGGTGACGTGGTAGGAGGCGAGACGGTTTCACTACCAAACTGAATCGGCAACGAGTCTAATGAAACAGAGAGTTGCACATTGGTGGCGGAAATCCACCCTTCAATACCTGATTCAATAATGCGTACTTTAATCCAACTACTGTTGTCATTGCGGGCTAAGGCTTTAACCCGTTGCCCTTGGAAAACATGCCCCACTACCGTATCGTTTAAGCTGGGCCCCGAGCGGAGGGCTAATAGTGCATTCGGCGCAACGGGGACGGCCGGTTCAGGTTCAGCCGGTGAATCCACAATAGGTAAGCTACTGATAGTAACGTTAGCTGAAATCAAGCCAGTATTGACCCAACCCTGTTGCCCGCTACCTAACTGCACTTTGACCCAGCTATTGTTGCTGACTCGACCTAAGAGTGATAGCGAATCCCCGTAGGAAACGGCCGTTAAAACGCTGTAATTCACCCCCGGACCGCTTCGTACATTAAGCGCGCCAGTGGCCACAACAGCCGAGGCGGCTAGAGTCGGCGTCGCCACGACTGGTAATGATGAAACGGCCGTTTCTGTCGTGATTAGGGAGGCATTGACCCATCCGGTTGTGCCAGCTGGGGTTTGAATTTGCAACCAGCTGCCAGCGTCATTGCGCCCCAAAAGCGTCACGCTGTTCCCCTGATAAATCACCGCTGATACTGAATAAGCAACGCTTGGCCCGGAGCGGACATTTAATGCACCGGTGTTCACCGTGCCCGTACTAGATGTTTGCATCGTTTCAACTTGAAGTGAATCAGCGTTCACTACAGAAACGAACCCAAACAACAGTAACAGTAATAATACTGAGCCTCTTAATAACCGATTTGGTAGAGTCAGATGGTTCATTTTAACCTCCAAAAAATGCAAACTATGATCTGACAATGATGAACCTTCGCTTTTTAAGCAGAAAGAATGCAAAGGTTCATTATTGTCAGTAATTAGGCAATTCTTGATTCATTATTGAATTTTTTAATGATTATCTATTTGATGATTTTTTCTCTGTTACCAAAATTTGCCAATACACCTTCTTTAAAGAAAGTTGTGTTTTCGTATTCCATTGGCGTATTTCGGTAGACTTTATGATTGGTTGTGACGCATAGCATGAAATGACATGACATAAAGTATTTTGTCCGCATAAAGTATAAACGAGAACGAATCATATGTAAACCAACCCCAATTTTCCACACTTCGTCTGCTCGTTTTTCACAATCAAGCTGAGTATAATTAAGGAAGGAAGTGCTTTACACGTTTATCGTATTTTTCCAAATCTTGGTAAAGACAATATCAAGTAGTTTTTAGAAAACGGCCGTAATACATCAGACCCACTGGCCTACTCATGTCGCTTGCCAAATTGGCACAAAAATTGAATGGTCATCATCTCAGAAAAGGTAGGATATTAAATGAATTCGTATGGGAATATTAAGCTGTTTGCCGGATCTGGTTGCCCTAACCTAGCCCAGCGCATCTCTGACTACATTAAAGTGCCGCTTAGCGATTGGGACATTATCGAATTTCCAAATGAAAATATATTTGTTCGTTTAAACGAAAGCGTGCGTGGGCAGGATGTTTACCTTATTCAAAGCCACGCCAAACCAGTCCAAACAAATATCATGGAAATGCTGATTGCCATAGATTGTTTAAAGCGGGACTCTGCCGGGCGCATTACGGTTGTGGCACCCTATCTATCCTACTCACAATCTGATAAAAAAGATCAGCCCCGTGTTCCCATTTCGGCTCGCCTGCTCGCTGATTTAATTGAAGTAGCGGGTGCCGATCGATGGATGACAATCGACCTTCACGCACAGCAAATTCAGGGATTTTATAAAATCCCTGGTGACTCTTTAACCGCCTTTTATATTTTGACCGAATATTTTTCCAAAAAGAATCTTAATGCGGTTGTTGTGACCCCAGACCTCGGTTTTGCCAAAAAGGGGCGCAACTTTGCTGAAATGTTAGACCTTCCCTTAGCATTCGTCGAAAAAAGGCGCGTAGGCAATAAAAACTTGCGTGAAGCCTTAACCGTTATTGGCAACGTTGATGGAAAGGATGTCATCATAGTGGATGATCTGGTTGATACCGCGGGTTCAATGGAACAGGCGGTGAAAGTGCTCAAATCATGTGGGGCAAGAGATGTATATTTATCATTTACACATCCAGTTTTATCGGACCCAGCATTTTCCCGATTAGGCAATTTGCCGATTAAAGAAATCGTCACAACCGACACCATCCCCGTCGATCCAGCTATAAAGCCGGATAATATGACCATTCTCTCAGTAGATGAGCTTCTTGGTGAGGTCATCATTCGCACGCATGAGGGGCGCAGTGTTGGGGAATTATTTAACGAATAGGCTCGCATAAAGCTAGGGCTAATCTGATGAAAAATGGATCAAGCTGGCAGGCCAAAAATCTAACATAAAACTAAGCTTTCTTCTGTATATTTAAAGTTTATGTGGAGAACAAAAAGTATCTTGAAATAAAACAGCTTCTTAAAAGTTTTTGTTCTCCTGTAAGTAATTTTCAGAAAGCATCTATAAATAATTTACGAAAATGGAGGCTACGCCTCTAGTGACCTAAAAATGAGAACTTATTTTTGACGGTCACTTAAAACAAATTTCATACTTGGAATAAGCTATGTTTAAAAATCTTTTCTCTCGCTTTATGGGAGACCCCAATCAAAAAGTTATTAAAGACCTTGAGCCTCTTGTCGAAGAAGTAGAGTCTTTTGAGCCCAGCTTTCAAAAACTATCTGATGACCAACTCCGTGAAAAAACAGCTGAGCTAAAAAACCGGTACGAGCAGGGAGAATCATTGGATGATCTCCTGCCAGAAGCATTTGCGCTAACCAGAGAGGCCTCAGTTCGCACAACAGGCTTGCGCCACTACGACGTCCAAATTATGGGTGGCATTCTTATCCATCGGGGTGATGTCATTGAAATGCGTACTGGTGAAGGTAAAACCCTTGTGGGAACACTCCCCCTTTTCCTAAACGCCCTTTCCGGTAGAGGAGTTCATCTCGTCACGGTCAATGAATATTTAGCCCGTCGTGATGGGGGCTGGATGGGCCAAATCTTCACCTTTTTGGGCTTATCTGTTGGGGTTATTGGGTCACAGCAATTTTCTGCTCTTTATGATGCAGACTACGTTAACCCCGGTGCCGAGCTTGAAGATGAACGGCTTGTCCACTGGCGACCTAGCACTCGCAAGCAGGCATATCAAGCTGATATCACCTACGGTATTAGCAGTGAATTTGGCTTTGATTACCTGCGGGACAATATGACGACAAGCAAAGAAAAGCTTGTACAGCGTGAACCTGTTTTTGCAGTAATCGATGAGGTTGACAATGTGCTCATTGATGAAGCCAGAACGCCGCTCATTATTTCAGGACCAGCTTCACGCACGGGTAAAGAGTACAGTCGCTTTTCAGAGTATGTGCGCCGTCTGAAGAAAAACACCGTTGAAGATGATGACGAAGAGCCAAATGGGCACTATGATTTAGATGAAAAAAGCCGCTCCATTAGCCTTACAGAAATGGGAATCACTGAAGTTGAAAAACGAATTGATGAGATTGATTCTGATGCTGGTGATAGTCTCTACGATCCGCGCTTCTTTCACCTAACTTACTATCTCGATAACGCGCTTAAAGCTGAATATCTATTCAAGAAAAATGTGAACTACGTCGTTCAAGAAGGACAAGTTGTCATTGTCGACGATTTTACGGGTCGCTTGATGCCGGGTCGCCGCTACTCGGATGGTTTACACGAGGCGATTGAGGCCAAAGAAAAGGTAACGATCAAGCGGGAAACGGTTACGGTGGCCACCGTAACGCTGCAAAACTATTTCCGACTCTATGAGAAATTGGCGGGGATGACCGGTACTGCACTCACCGATGCTGAAGAGTTCGATAAAATTTACGAGGTCGGTGTGACGCCGCTGCCAACAAATGTCCAACATATTTACGATACCGGTGTTTTGGGGCTACAGGAAAGTAAGGAAGCGTTTGAAAACTCCACTCGTATTTCTTACACCGAGCCAAACACAGATATAGCTAAGTTTTATAAAAGGACCGATTTCCCTGACCAAGTCTATGGCACTGAAGAAGCAAAAGATGCCGCCATCGTGCGGGAGGTTGAGCGAATCAATTCTGAAGGGCGGCCTGTTTTGGTGGGGACTAGCTCGGTTGAGCATTCAGAGGTAATTGACAAACTGCTCTCTCAAGCCGGAATTCGGCACAACGTGCTCAATGCAAAGATCCATCAGTCTGAGGCGTTAATTGTAGCGCAAGCGGGTCGTAAAGGGGCGGTCACCATTTCGACCAATATGGCCGGTCGTGGTACCGACATTTTGCTCGGTGGTAATCCTGAAGGGATGGCGGCTGAGATGATGGAGGAAGAGCTGTTTAAACGGCCGTTACTCATCCAACTCGCCTTCAAATTGCTTGACGAGGGGGATGCTTCAGCTCGTGAATTCGCTCAAAAGAGTTCGAAATTAAGCATAGAACTGGTTGATTGGCTCAATGAAGTCAAGGAAGAATTTGATTCTGCCATTGCCGAAATTGAAGAAGTTCAGGTCATTGGCTACCTAGCTCGAGTCCTTCAAGAGCCCTTTGAAATTGATTATAACAATCTAATTGCTGTGCTTCGCCTTGTTCGGGCAGGTGCACTCAGTGAAGCACGCGAATATCTTGAAAAAATTGATAAGGACACCGCCCTCGCTGACGAAGCGCGGTTCCAATGGCAAACCTATTCTCGTTACCAGCAGGTACATGAGGATAATGGCTTAGCGGCGCAATTCATAGCCGATATCGTTTTTGAAAAGCATTATAACGGCCGTGCTGCACTGGTTAGGGCTGTGCTAAACGACGAGATTTCAGAGGCCCAAGAAATCGTAAAGTCTGTACCTGCCTTAGATCCGGTGCTCATTGACAATATTTTGTCACTCCGCTCCCAAACTGAAACTGAACGGGTAGAAGTTTGGGATCTGGGCGGTTTGCATGTTATCGGCTCAGAGCGTCACGAATCTCGCCGAATCGATAATCAGCTTCGCGGTCGAGCTGGCCGGCAGGGGGACCCTGGGTCTTCACGGTTTTTTCTTTCGCTAGAAGACGAACTAATGCGCCGCTTTGGCGGTGAACGTCTTAAAAACTGGATGGGCAAAGGGCTTCTAGCCCAAATTCCAGACGATATGCCTCTTGAGTTTCCTGTTTTAGACCGCCTCATTGAAAATGCCCAAGAGCGTGTAGAAGGGTATAACTTCGACATTCGCAAGAACGTTGTGGAATACGATGATGTCATGAATCGTCAGCGAATGGCAATTTATAGCCAGCGGCAATCAATTTTGTTGGAGGAAATTGATCCTGATGAGATGATTGAAGCAGCGTTTGAAACAGCCGTTGGTGAATTGGTTGATAACTACACCACCAGCTATGAAGCATTTGTGCGTGATGAAATTGATCGGGTCATTACCGAAGCCACAACAGAGTCCACAGACAATATCAATATTACGGCCGTTGTGGCTCGTTTACGCGGTTTACTGCCGGACATTACAGAAATTGACCGAGATGAGCTTATCAATTTAAATGATGAACAGCTCACACAGCGCCTCATGATGATTGTCTATGAAAATGTAGACAGTGGTTACAATCTTTATCAGCTTTTACAGGCAATGGGCCGCTTTTTGCCTTTGTTGCCGCCCGTTCCAAATCTCTCAACATTAACCAGCCGCCGCTCTGGTCAACTGCAAGCCAAAGAAAATATCCGACGAGACTTTGTGCAACAGGTCGAAGTTTTCTACAACGAATTTTTAGTTGAGCAAGTTGATATCAATGAAGATGAGAAGGTAGAAATATGGGCAAAAGCGAATCAAGGCATTGACCGCGCCTTTGCTCAATTTAGCGTTGATGGCTTATCGGTAAAAAATGCACCAGCTCGCCAAACTCGCTTTAAATCTGCTACCAATGAAGTGCTTCGCTCATTCTTGCTTGATAACTTATCAGCTTTAGACAGCAAGCAGCTCGTTGTAGCGCTGCAGCATTACATCCAACAGCAAAAAGAGAAATGGATTAAGCAGATTGGGGAAGAAGAGTATAAAAACTTCCAGCGCTTGCTAATCTTAGACGGCATCGATCGGGAATGGCGTGATTATTTAACGGCCGTTGACGACCTACGCCGCGAAATTGGACTGGAAGCGGTTGGCCAAAAAGACCCTAAAGTCCAGTTCAAACTGCGTTCAGCCGAAATGTTCCGCGATATGCGGAACAATATCGACAAAGACATTGTAGACCGCTACTTCCGCCAAATTGTGCGACACGATTCTTATATCAAACAGCAAGAACAGGAGCAGGCGTACAAAGTTCAGGCGCGGGAGTCAGGATTTACAGTTGTTAAGCGTAAAGGAGGTAGAGGGGTCGAGCTACGTCGTGATATGCCCAAAGTGGGTCGCAACGACCCTTGTCCATGTGGAAGCGGCAGGAAGTATAAAAACTGCTACATGCGTGAAGATTGCCCTATCAATACCGCTAGTCCTGCTCCCACCAATAGCACAGTAGTCAAAACCACAGCGGCTACAGCACCATCACGAAGTAATAAGAAGAAGAAAAAGAAGAAAAGAAGACGATAAAATTGACAATTGTCAATTTCATTTTTCATGATCTCATCGACCCCCTCCCCCATCCTCTACCATATTATCCCTCTGCCTGAGTGGAAAACGGCCGGTGCCCAAAACCATTACGAGCCGGCTTCCATTAAGGCCGAGGGGTTTATTCATTGCTCAACCAAAGAGCAACTACTTTTTCCAGCCAACAGCATGTTCAAAGGGCAAACCAACCTCATTTTGCTTGAAATTGAAGTCGCCAAAGTAACCCACTCTATCGTTTACGAAGATTGTTATGAGGCTGGCATCACCTTCCCTCATATTTATGGTGCTCTCAATCTTGATTCTGTCATGCGTACCATTCCGTTTCCCTGTCAGGCGGATGGCTCGTTTGCCTTGCCAAAAGAAATTAGCGGCTAAGTGGAGAACAAAAAGTATCTTGAAATAAAACAGCTTCGTAAAAGTTTTTGTTCTCCTGTAAGTAATTTTCATTAACCAATTTATATTCAAGATATTTGTTGAAAATTACTTAAAATGATAGAGAATAAATTTTAAGCTGAAAGCCAACAGTGAAGTGGGCTGTTTATCAAAAGATATTTTCAAAGGAAATAAACGATGTCAGTAAACGAAACAGATGCAAAAATTAGAGCACGAATTTGGCAAGCGATTGCCCAATCAGAATTGGATTTGTCGGGTATTGATAAAGCCACTTTAGAATCATTAGTGCAGCTTGTTTCTGAGTCTGCTCTCGTCGAAATGGATGATGAAATTGGCAAGTCGATCTCAACCGAGACCGTTTTTGAAAAGTCAGCCGCAGTAGAAGACGATGATGAACACCTGCTGTGGCAAGGACGGCCGTTTCTATCTATCACGCTCTATTACAAAATCACGGACGAGAGAATTCTGATTAGCGAAGGGCTATTTGGCAAAACAACCGAAAATATTGAATTAATCCGCATCCAAGATGTGGCCCACAAGCAGTCGTTTGGCGAGCGACTGATTAATGTTGGCGACGTGATTATTAAAAGCCACGACACCACCCAACCCTCTTTTGTTTTGAAAAATGTAAGCAATCCGGACGCTGTTCACGAAATATTGCGCAAGGCAGTGCTGGCTGCCCGGCAAAAACACAACTTTTCCTATCGGGAAGAGATGTAAATACGAGTTTTTGAATCGTATTACTGCGGAACACCGCCGTAAAAAACAACTAATTATTGAACTGTTGACTCATTAATTGTTTATTTTTTGCGGCGGAAACGGCCGTGTTGCTCGTCAAAAACCTATACACGAACCCCACTATTTTTAAAAATTTTCAGCGATCCTTCGACTTTCCTTCACCCCATCACAAAAAATCAATAATTAACTGATGTTACACGGAAAAACCGCTGAGGTTTTTCAAGAAACGCCAGTGATTGCCAATCTGTTTAGAAACCTCAGAGGTTTGCACCAGTGGTACTGCATAACTCCAGTAATCAATACAGCCGAACACGAAAACAACTAACGAACGAAGGAATGAGTTTGAGAAAACAGTTGACAATTGTTTTCATTTTCAATATCATTATCATAAATAATAATGATATCAAATTCGAGAACAAAAATGAATCGACTTGACCTCATCATCCACCCCGTCCGCATTCGCATTATTGAAGCGATAGGGACCGAAGCATTAACAACCCAAGAAATTGCAGATAGATTGCCCGATGTGCCAAAATCATCGATTTATCGTCATCTTAAACAGCTTTTAGATGGCGAGGTCGTTCGAGTTTGGGATACGCGGCTCGTTAAAGGCATTCAGGAAAAGACTTACCGCATGGGTCATGCAAGGTTGCTGCCGGCAGATTTAGACGGAATAACAGCGGACCAGCACATCAACTATTTCACCACCTATCTGATGACCTTACTGCGCTCTTTTGGCAACTATGTCCAAAGTAAAGAATCCCTAGACGGTGGCATCGAGTTTCTGAAAGATAGAACGGGTTACACGGAGGCCACTTTTTACGCCACAGATGATGAATTTGACCAGTTCCAGATGATGATTAATCAAGCTTTGATGCCATTGATTTCACAACCTGAGGGAAACGGCCGTAAAAAGCGAAAGCTGGCCGTTATCACTCACCCAATTCTCAACAATAAAGGAGAACACAATGACTGAACTTAACGAAATGATACCTTTTTTAATACCGTTGATTATGATTCAACTCATTTTGATAATTGTAGCGCTAGTAGACCTTGGCAAACGTGACCACACGCGGGGACCGAAGTGGCTTTGGGCCGTTTTGATTCTATTTATCCAGTTTATTGGCCCGATTAGCTACTTTGTTATTGGGCGTGAGGATTAATAATGGATGCCGCAATTCGGTGTGACGCATTAAGCAAACGATACGGTGACGTTACGGCCGTTGACAACCTCAACCTAAGCATTCCGGCTGGCTCAGTTTTCGGCTTTTTAGGTCGCAACGGCGCTGGTAAAACCAGTACAATTCGATTGCTAACGGGCCTCATGCAAGCCACCAGCGGTAACGCTTGGATTAACGGTGTTCACGCTACAGATCCTAAAAGTCGGCATCAATTTGGTTACCTGCCTCAGGAACCTGCCTTTTACAAATGGATGACGCCTATCCAGTTTCTAAACTATATTGCGGACCTTTATCAGATGGGTCGTGAAAAGCATCGCCAAATTGATGAAATGCTGGAGCGCGTTGGGCTACAAAACGTCTCTCAAAGACCCATTCGAGGATTTTCAGGCGGCATGGTGCAAAGATTAGGCATCGCCCAAGCGATGCTCCACCGCCCGCCCATTCTTTTTTTAGATGAACCAACCAGCGCGCTTGATCCGTCTGGCAGGTATGAACTACTTACGCTTATCGAGTCGCTGCGGGGCGAGATAACGATCTTCTTGTCAAGCCATATTTTGGCAGACATAGAACGCGTGTGTGACACCGTAGCCATTATTAACCAAGGTCAGCTAATTCGCGTTGAAAACCGAGATGTGCTGCTTAATGAGTTCACAACAAACCGCATACACCTTGAGGTACACCGGGCCAGCCTGCCGCAGGTCAGCACC
>JBCCFD010000097.1:0-19723 GCA_039029915.1 Chloroflexota bacterium
ACCGATGTTCAATGCCTTTAACCCACCTTCCAATGGTCCAACGAGCAGTGTAGCCATTGGACAAGATGGCTCAATGGCAGCCCTTGTGCCCACCCAGCGGGCGCTCACCTGGCAACTGACTGACGACGCAGGAAATACAGTGGTGGCAGAGCGGTATTGGCTTACTTTCCAAGCTGGTGAAATACGAGTTTGTGCCTCCTGTCACGGGCTAAGTGACCTAGACCAAGTGGGGCAAGGGCATCCACAAAATTCACCCGAAGCGTTAGGCACATTATTGGATTATTATTTGTTTTTGGAAACCTTGAATGAGGATGTTTATCTGCCCACCATCGTCAATGATTAACTGGCGTTACGCAGTAACATTGGTGCAATCCTCTGAGGTTTTTAAACAGATCGGCAATCACTGATGTTTCGTTAAAAACCTCAGAGGTTTTCTCCGCCTAACATCAGAAATTAAGTGAAACGAAGTTCCCGCTTTGAATAGAACGACGGCTGCAATCTTCGTTTCCTCGAGGTTCCGAAGCTTTTAACCAACAAGGTTTTCAATTTAGAAACTTCAGAACGCTTATGTGAAACGAAGTTCCTGCTTTGAACAAAACAAAGGCCATAAACTTCGTTTCCTTAGGGTTCCGAAGCTTTTAACCAACAAGGTTTTAAATGAGGAACTTCGGAACACTAAAATGGTTAAATAAAAATTAATCCTTGACCAATCAAATAGAACTATGGTATTCTCTCCGCGCGAAAGCAAAAAAATCTTTAGGAGGTACTCAGTAATGAAAGTCATGAAAATAAATATTCAATTCCCTGATTCTCTTTGCGTGAGTACACCTGCTAGCCGTTAGAAAAGACCCTCTTTTCTAAATTCAACGAATAATTTCGGCCACAGGTGTACATCATCTGTGGCTTTTTTATTGCTTATATAATCCCCAAGCCACCTCACGCGAGCGTGGCTTTTTTGATCCCCAATTCAATTTGGTCTTAAAAGCCAACTTACTGTTGTAAAAAAGTAGAGAGAAAAGAGTAGAGAGAAGAGAATTGTAAATGGTGACTGGTGAGTGACCCAATCTCCCAATTACCTAATTACCCAATTTCTCAATTTTTGAATGACCAACCTTCCTCTAGCTCAACCCTCTATCTTTTCAATCATTAGGTGATAAGACCAAAAAAGTATGACCAAATACGAAAACCATTTTAAATACGAATCTTTTGAGTACGAACCAACAGATAGACAATCTCATAAGCAGATGAAGCCGCGTAAAACGAAGGCAAACGGCCGTTTTTACCCTGATGACATTCATGAAATGGATGACGGGATAGAAAGCTGGGTGCCAACCTACGTGCGCAATCTTGACCCCAAGCATCACGAACGGGAGTGGGTGATCAATTCACTAGGCCACTTTTACCGTGACAACATTGTTTCCGATGTAACACGGCTAGTCAAAGGTGGCAAAGAGGCCAATGTGTACTGCTGTACTGGGCACGAAAACAGCGGTGAGGCGCTTATTGCAGCTAAGCTTTACCGTCCTCGCATGCTGCGCAGTTTGAAAAACGATGCCATTTATAAAATCGGCCGTACGGCCGTTGACGAAGGCGGTCAAGCCATTCGTAATCGTCGTGAACGTGTAGCCATCCAAAAGAAAACGCGCTTTGGCAAACGACTTGATTTTGACCAGTGGATCGGCACAGAGTTCAGGGTCCTTGAGGAGCTTTATGAAGCGGGCGCAGCCGTCCCCAAACCGATTGGCTATCACAACACGACCCTGCTCATGAGCTTTATTGGGGATGAGTATGGCTCTGCGCCAACGCTGAGTGAAGTTTCAATTGAACGAGAGGAAGCCAACCCACTTTTTAATGCATTGCTGGAAGATGTTTCTATTATGCTAAATCATGGCTACGTCCACGGGGATTTATCAGCTTACAACATTTTGTATTGGGAAGGGGAATTAACGCTCATTGATTTTCCGCAGATGGTCAATGCTCACAAAAACCCTCACGCGTACAAACTTTTTGAACGAGACATTAGCCGCGTCTGCGACTATTTTTCGCGCTTTGGCATAACGCATCACGTCAAAGCGTTAGCTAGATCGCTGTGGCATGAACATATGGAGGAGGAATAATGAAAGTGGAAGCTGATGAAAAGCTGGCCCAAAAGTATGGCTCGTACGCCAGTTTTAATACGGCCGTTGATCCCCATCTCATTGAAACTTGGGGTGAGTCACCAATTGATGAAGTTGATCGTTTGATCAAGAAATTTTGCCACTCAGAAACCACAATGCTTGATTTAGGCTGCGGTGCAGGTCAAACCCTTTGTCGGTATGCGCCCTCTGTCAAACAAATGGTTGGTTTTGAGCAGGTAACAGAACTATTTGAGGCAACCAAACAGCGCGTTGCGGCTTTGGATTTAGCGAACGTTCAATTGGTTCAGGGGAATGTGGCGCAGGATGAAGATGTGCACCAGCTGCCAGATGATACGTTTGATCTGGTTCTATCTCGGCGGGGTCCCGATGTGACGAAAGCGCTGCTGGGAAAATTAAAGCGGGACGCCATTGTCATTCAGGAGTTGGCCCGCGAAGCGCTCGGATTACAGGAGCTTTTTGGACGCAAGCCGTTTTTACCACAGGCTGGCAACAATCCCCACTGGCTTCTTGAGCCATATCGCTGGTTAGGGCTACTGCCGATAAGCATCAAAGATTACTTCTATGTGCAGTATTTCGAGTCACCCGAGCGGTTTGCCGCTTATTTAAAACATGCTGGGCTTTTGGGTCATTGGCGAATGCCAAAAATCGTCTTTGACCCTGAGCTGGACCAAGAGGCGCTTGCGCTTTATGTCCGCTACAACCAAACAGAGAAGGGGATTCGGTTGCTATGCCGGCGCACGGTGTACTTGTTCCGACGAACGGCCGTTTCTCACTACCCAGCCATACCCACAGCTGAACCGCTGTATCCAGGATAAGAACAAGAAGAAAAATAGAGGAGTGCTGCACTTTGCTCCTAAAAAGTAGGAAAGGAAATACAAATTTGAACGTAGAAAAACAACAAGGAACTCGCGCATTTTTATTTAAATATCTGTGGCCGGTCAAAGAACGCGTGCTCTCGCTTTTGCTCTTGCTTTTTGTAAGCATTGGCTTTCAAGTGACTGTGCCCCAGTTAATGCGTCGTTTTTTAGATCAGGCGGAGGCTGGGGTTGTCATGTCGGTGCTGGCAGGAACGGCCGTTCTCTACTTCACACTCACCGTTGTTCAAAAAGTCATTGCCCTGTTCAGCATTTATTTGAGCACTGATCTTGGCTGGCGCGCCACCAATCAGCTGCGCATTGATTTAACCGACCACGTTTTTCGGCTCGATATGGGGTTTCATAAACTCACACCCGCCGGAGAATTGATTGAACGAATTGACAGCGACATCTCAAATTTAGCCGAATATTTCTCTGATCTCGTTGTCGTGGTCTTTGCCAATATTTTGCTCGCGGGGGCCATCTTAATTTTGTTATTCCGTGAAGATTGGCGCTTTGGCGTTATTGGGTTGGCATACGGCATTGCATTATTCACCATTCTACGAGCTATTCAGGAACGCATTGTTGGGTATTGGAAAACGGTTCGCGAAGCGTTTACTAACCTGTTTAGCTTTTTGGAAGAACGACTTGGCGGACTAGAAGATATTAAAGCCAACGGAGGGGATGGGTACGTAATGCATCGATTGCTCAATTTAAACAAGGGCACCTACAACGCGCGGGTCAAGGCGGAAACAGTAGGGCAGGTGTCGTTTATGGCCAGCTATTTTCTGTATGCGCTTGCCTTGGTAGCCGCTATCTGGTTTGGTGCTCAGCTATTTTTAAGAGGTGAGATGACGGTCGGCAGCATTGTGCTGCTCATTACTTACTTTGGACTGTTAGAGCAACCGTTTAACGCAATCCGGCGAGAAATTGAGACGTTCCAACGAGCTTTAGCCAGCATTTGCCGCATCCAAACCCTTTTTGCCATCAACCCAAAGATTAGGGCGCAAGAAACGGCCGTTTTGCCGCAAAGTCCGCCTGTGGTGGGGTTTGATAAGGTGAGGTTTGGTTATAAGGATCAGGGATCGGGGATTGGGGATCGGGGATTGGAAACGACTCAACAGTCAACAGTCAATGGAGAACAATCAACGGTCAATAAAAATCCCCAAGCCCCTAGTCCTCAACTGCTAACCCCCGTTTTAAAAGACGTTTCTTTTGAACTGGGAAGCCAACGTATTCTTGGTGTGCTTGGGCGAACAGGCAGCGGGAAGACAACGCTGACGCGCTTGCTATTCCGGCTTTATGATGTGGACGAAGGGGTGATCACGCTGAATGGGGTCAATATTCAAGATGTATCGCTTTCAGATTTACGCCAGTTTGTGGGATTGGTCACACAAGATGTTCAGCTTTTTGAAGCCACCATTCGCGACAATCTGACGCTATTCAGAAACTATAACCCAAACAAAACTCCCATTTCAGATGATCAAATCCTGGACGCCTTACGGCTGTTAGGGCTCAGCGAGTGGGTCGATAGTCTAGAGAATGGCCTTGACACTCGTCTACAGGCAGGAGGCAAAGGCTTATCAGCCGGTGAGGCACAGCTAGTTGCCTTAACGCGGGTCTTTTTGCGTGATCCGCAGCTTGTAATTTTGGATGAAGCCTCTTCACGGCTTGACCCGGCGACTGAACAACTATTGGAAAAGGCGATCGATCGACTGCTTGAAAATCGGACAGGCATCATCATTGCCCACCGCTTAGCGACCGTTCAGCGAGCCGACAACATTTTAATTTTGAAAAACGGCCGTATTCAAGAATACGGTGAGCGGATTGTTCTGGCAGCTGACTCAGCATCAGAATTTGCTGAGCTTCTGCGGGTTGGTATTGAGCAAGGGAGCGTGATGGAGTGATGCGACCTTTGGTCGCTAGGTGATGAGGTGAAAGAGCTATCTCTCTACTCTCTACTCAAAAAGGAAACTATGGTCACAAATACAAACACATTTCCAGTCTGGAAAGCCACACGGGAACTCATTAAATTCCGGCCAAAATATTTGGCCATCAATATTTTAGGACGCGGCTATTTTGTCTTGTCGCGGCTGTTCCCGGGTTTACTAATCCAGCAAATCTTTAATCGTTTGACAGATGCAGCGCCGGCAACGCTCAATATCATGACATTGCTCGTAATGATTCTCGCTATCGAATTTTCGCGGGTCTTAGCATTTTACTGGGGCGGTTGGGGCAGCGCACTGGTCCGCAATAGCAACCAAATTTTGCTGAGACGCAATATTATTCAAAATACGCTTGACCAACCCGGCGCATTAGGCATTCCCATGTCGCCCGGTGAAGCAATCAATCGCCTTGATGGCGATGTGGCTGATTTTGCAGATTTTCCAACATGGCTACCGGAACTGATCGGGCATCTCATCTTTTTCGTGGTGGCGGTCGGTATTATGGGGCGAATTAGCTGGCAAATAACGGCCGTTGCGCTCATCCCATTCCTCTTTGTCGGTTTTCTGACCCAATTTTCATTTCAGCGATTGCTTCATTACGCAACCGTCAGCCGTGATTCTGACAGCGCCGTAACGGGATTTCTGGGTGAGGTTTTGGCAGCTGTGCAGGCCATTAAAGTGGCAGACGCACATGAAGATGCGATTCGGTATTATGAATCAATCAATGATACCCGTCGCCATGCCAATGTGCGTATGGGTACATTTTGGGCCGTCTTTGCTTCTGCGGCCAACAATGCTGGTGATATCGCGATTGCGCTCATGATTCTATTGGTGGGGCAACAGCTATCGAATGGCTCATTCACCATTGGTGACTTCGCACTGTTTACCTCTTATCTTTACTTTGCAGCCCGCTTTCCAGCAGAGGTGGGTAGCTATGTTTCTGAATGGATCAATCAGCGGGTTTCGATTCGACGGATGCACTCGATTCAACCAGCGGCAGACCCCGCGGCCTTGTTTAAACACCAGCCCGTTTACGAGCAAACTGACGTTCCCCAAATGGTTCACGTCGAAAAAACAAAGGCTGATACGTTAAATAGTCTAGAAGTTCGCGGCTTGACCTATTTGTATCAAACCGCGCAGGGAGCCGATCAGTCTGGGGTTACAGCAGTAGGATCACGTGTTGATCCTACTGCTACGGGGATTAAAAACATTAACCTCACTCTTCCTCAGGGATCGTTCACCGTTATTACTGGCAAAATCGGATCTGGCAAAAGCACGCTGCTGCGCGTCTTGTTAGGCTTACTGCCTAGAGATGCTGGCGAAATTTTGTGGAATGACGGGCTGGTTGATGATCCCGCCGCCTTCTTTGTGCCGCCCCGCTCAGCGTACACTCCTCAAGTGCCACGCCTTTTTAGCGACCCGCTAAAAGATAATATTTTGATGGGGCTACCCGAAGCGCAATATGATTGGCAAGCAGCTGTGGAAACGGCCGTTCTCACCCCCGACATCCCCACCCTCGAAAAAGGGATCGAGACGGTAGTGGGCCCACGTGGTGTGCGCTTGTCAGGGGGGCAGGTACAGCGCAGCGCGGCCGCCCGCATGTTTGTTCGCGATGCCGAACTGCTGGTTTTCGATGACCTTTCAAGTGCGCTCGACGTAGAAACGGAGCGGAAATTGTGGGCCAATTTGGGGTTCGAGGGTCAGAGCTCAAAGAGCAATAAAGTTCCTGATCCTCAATCCCCAATCCCCAATCCCCAAAAAACCTTCTTGGTTGTGTCTCATCGCCCATCTGTCCTCCAAATGGCAGACCAGATTGTCGTGATGGAAAACGGCCGTATTGCGGCCACCGGGGATTATGAAACTCTAAAATCGCATACGGTATTTCAGGGGATATTAGGGAAGAGCATGGCTGAAACTAAATAAATGAGGGGTGTGCATACCCTTCAAATAAATAGTACGCGGATTTCATAGATGAAACAGATGACGCGGATTTTTAGCGAATAGCTCACAGCTCATACCTATTTTTTAAGGAGACAACATGCCGCGCAGCGGCACCAACAAATGAATGTAAATAGCGAGAGCTAGAGTGTAGAGGGAGGCGTTTGCCAACATCTCAAGCTGACAAGCTGACAAGCTATTTACGAAGGAGGTATTATGATGAATTCAGAAGCACTTGGTGCTTACCAACAGGCACGGCAAAAGCGGCTCGATAGTATTGTTGAAGTCATTAAAAAGGATGAACGTTTTATCGCCGCATGGCTGACTGGAAGTCTTGGGCGAGGCGGTGGTGATCCGATAAGTGACTTAGATTTGAACATTGTTGTTCGTTCTGAAGATGCTGCAACTTTGTGTTCTCAACCTTGGCAGTCGGCAGGCAAAACAACGCCTCAGAGAGAAGCATTATTTAAACAATTTGGAACTCCGACAATCATCCATGATACGCATGCTAACGCCCCACCACATGGTTGCTTCACGCTCACCTTTTATGCCGAAGATCATCAAGAAGTCGATTGGATTTTACTACCACAGCTTCATGCAAAACGGCCGTTTGACACCTTATTATTGTTCGAAAAGGAACCAATTCCTGTCGAGGAGCCTCCCATAGCTACGATGGTGGAAATCGATCCCGAGCGTTTAAGTGAACAAGTGTCTTACTTTTGGCTTATGGCAGCGGCAGGTATTAAATTCATCATTCGTGAAAAGACATGGCGGGCGAACGAGCAGATTCAAATCATGAACATGATGTTAAATATAGTTAAAGATACGCTTGAATATGAAGAACGCCCATTGACACCACTCCCTTTAATGAAAACAACGGCCGAGCAAAAAGCGACGGTTAGGGAGTTATGTCAACATATGCAAACGTTAAAAGAACAAATCCTAGCAACAAGCGCCACATTTCCAGAACGCGCAATTGAAACCGTGGAGGCACGTCTAACGTTAGTGCAAAGTGAATAATTGAACGAGCGAACCAAAAAATTTCTTTCTTACTACAAACCATACCGCAGGATATTTATAGCAGATCTGGCAGCGGCCGTTTTTGTTTCCGTTATTGCTCTAATCATCCCGCTGTGCATTCGCTTCATTACCAAGAATGTGCTGTCGGGTGAGGCTCCAAACATGCTCAACCAGATTTACGGGATGGGCTTAGTCATGTTGGTTCTTGTTATCCTGCATACGATCTGCGACATGTTTGTGGGGTATCAAGGCCATTCGATGGGCGTAATGATGGAAGCTGATATGCGAAGAGAGCTGTTTGCTCACTATCAAAAGCTGTCGTTTCGGTTTCATGATCAGCACAAAACAGGGCAGTTGATGACCCGAATCACGAATGACTCCTTCGCCTTGGGTGAATTATTTCACCACGGTCCCGAGGATTTACTAATCGCTTTGCTAAATTTTGGGGGCGCGTTTGTGATTTTGATAAACATCAATGTTGAACTCACTTTGATTGTCTTGATCTTCATCCCTGTTATGTCAATCTATGCTGTTCACTTTAACAATAAAATGCGAATTGCCCTCCGAAAAAGCAAGGACCGGATTGGGGACATCAATGCACAAGTTGAAGACAGTTTAGCGGGTATCCAAGTGGTGCAATCCTTTACCAACGAGACAGTTGAACAGGCAAAATTTGAAGCGGCAAACGGCCGTTTAATCCAAAGTCGTCGCGAAGGGATCAAAAGCGAAGTTTTCTTTTACGAAGGCTTGGTTGGGCTTACCCAGCTCATGACGGTTGCAGTGGTTGTTTTCGGTGGTGTTGCTATCGTGCGCGGCGCCCTTGATTTAGCAGATTTAATCACATTTTTACTCTATATTGCGCTACTCATCGAGCCTATCAAGCGATTTGGCAACTTCACCCGCCTTTATCAAGAAGGAATGACCGGTTTTGAACGCTTTATGGAAATGCTAGAGGTCAATCCAGATATTTTAGACTCGCCTCAGGCGGTCGAAATCAAAGACGTTCAGGGGAACATCCGCTTCGATAATGTCCGCTTTCGATATACTGAGCAGCAAGAGGATGTCTTAAGCAATCTTAAATTGGAAATAAGAGCGGGGGAGTTTATCGCCTTGGTTGGGCACTCTGGTATTGGGAAAACAACCCTCTGCTCACTCATTCCTCGCTTCTACGAAATCCAAGCAGGCGCTATATCAGTAGACGGCGTGAATATTCAAAATATCCAGCTTGATTCATTAAGAAAGCAAATTGGCATCGTCCAGCAAGATATCTATCTCTTCCCCGGTTCAGTGCTAGATAACATACGGTATGGCAAAGAAGAGGCCACGATGGCAGAGATTTTTGCAGCCGCCAAAAAAGCGAATGCCCATGACTTTATTTTAGCTTTGCCCAACGGGTACGAAACGGATATAGGTCAGCGCGGAGTCAAGCTGTCCGGTGGACAAAAGCAAAGATTGAGCATTGCGCGAGCATTTCTCAAAAATCCACCCATTCTTATTTTTGATGAAGCGACGAGTTCGCTTGATAATGAGAGCGAGCAGGCGATTCAAGCGTCATTGGAGCAGTTAGCTCACAATCGCACCACGATTGTGATTGCCCATCGCCTCTCGACTATCCGCAACGCTGAGCGCATCATTGTGCTTACGGAAAATGGCATCGCAGAAGAAGGCACGCATGATGAATTGATGGCGCTCAATGGACAATATACAAGTTTGCATGAGTATTCAACGAGCTATGGGCAAAATAAAGCTAGAGCGAGAGGATAGGGGGAGGCATTCGCAATGGTTGCTCATTTCACTCCCACACTCATACACTCCCACCTTGCCACTTTGCCACTCTGCAACTATCCACCAATTACCAACCACCAACCACTTATCATCAGGAGGTGAACAACTATGGCAGTCAATAAAAAAGGAATGCGGAAAGTCAATTACAAAGGGCGACAGTATCTTTGGAGTATCCAAAATCAAGCCCGCAAGAAAACGGATGATGACCAGCCTCAACTTGAAGACCGCTGGCTCCGCATCATCGACAATAAGAAACAGTTTATTGTGAAATATCGGATTCCACAGCCAAAGGACGAGTTTGCCATCTTAATCAATGAAGGGCCTAACTTTCCAAGAGAGCAAGGGGCCAAAGAGGTCCAAATTCCTCGATGGAAGCATGATAGCAAGAAGTTCCCCACGGCAGACTTTGTTCGACGGCTGATTGATTGGTGTATGACGGGGTAGAGGTGTCAGGTGTCAGGAGTCAGGTGTCAGGTGGTGAAGCAAAAGATAGAGCTAGAGGGAGGCATTTGTAAAGTGTGTTTATCTGACTCTGACACTCTATCACTCCCACATTTATCACTCTGCAACTTTGCCACTTTGCTCCCAATTACCCAATTACCAATAACTCAACTTTTATGGCGAACAAACATAAGAAAAAACGAAAACAAAAATTAAGACAACAACAGCGCAAAGCGCATCAAGAAAAGCAGAATCAAAGTAAAACGATTCGGCATAACACGGCCGTTAATCAAGAAAAGCACCGCATCGACTGGCAGCCGCTTGAGCCAAACGAAGATGGCATAGTGGCCGATCGTCGCATTATGCCGCGGGATGAGCGGGATCGGCGGGAAGGGCTGCTGGAAAAATCGCAGACGACCTTCAATGAGCTGCTGACTGATGCTGATTGGCAAGCGATGGCCAATAAGACTCCATTTGAACTAGGGAAAGTGATCCACGTGAGTCGCGGCTTGATTGGGGCAGAGGTCAACGGCCGTAAACTGATCTGCGATACGCGCGGCATTTTAACGGCCGAAGGGACAGGTTACACCAACATCACCGCCGTGGGTGACCGCATCTTGGTTGAGCAGACCGCTGACGATCGAGGGTTGATGCATCAGGTGCTCCCCCGCCGCAGCGGGCTAGCGCGGATGGACAGTTTCCAAACCTATTTGAAGCAAATCATCGCCGCCAACGTCGACCAAATTTTGATCGTCTCTGCCTGGCGCGACCCGCAAATCTGGTTTCAAATGATTGATGAATATCTCATCGGAGCCAGCCGCAACAATTTGAAGGTCGCTATTTGCATCAACAAGGTGGATTTAGCGGAAAGCATGGAGGTCGTCGAAGCGACTTTACGGCCGTATGCCAATCTTGGCTACGAAGTTATCTTTGCCAGCGCAGAACAGGGGATGGGCATTGATACTGTGCGTCAAAGATTACAAGGTAAAACAACCGTTTTAGCGGGGCTGTCAGGGGTTGGAAAATCATCCTTGCTCAACGCCGTTCAGCCCGGATTACAGCTACGAACCGGTGTGGTTAGCGAACTAAAAAGTCGCGAAGGTCGGCACACCACCACCCAAGCGATGATGGTGCCACTCGCCATGGGTGGTGAGGTCATTGACACGCCCGGTATCAAAGATATGGGCGTTTCCGGCATGCATCCCGACGAGCTGATTCTGTTTTATCCAGACCTAGAAGCCTGTATGGTGAACTGCCGCTTTAGCGACTGCACGCATGCGCATGAACCGGGTTGCGCCGTGCGCGAGGGGGTGGAAAACGGCCGTTTGGCTCCTTGGCGGCTCAAAAATTATGTCAACTTGTTCGAGCGATTAGATGAAGAGTTCTTTGAAACCAATCTACGTAAGAAAAAGGTGCGGCGTTAATGTTTGATTTTTCACGATTCCCCACCTTGGAAACAGACCGTCTCATCTTACGTGAGCTTCGGTTGGATGATGGCCCCGACGTCTTTGTGTTTCAAAGCGACCCCTACGTGCAACGTTTTAATGACGTGCCGCTCAAAAAATTAGAAGACGTTTATCCCTATATTTCTGAGCTTTTAGTCGACCACTTTTCGCAAAAATTTCTCATTTGGGCGGTGACGCTTAGAGGGAAAGACAAAGTTTTCGGAACCGTTGGGCTAGGGGCTTGGAATAAGCACCATCGACGGGCAGAGGTTGGCTACGCTCTTGCTCAAAGCCACTGGCGGCAAGGGTATGGGTCGGAGGCGGTAACGGCCGTTCTCAAATTTGGTTACGAACAGCTCAATCTAAATCGTATCTACGCCCGCACCATTGCAGACAACTTTGAATCAGTCGGCTTGCTAGAAAAGATTGGGTTTCGATTAGAAGGCATTCAGCGAGGGCATTCTTGGGAGGATGACAACACCTTCCACGATGGCGCTATTTTTGCACTCCTCAAAGACGAATTTGATCACATCAAGCTCAAGCCGTTCGAACCCAAAACAGCGTCCATTTCGCCCTTGCCTGACCTCTCAGAATACGATGATCCTGCGATTTATGATTTAGAAAACAGCGGATTTAAACCAGCAGGCCCCTTCTTTCTAGAATTGGTGAAGCAAACTGGCGGAGACGTGTTAGAAATCGGCTGTGGGACAGGTCGCTATACGATCCCGATGGCAGAAGCTGGCATTCCGATGACGGGTTTAGATGTGGTGAGACCGATGGTTGAGGTGGCTCGATCACGAAGCAAAAATCTGCCAATCCAGTGGATTGTAGCGGATGCCCGAAAGTTCAGTTTGAATCACCGCTATTCATTTATTTTTACCAGCGGCGTGACGTTTATGCACTTGCTCACTACCACTGACCAGACCGCGTTTTTGCGGTGCGTCCAGCGGCATTTGGCGGAAAACGGCCGTTTACTCATTGAAACGCTCTTTCCTCATCTGCCTCAGCAAAAGGACGAGCTAGAAGAGGGAGAATGGTTCAAAAATGAAGATAAAAACGGCCGTGTCATCACTGTTTCAGGTACTCAGAGCTATGATCCAATCACCCAGATACGGACTGAAACCGCCTACCGGCGATGGAAAGAAAATGGCGAAATCATAACAAAAGTTGCTCCTCTCAGCCTGAGAAACACGTTTCCTCAGGAGCTTGAATTGCTGCTCTCAAAAAATGGTTTTGAGGTCGAGGCTCGCTATGGAAGCTATACGTTTGAACCGCTAACAACCAAAAGCCAAATGATGCTTTATCTCTGCAAGAAACAAAAAGGAGTGGATTAATGACTCGCGTAAAAGAACAGCACCTCGTTCATGTCTTGCCTTCAAATTCGGATGAGATTGGGCGGGCACTTTGGCAGCTTAATGAAACGCGGCAAAGACTAATAGAGACAGTTGAAACGCTCGAACTAGCGACGCTTGAATGGCGGCCGGAAGCAGAAGCCAATAGTATTGGCACGCTTCTCTACCACATTGCTATTATTGAAATGGATTGGCTTTTTGTGGAGGTACTGCAACGGCCGTTTCCGCCTCACTTAGAAGCATTATTTTCCAAACCGGATCGGGATAGTAACGGCCGTTTAACACTCATTACCGGCGACTCAATTTCAACACATTTAGACCGCCTCAAAGCCGTCCGCCAAGCGCTTCTTGATGCATTCAGCAAGTTGATGCTCGATGATTTTCGACGCCCTCGCTCCTTTGAGCCATATGACGTAACGCCTGAATGGGTCATCTTTCATCTGCTCGAACATGAAATCGAACATCGTGGCCATATACAAGAACGGCTTAGGCAATATCAGCAACTCAATCTCAACAGAGAGGGAAGGTAGATGTCACAAGTTAAAATTTACGCATTAAAATCACACATCGATGAAAATCGGGTGCTAATCTCACAGGGCATCCACGACGCAATCATCACCGCTCTGCACTATCCGAAAGAGAAAAAGGCTCAGCGCTTTATTCCTCTTGAGAAGGAAAACTTTTTCTATCCCGATGGACGGACCGACCAATATACCATCATTGAAATATCCATGTTTGAGGGTCGTTCAACAGAAGCAAAAAAGTCGCTCATCAGGCAAATATTTAAAAATTTAACCGAACTAACCAACATGTCAGAACAGGACATAGAAATCACCATTTTCGAAACACCAAAAAGCAATTGGGGAATCCGCGGCATGATTGGTGATGAGTTAGACCTAAACTACAAGGTGGACGTTTAATGGCAGAAGGGACAAAAATCAAGCTCCGACAGTGGACAATGAGGGATGTTGATGTATTCACCTATTGGCAACAGCCCCATCACAAATGGCATCAGCTCGATGGCCCTTACTACCCCAAGATGACGACTGAACAGGTTGATAATCTAGCCGCCAAAATATCAGAGAAAATCAAAATTAAGGAACCAATCCCTAATCGATATGTCATTGCCGATCAAACGACGAACGAGATGGTCGGAATCGTCACGTGGTATTGGGAAAGCCAAGAAACAAACTGGCTCTCAGTGGGTATTGTTATTTTTGATGAAGCAAATTGGGCCAGAGGGTTTGGTTTTGAAGCGTTGGGGTTGTGGAGTCAGCATCTATTTGACACGATGCCCGAGCTGGTAAGGCTAGATTTGCGCACGTGGTCTGGCAATATGGGCATGATGAAGCTGGCCAAGAAATGTGGTTATAAAGAGGAGGCTCGTTTTCGTATGGCGCGTATTGTGAACGGAAAATATTTTGACGGTATGGGATATGGTGTATTGCGCTCTGAGTGGGAGACATTATATCCTGAGGGGTTTGGAGGATATTTAATTGGAGCTTGAGGAAAAACGGCCGTTATATCGCCAACAAATCATTCAGACTATTCCTGACCTTGCCATCCAAAGTTGGCGAGAAAATCATGAAGGCATGGTCAATGACGTTGTTATCATCAACGAAACGCTCATTTTCCGGTTCCCTAAAAATGATAGCTGGGCTGTTGAAGATTTACATGCTGAAGCCAACATCCTTTCCTTTCTACGCCCTCGACTTGAAATGCCGCTCCCTGAGTCTACTATCTATGATGGGAAGTTAATTGGCCATTCTTTTATGGGCCAAGTAATGATTCCCGGCCAGCCCCTACAGCAGCACGACATCTATAGTTTGGCCTCTCGCCCACAGGCCGCATTAGCTGAACAACTAGGCACCTTTCTCTCACAGCTTCATTTAATGCCAGTCGACAAAGCCAAAGCGGCGGGTATTACCCCTTCCTTTACCAATCGAACAGGCGCTCAATGGCTTCAGCTTTATGAAGATGTTCAAAGAGAGCTGTTTCCACATCTCATGGATTTTCAAAAAGAGTGGGTCCATCATCACTTTACGCCATTGGTGGATGACCCAACGTGGATGGAAAGCGATTGGGTTATGATGAATGGAGATTTAGCATCTTACCATCTGCTCTACAATCGTGACACAGGAAAGCTAAATGGCATTATTGATTTTGGCACGGCCGGTCTTGGTGATCCAGCCTGTGATTTTGCGTGTTTGTTAAATCAATATGGAGAGCCGTTTGTTAACCAAATCGGCCGTACTTATGGAAATACAGCATCGCTTATGGGGCGGGCTAAATTTTGGGCCGGCACGCTATGGCTTCAATGGGCACTAGGGGGCTTACGCAATCCAGATGATCCATCATGGTTCTTTGTTCACATTGGCCGAGCAAATGGAACGCTCCCTACCTGACTTAGTAGACACCGAGCCAGCGCATGAGGGGGTCACCCCAAACAAAATAAGCAGACAGCGCGCAGGCAATCAACAGGAAAAATAAAACGATCATAATGATCGCTACCGTGCGCCAGCGATTTGGTTTTGGGGCTTCAACTGAGGGCACAAGCGGTGTAGACAGTGGCCGTGGGGCAGAAACGGCCGCTTCGCTTCTAATTTCGGGTAATGGCGGAATTTCAACGGGATTATCCTTAGGCATTTGCATAGCTGGGGTATGGATAAAATCTGGCTCTCCTTCTTCATCTAAATCTGTGGTGTCTGCTCCAAACACAGCAAACAATAAGACAACCCCGCTGCCCATTGAAACAAGCTGCCCCGGTAAAAGCTCAGTTGACGCGTGTGCTTCCATCTGGGAACCATCAATATACGTACCATTTGTACTGCCAAAATCTTCAAGCGTGTAGCCACTGCCCTTCTTGACCAGCTTGGCATGTTGGCGGGAAATTTCGGGATCATTAATTACAATATCTGAAAGCGGATCACGCCCGATAGAAATTGAATCGTGGATCAGACGAAAAATTTGACCGACTTTAGGGCCTTTGCGGACAACGAATTGATACTGTTCAGACACGGCCGTTACCTCTCACGTTAATTTGCCTAAGACTAGAGGATTCTACAGGATATAAGAGGGATTATCCAGCACTCAAATCGCATCGTTGAGCGAAAGCGTTTTAAGTAGACCTCAGCCGGGACTTTACCATTTCAAACAGACTCATCACTTCGCGCATTTTGAGACGGTTGGCAAAAAGCACAAAAACCAGCAAGCCCACTATCCCAGCCACAACCACCACCACTAAACGCCCGACGAACACATCTGCTGGCATAACATTTTGCATGACGTTTGCCGTACCATAAGCAGCAACCCCCGTGGCAATAGCTGCTGTGAATGATTTAACGGCCGTTTCTAAAAACGCAAACCCCTCCCAGTTCCCCAAATGGCGCGTCAATATCCAGATCATCAGGACCGTATGGAGCATATGTTTGGCTGCATCCGCAACCATCAAGCTTAGCAAACCCAGCGGTTCTAGGAGTACCCACGCCACAATCGTGTAAAACACAATGCTCACGACCCCCACAAGCGCCGGTCGCCACGTATCCTTTCGGGCATAAGAGGCAAAAATCAACATTTGATCAACCGCCGCAAACGGTAAACCAATCAAATAAACCCGCAGCACCTGTGCCGTGATCAACGTATCTTGTGGCAAGAATTGGCCCCGTTCCAATAGCAAGGCCACGATTGGAACGGCAAGAGCAAATAGACCTGCCGTTGCCGGTAAAATCAAGGTCAGTATCAAGCGAACTCCCCCGGCAAGTGTTTGCTTATAAGCATCAAGCTGTTCTTTTGCAATCTCAGGTGTTTTGGCATCCATAAAGGCAGTTGCCAAGCGAGATAAAGTGGGCAGAATCGCCACCGAAAGGGCCGTTACGACCAACCCTTGAGGAAACTGCACTAAGGTTGTGGCGTAATTCATAAACGTGACGCTATTGTCACCCGTTAAAATAGCCAATCGAAAACTAATCCAAATGGCGATCTGATTGACAATCAGGCCAACAGCAATAGGTGTATAAAGAATGATAATTCGCCTGACTGCAGGGTGTGTCCAATTAAATCTGGGGCGAATACGGCCGTCTCTCAGCCCGGGCACCAGCAACAGCACCTGCATCAGTGAGCCAATTAGCCAACCCCAAGCTAAACTTTCAATGCGGTCAGGCTGGAGCAGAGCAATAATCACAATGGTGCTGTTGAAAATAGCGGCCGTGAACGCGGGCAGCGTAAATCGCTTGAGCGCATAAAGCACGCCAGTCAAAATACTAGCAATACTCATAAAGAGAACGGTGGGGGTAGCCAACCTCATCAAATCAACAGTTGTGTTAAACAAGGTTGGATCAGCAAAGTTGCGAGCCCCGGTCAGCTGCGCGACGGCTGGCGTGAATAGCTCAACAAAAATGATAATGGCCAGCAAAATAACTACAGCAAAGCTCAAAAAAGCGCTGACGATTCCCCAGAGCTCATCTCGTTTCTCTTTGGCCGCATAGTCGCTAAACACCGGCACCAAAGATGAACTCACCATTTCGCCGCCAGTTATTAAATTAAATAGGGTTCTAGGGATTAGGAGCGCAACAGTAAATGCGCCTAGCAAATCGGAGGTGCCGAACAAATTGGCCTTAACCACTTCGCGAGCCAGGCCCAAAATACGGCTAATAATATTACCGATGGCAATAATGGTTGCCGCCCTAATAATGCCCCGATCTTCACTGAGGTTTTTAGGTTGCACCGATTTTTCGGTTTCAGTTGGTGCGGTGCCCTTTTCTTCGATCATAGGGCGAGCATTCTAACGCTTGGTGGATGGCCTCGCAAACGGCCGTTTCCCTTTAGCAGATGTTGCGTAGTGAATTCATGGGGAACGCTCATCCTTTAGACAGCATCAAGGTGCATCTTGAGCGCATCTAAAGCCAGCCCCCCAATAGATTTCAGCATCAGTGCCAGCGCCTTGTGGAGCCGGTGGTAAATGGTCACGTGCCGTGGTCCAGATCTCAGAGGCACTGCTAAACCAAGCGCCACCTCGAAGCACCTTTTCCCCACTGCTGTCATCAAGATTGGCATCTGCTCGACTGCCTGCAGAAGCATAATAATCAGCATCATACCAATCTTGTACCCACTCTTGGACGCCACCAGACATACCCAGCACATTGAACGGACTGGCGCCGCTTGGCAAAGCATCAACGGCAAGAAATGGATCAAAAATACTTTCTGGGAAAAAAGGGTCAAGATTATACACGGCTAAGGTGGCGTCCGGGCGGCCATCTCCCCACGGATACGGCCGTTCGTCAAAGGCCCGCGCTGCATATTCCCACTCAGCTTCTGTTGGCAGGCGTGCCCCCGCCCAGTCACAGTACGATGCTGCACCATACCAACTCACCTGATTCATAGGCGCGTTAGCATATCCGCCAACTGCCCGATATTGATTGTCTAGATCAACCCGCAAAGCAGAAAATAATGTATCAGACAGGGTAAAGGCACAAACTTGACCGTCACAATCTCGAATATCAACATTATCGCTGTTTAAGTATGCGGCATATTGAAAAACAGAAATTTCATACTGATCAAGCAAAAAATCAGATACGGTCACCCGCCGTTGCGGAGAGGCATCAGATCCCTCATTATCAATCCCCATTGTAAAACTTCCCCCGGTAACAAACTGCATCGTCATGCCATCAATGTCCCGAAAGGCAGATTCGCCAATCGCATTAGACGCCAATTCCTCCAACAGGATGGCATTTCGCTGCTCAACGCTTAGCGTTGGTGTTGGAATGGGTGTAGTCGGTGTCCCGGAGGAGCTACTGCTTTCTTGGGTCGGACTAGGCATGAACGTCGCTGTAGGTTCTACCGTTCTAAATGCAACGGCCGTTTGGGTACTCGCAATGGCTTGGGCCGTTTTCTGAACACGAGCTTCAGTTGTCGCATCCATCGATTCCACAGTCGAGATTGTATCTATTTGGGCAACGGCTTCGGCCGCTTCTCCCTCAACAACCGTAACGGTAGCCTCAGCATTTTCGGCATCGGCAACGGCCGTTGCTAAATCGCGCGTTGCCGTCAGCTGTAGGGCCAGTGCATCGTTCAGAGATTGCTCAACTGCAATTGCGGTTTGCTGAGTATTAATTTGCTGTTGATTGGCTCGCGCTGCAAATAGCAAGGCAATAATAAAAATAGTGGTTCCCGCCAAGATCACCATCAAAGCCGCATTGAGATACCTGTTGCGCCTCGCTGCTAGTTGAAGGGCGTCATTCTTTTCTTGCAGTACATCTGCATCTCTCGCTTTAAGCGTCGCCACCTGCTCTTGTTCCTCAAGCAGGGCTTTGGTTTGTTCAAGCTCGCGCTGCTTAGCCGCCTCTTCTCTGGCTATTTCTGCGTCTTCAAGCGCCTGACTTTGCCGAACAAACTCTTCCTCACTTGGGCTTAAATCATCATAAGCTTGAGCCTCATCAAGCAACATACCCCGCAAAAGGGCATCATCACTACGATTTGTTCGCTCCCATTGCTCGGCCAGTTCTGTGACTCGCTGACGCTGACGCAAAGAAACGGCCGCTTCTTCCAACCATTCCCCAAGTCGGGGCCAGTTCCTAACCAGCGCCTCATGCGCGACCTCAACTTGATCATCAGCCGAATTGATGCCGATCGTCAAGCGCACTAAACGCGCGTGAACCAGCTTTTCAATCACCCGATCGATCCGATCAGACGCCTCACCGGACTGATGCAGCAACCGTCTTTGGACTCGGGTTCGCGTAAACTCTAACCCACTGCTGGGGCGCACAATACGCAACAAAATACGCTTTGCGGTCACCTGTTCTTCAGGCA
>JBCCFD010000098.1:0-19715 GCA_039029915.1 Chloroflexota bacterium
AAGGGCCTGTGTGGCATTTTGATGCCGATTGACAAGCTCCATAATCGGCAAAATAAAAGCGCCGGTTTTTCCACTCCCCGTGCGCGCCTGCACCATCATTGGCCGTCCCGCCATAATGTAGGGCAGTGATTTAGCCTGAACGGGCGTCAGCTTTGTCCAGCCTGCCCGCTCCGTTGCCTCCCGCAAACGCGGCGGGAAATCGTCAATAGACACGGTTGGCAAGCTATCTTCTGGTTCTTCAATTGAATAATCCTCAAGTGCGTCGCCGCTTTCTGGTTGTGTTGGTGTGGGGGTGTTTTCTAATTCATCTGAAGGTTGTTCTTCAGGGGCTTGTTCGTCATTCATTCAGTTTGTACGCTACTTTGGGTGAAATTTGATCATAACAAACCCAAAGCATTTCCTTTAAATTTTCATATTTTTCTTTCAAAGGATTGTACCTGAATTGTTTATTTAATCATTATTCATAAATGCTTGTTCAATAAAGCAATCGGAAACGACGATCGACCAATGTGCAAGCTCAGAACAATCCCATAGAGGTTGAAAGGATTGTGTAATAACTAAACTAATCTCGTGTGCAAGTTCAAACCATTTAGAGAAATCATGCTCGTAGGGGCTATAGCATGCTATGGCCTTACCATTGATGGTGTATAGGAGACGTGTATATTGGGTTAAATTATTTACGTATTGTGTAAACTACACCAATCACCAATCCGATTACCGCACCAATTTGGGCCGTAATCGCTGGAAACCCAAATACGACCCCCTCCCAAAACGGGTCTTCTCCTCCATTAATGGCCTGCATGTACGCAAATGAGAAGTAAATAATTGTTACAATGGTAGCGATAACATATCCAACAATCGCCCACTTGAGTCCAATATGCCAAAATTTTTGCAGGAAGTTACTCGAACACAAGTACACAAAAACCCATATTGCAAACAACATCCCGATCCACACATTGCTTAAGGTAATAAAAGACGCCCAAGCATCGCCCAATGTAAACAAAGCAGTCAAAATAGTAGATACCAGTTGAAGACAAACGCCAGAAAAAATCCCCAACCCAAATCTTTGCCAATGCTTTAATTGATGGTCTTTAAAATCATGCATATCTTCGTTTTTACAACATACTGAGCGACTCTGAGGCGAATGAGGCGCGACAAATTTGCGACATTTGTGAAAACGGCCGTTTGGCAGTTTAATTTACGATTGTTATAGTGGGCAGCAGGATGAATATTCAATTTTACCAGCCAGCCCCACCGCTTCATCAATTTATCGATTGCTTATGGTATGTTGATTTACAAGTCCCCTACACTCGCGAAAAAATTCTACCGAGCGGCACCATTGAGTTGATGATTAACTTTGGCTCTCCTCATCGAAAATACAATCAAACTGAATCTGCATATGATTTAATGCAATCCTCTTGGGTAGCTGGCTTTCAAACGGAGTTCATTGTCAATGAGCCTGTGGCAGAAACGTGCATGATGGGTGTTCGATTTAAGCCCGGTGGCGCTTATCCATTTCTTCATCTACCCATTTCTGAAATCACCAATTTCGTCATCGATCTCGACTGCATTTGGGGCGCTTATGCTCATGAACTACGTGAACGTCTTTTAGAAGCACAGTCCATCGAGCAAAAGTTTGCTGTTCTTGAACAACAGCTCTTAAAACGCTTGAACCATGACAAACTTCGTCAGCCAATCGTTCAATTTGCGATCAATGGCATTTACACTTCAAATGGCACACTTTCTCTCAAGGCGCTTTGTCAAGATATTGGCATTAGCCAAAAGCATTTAATCACTCATTTCAAACGAAAGGTTGGTGTCTCGCCCAAGCAGATGTCAAGGGTAATTCGCTTTCAAAAAGTGCTTAACGAGATCAATCCTGGCACGCCGATTGATTGGCGCGCCATTGCCTATGCGTGCGAATATTACGATCAGTCCCATTTCAATCATGATTTTTCCGCCTTTACCGGTATGGCTCCCTCAGAATATGTCATCTTCCGCCAAACCCTCCATCAGGCTCCCCCCGAGCAGGGGGCTGACGTTCATTTCGTCCCCATAATTGGTTAATTTTTTACAAGACATATGTTCTAATCTTCTTTATTCTCCCTTTATTAAAAAATATGTTGTTCAGTTGAAAATATGAGTTGATAGTATACGGCCGTAAACCAGCTCGTTCAACAGAATACACACCACACAAGGAGAATAAGATGTCTGCAATATTTTGGTTTGAAATTCCGGTTCTTGATATCAATCGAGCGCAACAGTTTTACAGCACGGTGTTAAATAGCGAGATTCCGCTATTAGACATGACCGAGCAGATGGGCAGCATGCTGGGCGTGCTGCCTGATAACGGCGGTGTTGGCGGGATGCTTGTCCAAAACAGTCAATTTGGCTATGAGCCAAGCACAACTGGGACCTTGGTTTATCTCGCTTTGGGCGACACTGATCTCAACGACACATTAGCAAAGATAGAGTCAGCAGGCGGGAAAGTGCTCATGCCAAAGGCAGATATGGGTGAGCGTGGCTTCAGCGCGTGGATTGAAGACAGTGAGGGCAACAAAGTTGGCCTTCATTCATACAAATAGGGGCTAATCATGAGTCAAAAACGCTCAAGAATAGGAATGGGATTGATTATTTTAGCGATCATTACGGGCCTGCTGTTTTGGTCAGAGCTTCTTTTTAGCAGCGTGCCTAGTTTACTCGATGTGCCATCAAGGGCATCAACGCTGGGCTGGTCCGTTAATAATGCGCGGCTTTATTTCACTGGTTTGGCCATTTTAGATTTGTTAGGTGGCCTTGGCATAGTTTTATTCCTCATTCGATTCATAGGAAAAGACAAGGGCGCACGAACAACGGCCGTTTTTCAAGCCACCTTGATCGTCACCGTCGTTTACGCCATTTATCAATTTGGCATCGCCTTTGCGTTACCGAACGAGCTACGCCCTGTTTATTGGATAATTGGCATCGTCTATGTACTGATCGCCCTTGGATTAAGAACCCTTTACCGTCGCTCAAACTGACCTTTTGCTGAGACGGTCTAATGAGCACGTCTCAGGATTATTGAACAAGGCTGCATTTGCCAGTATCATTTCACACTATGATCCTATCGCGAATGCGTCTTGTTGCTCTTAGTTTTTTTATGACCTTGCCCATTTTAGCTTGTGGTGTGTTTGGAAGCAGTCCGCCGCAGATGACCCCAACGGCCGTTTCTACCCCAACAGCCCTCCCAACGACAATATCACAAGCAACCCAACCCCCGACCGCACGACCAACCCTGCCCCCACCAACCGAAACACCGCCCCCCCAGCCAACCCCGACCTACGACCCGGGATTAGCCGATTGGACTGTGCTTATCTACCTCGACGCTGACAATAATTTGGAACAGGCTGGCCTGCTAGATTTGCAAGAGATGGAAGCGGCTGGACAATCAGCCCAAGTCAATGTTTTAGTGCAGATGGATCGGGCAATTGGCGAAACGGCCGTTGCTGATAACTGGACCAGCACCCGCCGCTACCGCATCGTGGGCGACAGCGACCCAAATACCATCTCCTCCGAACTCTTGGTTGAGCTTGGTGAGCGCAATATGGGTGATCCAAATGAACTGGCTGAGTTCATCAGCTGGGGGGTGCAAACCTATCCCGCCAACCGATACGCGCTTGTCATTTGGGATCATGGAGCCGGTTGGAACGGCATCGCCTTTGACAGCGACGGTGGTGAAACCGGCCCATCTGGTGACCATATCACCCTGCAAGATTTGCGGGTGGCAATGGACACCGCTTTAACAAACAGCAATATAGACAAGCTAGATGTGGTGGGGTTTGATGCCTGCCTGATGGGTCAGCTAGATGTCTTTCACGCCCTGCAGCCGTTTGCTGAGTTTGGCGTTGGCTCTGAAGAATTAACCCCCGGCCTAGGCTGGGATTACACGACCTTGCTCGGTCATCTTTACACCAACACCAGCATGGACGGTGCCCAACTGTCTCGGCAAATGGTGACGGACTTTATCAACTACTACACTGAGGTGGAACCCGATCAGTTTGTAACAATGTCGGCCGTTGATTTGCGACAGTTACCTATTTTAACGCAGGCTGTTAATCAGCTAGCTGAGCGCATAACGGCCGTTCCCAACGTCGTAGCCAGCGCCATTGGGGATGCCCGCAGCGGCGCAGAATCATTTGCGCGGGTTTATGCCAACGAATACGAGCAATACGCCTCGATTGATTTACATCACTTTGCTAGCATCTTATCCCAGCGGAGTCCTGACCCGGAGGTCAATGCAGCCGCCCAACAGGTGATGAGCGCCGTCGAGCAAGTTGTGTTTGCACACGAGCAGGGGAACGCATTTGAACACAGCGCTGGCATCGCTGTTTACTTCCCACGTAACGACCAATTTTATGATCCAGCTTACCCGCAAATGAGCGGCCTTCAGGGCTGGGACCAGCTTCTTAACAGCTACTATGACGTTGGGTTCTCGGCGTTGCCTCAGCCTGATTTGGAAATCAACAATGTGCTTCGCGACGTTGTCAGCGTGCAAAACCCAGCCTTTGTGGACTTTGAAATTATTGGCCGCGAAATTGAGAATGTGGTTGTGCTAGCCAGTCAATTAGAAGAAGACGGCCGTTTACGGCTTGTTGAGTACGATAATCTTATCCCTGAGCCCACCTTACTGGCTGACGGCTCAGAAATTGTGGAATGGCGGGATGGCATCCATGAAGACTTTTTTGTGTGGAACACGCTCGTCACCTATCTGTTTGATGCAGAAGAAAACGGCGATTTTGTGGTGATGTGGCCGACTGAGTTTGGCAGTTCGCTTTTTACCGTACAAGGCACCTTCCAGCGAGCTGATACAGGCGAGCAATTTAGCGCAAATCTAGTTTTTGACCATGACACAGGACAGCTCACGCGCATTTGGAGCTATCAATCAGAGGATAAGGCAGGCGTGGCTGAGCTATTTGCCCAGCCGGGCGACAGCTTCCAAATGGCAACGTTTTATATCGACACCAATCAACAAATCAGCCCCGAACCCGGCCCGACGCTTGTCTTTGATAATCAGGGGAAGCTTTATTTTGATAGACGGCCGTTACCGTCAGGCAGCTATCAATTTGGTCTCCAAGCTGAAAATGTAGCCGGCATGATCGATGAAGCGTTTGTTGATTTAACAGTTGAGAATGAGACGTTTACATCTGGGTATAATGCTTATCTTGATCCCTACTTGGGCTTCCAGTTTTTGTATCCGGCAACTTGGTATACTCCCATCTATGCCGACACGTTACTGTACACCAGTCAGCGTGATGGCACCCAGCAGTTTCAGCTCACGCTTTATCCCAATTTAGAAACGGCCGTTGATCTGCAAACGCTCCGCGCCCAGGTGCTGTCTCAATTTGGGCCTGTTGATATTTTATTTGAGGAAGAAATATTGGTTTCTGGCATACCTGGCTTGCAGTCTGCCTATGGCTATCAAAAAGCGGATGGATCAGAACGAACCGGCGTCTTCTTTTTATTTATCCAAGATGAAACGGGTTTTGTTATTGATCTGGACGCCCCAATCGAAGAGGAATCCCTCACGCTAGACACAATTCGGCAAATGGTGTCTAGCTGGCAGTTTGCAGATGCTAACTTTAACACCGCCCCCGGTCGCTGGTCCACCATTCAGTTTGATACGTTTGAGGTGGCGCAACCCGCTGATTTTGTTTACTCTGAATTTAATGAGTGGCAACGGTTTAGCTCTGGGCAACATATATTTGTCGCCCTGCGTGCCCAACCTTTAGAGGGCACATCGGCATCGACGTTAGCTAAATTAGTGACGGATGCGGGTTCGGGAGTACAGAATTTTGTGTCAGAAGAGTCGTATCGTTTTGGGCTAGGCGAACATATTTGGGACCGAGTCGATTTTGCCTACACGGCCACCGATGGCACCAATTTATGGGGCTATATTATGCTCAGAATAGAAAACGGCCAGGCGGTGGTTGCTTGGGCTGAAGCCCCAACAACCGTTTACAATGAACTAGAAACGGCCGTTTTCCTAACCATGATCGCCGATCTGGATGCCAAGTAATTCAGGTACGATTTACGGCCAATACGCAACCTAAAACCTGACACCCGACACCTGACACCCTATACCACAGGCGTCCACTGTACCGAATGACGTGCATTCAGCATTTGCCCTTCTGGGAAGTACCAAGTGGCATATTCGGCCGTTAGGTGACCAGTTTCAAAGAGTTCATCTTCTTCAACAAGCTCTTTCAACTCATCAACAGTGGCAAACGCATGACGATAAAAAACCGCCATGGCCCGCATACTGGTATCGCTATGATCATCAACTGGACCCGTAATGGCCAGCTTTCCCGCTCCATATAAATCCTGTAAGTGGATTAAATGCTTTTTTTGCCGTTCGTCTAATTCGGGGGATGAAGCTTCAGTCCAGTTAGGACCCTTCTTAAAAAACACTACAAAATATTGATTGAGGCTCATGATATTCCTTACTTCAGTAAATGGAAACAGCGCGTTAGAAATAAATGTCGAAAATCAGTTTCCATTCACTAAGGAAACGGAAATTTTTATCACATTCTATTTCAGTTCATCTCGTTCCGTTTACAAACTACCTTTGGAAAAATGTCTGCTAGACACACAACCTGAACCACTTTGGTGCTTGGAAAGCTTTTTTTGAATCAATTCAAGCGAGGCTTTTCCGTACACCACACTTTTCGTCCAAAAGCATTATAGGTAGGATCATGAGCCAACCCCGTTAAAAAAGCGTGACTATCATGGCCTTGTATCTTTTCAGGCCTTACATAAATGATGCGCCCTGAGCCTGTTGAGGGTACTGAGCGTCACTTTGACAGGTTCAGGGTGCGTAAATGCTATTCAGCAATAGCTCGATGGTGGCTCCCCCCGCCAATAGATTTACTGTTCCAAAGTTTTTAAATACTTATTCTCTGGGAAAATTTCAAATTTCTTGTGTAACGAAGTATTTAAGGCACAACCGGAATGGAAAATTCAGCAGAAATTGCGTCTTCCCCTTCACCCGCTGAGATAATCATCGTTGTTTGACCAGAAAGCCCTTCAGGAATATCTATATCAACGTCCCAATAGCCAAAGTTATCTACATCCGTTGAGGTGACGATAAATACAGGATTATCCCCTTCACCAATCCACTCAATCTCGATAAACGGTTCTGGCAAATTAATAGCTGACCCAAAAAGATAGATGCTGCTGCCTGCATCAAAAGGCATGTCCGGCCGGTTACCAACCGTGATCAACCCTTCTGCGGCTTCATCACCAAGCTGCACCAGCTGCATGGGAATAATCTGTTCGCGCCACTCACCTGAGGCAGGATCACCGGTCAAAATAGATGCGCAGCCGCGATCATCGGCTAAATTTTGGGGCAAAATGATAAAAGCATTCCAGTAAACCGCCTCGCCACCAAGCGTAATCGTTTGCGTAGAAACTGTTTCCCGGCATTCATCAATCAAAAAGCTGACCACAACGGTTTGGTTAATCGCATTAGTCACAGTCCCAGCGAAGAAAAGCGGTGCGCCCGATACGGCCGTTGTGTCAGGAAAGGGCTGCACGCCGTTAACAGTAACCCCGAGCGGATCGGCTTCTGCGACCAAAAGGCCAACGGGCCGAACGGCCGTTTCAACGCCGCTCAACGCTCGAATTCGGCCAGCACCATACACAGTGAACGGCACCGGTAATTGCACTTCCCAATCGCCATTGCCATTCACCTGCGTACTGGTTTGCGCCAGCAGATGCGGCCCAGCGACCAGTTCAACCGTGACATCTCCTCCAATATTAGGTGCTGTACCGGCAATAACGGCCGTTTCTCCATTCACAATTTGCGGTGGCGCTTGGGTAAAATCAAACGGTTTAGGTTCAGGCGTTGGGGGCGGTGGCACAGCTTCCTCTTCCACCGCGGGCGGTGGTAGGGTTGCTTCTTCAGAAGGGTCAGGGGCGTCTTCCTCCATCTCTTCTTCCATCTCTTCTTGAGGCTCCTCGTCATTCTCTTCTAATTCTGAATTATCCGACTCGTCCTCCTCGAATTCATCTTCCTCCATTTCTTCTGCTTCTTCCGTTTCCTCGGCTTGTTCAACGGCAGTTTCAGCCTCATCCAGCTCATCGTCAACATCATCTGCCAGTGCGTTTTCTAATGCTACATCTTCAATAATTTCAGTTTCGGGCGGCTCGCCACACCCTGCAAGAATCAATAAACCAATACCCAGTAAAATCCAATGCCGAAAACTTCTCATTGTTGGGGAACTCCTTTTTGGGGCTATCAGCTTGTTAGCTGGTCAGCTTGTCAACTTTGTTTTGGTTAGGATTATAAACTTAATGGTTAGTTTTTGTTCTTGCCTTACGGGAAGCCTACAAAATGGTGGCAAAGTGGCGTGTTGTTTGGAAGATATTTTATGGGGGGTTTTAGGGGTAAGGTGCCGCATCGTCAATCGAAAATCGTCAATTGTTCTTATTTTGCCTTGTCAATCAGCTTAGATATCGCACTCCGGATAGTCAGCTCGGTCTGTAGACCATTCAGCGGCGTGCCAGTCAAGATAGCTGGGGAGATGCGTCAACCAATATCGCTCATTATGCCCGCCGTCATTAACTGCATCAGTTAAATTAGCATTGATTTCATGCAGGCTACGGGCCAGCTGCCGTTGACCGGTTCGCAAAAAGTCAGTTTCGCCCCAGTCCATCCAAATGCGCATATTGGATAGATCCGCTGTTTCATAAGTCGCCAGCGGATTATAAACGGGATCGTCTGTTTCAAATCGCAAATGGCTGCTGTGCCCTGAAACGGCCGTAAACAGATCCGTATGCCTAAACGCTATCATCAACGCCCAATACCCTCCACGCGAAATCCCACCCAAGCTACGCCCTTCCGCATCGTTCCAAGTGCAGGTGATCGATTCAATATAAGGCATTAAAGCATTAACCGTTACGCCCTCAATGCTGTGGTCATTCCCCGAGGTTGTGTTGCCAATCGACCCATTGTTCGGCATCACCACAACAAACGGTGGGTACTCGCCAGAGCCCATCTTATCATTGAGGATGTTGGCCAAGCCCAAATCAGCCCAATGAGAATCCGTTTGAATTGATCCATGGAATAAATAAAGCACCGGGTAAGTCCGGCCATCCATCCCGTAGCAAGGGGGTAAATAAATATGGTAATCTCGCAAAGGACCGCCCACATCACTTGGAAATTGACTTTTGAATAAACGGCCGTTTTCGTCACATCCCAGCCGCGCCGGAACCGCTTCAATCAATGGGGCTTTCGCCGCGACAGTCACCTGAGGCACAGTTGGTTCTGGTGTTACAGGGGTAGGCGATAGGGGAACGGCCGTGGCGGTATTTGTAGGCACCTCTGTGGGAATCGGCGTCGCAGACGGCAGCACAACACCTTGTGGTGTAAAAGTTGGAGGCACATCAACAACAGAGTCTAGAGTAGGCGTTGACCCAATCTCAGATGATGAAACAGCAGGCGTAAACGAAGGGATAAGCGTCGGCAATGGGCCGTTGTTTTGAGCAATTAACGCGGAGGGAAAACAACCTGTTCCCCAAAGTAGACACATCGTCCCAAACAGCAGCCATAGAAACGGCCGTTTCATCTTGCTGTCTCGACGGTTAACATCAACAAAAACAAAGCGCTTGAAGTTGCTTTCAGCAAACGTTTTTTGACTCCTCAATGAAGAGGAAGTTTTATCCCAATTCTTCTTCAAACTCAGTTCTTCCATTGATTTGATTTTTAGGTGTCAACCATGCATAAAAAATAATTGAAGTGACTAGCAATGTTCCCACCGAATAGGCAGCGTTAAGTTCATTTAGCAAAAAAATGGATTCCGTTTGTAAAACAGAATTCGAATAGTTCACCACGATACCAGCAAACAAATTGTTCGCGGCATGAACCCCTAGAGCGAGCTCAAGTCGATTATCTCTTAAGGTAACGATTGTCAAAAATGCGCCAATCACAAAGAAAAAGAGCGGCAGCAAGACTGGATTGTCTGTGACCTCGGGGTTTCCCAAGTGAGGTACCATAAACAATATGCCATTGATAGTCGCCAATATCCAATGACTCTTTATGCCTATGCCTGTGGCCTGCAGCAGATAGCCCCTAAACAGAAGCTCTTCTGCTGAGGTTTGAATCGGGATCAGCAGCAGCATCACCAATAGAAAAGGTAAAAAGGCTGTGATATTGAGAGAAAAGGTAAAGTTTTCTGGCATCAAAAGATATTCAATACCGGTCGCCACCGCTAAAAGGAAGAAATACACCCCAAAACCTTGCCACACGCGAGCCCAACTCATTTTTCTAGTCGGGGTGATTAAGCTAAGAAACGGCCGTTGATGAACGAAGCGCACCGCCACAAAAATGCCCAAGATCAGGAACCAAAACGACATGTTTGAAACCACAAAAACGAGGAGCGGCTGGACCCCAATCGGCAAACCTGTACTAGGGTCAATCAAAGTAGCGGGGTTGTTATCTGAACTTATTTGGGAAATTAATAGTTGGTAGGGCAAACTTCCCAAAATAAACCAGCAAAAAAGAATAACAAAAATGCCTAGGGCAAACTGCTGCGGCTCAGACTTGCCAGTTTTGGGCAGATCGAGAAATGGTGTCGTCATTGTTGTTTAGAAGATTTTTGTGAATCAGTTAATTTACGCTGGAGTCGCTGGAGCCTATGCTCTAATTCAGCACCAACCATCTGACCATATCCACGATTGCGCCAGCTTTTTGTTATTGTCAGCCCCTGTTCTGTCCAGAAGGTCGCTTTTTGATAATCAATCTCGTGCCATTCATAAAACTTTGCCAGCTCAACGTGGGCATCTACATCATCATAAGTCGTCGACGCAATCTGCTGCCACAATACAATAGCTTCAGCGCGTCTGTTGTTTTGCTTAAGCAGCAAAGCCAAGCGGGACAACGTTTGATGGTACGTCTCCAGCGGCAATTCAGCATCGGCTGCCTGCCGAAGCGTTGTTTCGGCTTCGATCACGAGCCTTAGATCCGCTTGCCACTTGCCCAAACTAAACAAATCTAGGGGGAGCCCTTCTCGCTGGGTAATCAGCTGCAATACGGCCGTTGCCAGCGTCACCATCGACAGCATATCTTCGTGATTGTGGTAAAAAACGCGCCGCATCTCGCTCGGGTCACCTGACCGCACGTAATCATGGTACATGTTCGGGATGAGAAAGCCGGGCACGTCCTCGTGAGTTCGCTTAATGCTTAACAAGGTTTCTTCAAGCGAGCCTAACGCGCAGGAACCTAAGCGCAAACGCCACAAGCGACGAGATGGAGGCAGCAAATCTAAATGGGGCATACTGCTCAGCGGAGAAGGCTGCCGGTTCATCAAATATCGGTTGTCCAAAAGAGGGATATCGAAAGAACGGCCGTTAAACGAAATCAAAAACGTTTTTGACGCAGCCAGCTCTTCCAGTAAACGCAGCATCGCCGGTTCGTCAGCATGGTTCCGCAAAAAATATTGGCGCACCACAAACACATACCCTGTTGCCCCATTCGCCAACTTTTGCTGATCAAAAAAAGCGACGCCGACCATAAAGGCCAAGGTGCCTGCTCCGGCGAGTCCTGTTGTTTCTGTATCGATAAAGAGCGCGTCTGTAAAATGGAGGCCGGTCAATCGAGGCTCTTTGGCATAGGGCACCATCGCTTCTGGCAAATAAGCCAGCAGCTCCCCTAGAATCGCCTGCCCTTGCTGAAACGAAAGTGGATACACTTTATCTAAAACAAGACAGCTCCCAACGGCCGTTTCCTGCACAACGGCTCCAGGGAAAACCTGCTCAAATTCACGATCAGTAGGAGGAGCCGAACCATGTCTCGGTGGTTTAACAGGTGGCGCAGGTTTGAGGTTGCGTGTCCCCCTTGTTACACCTAACCGACGCAATTTCGACTGCAAACGATCATCCATGACGTGATTTTACATGGAAATGAGTGATTTTGATAGGTAGGGATTGGGGATTAGGGATTGGCAATTACCCAATCTCCTAATCTCATTTATTCTGGATAGTGATGACACAAGACAACCCACCAACCAGCAAATTATCCTATGCCCACCCCCATCTCTGTACTCTAGCTTTTAATCCCCCGCCGCTAGCGCCGCATCCTTTTGTTGAGCATACGCCTTACCGGCATCTACGTCAACGCGGGTCAGCAAGAAAATACCGATGGCAAAGAAAAAGAAGAGGCTAGCCACACCGGGACGACTGCTGTCAAAAAGAGCCACCGAAATCACAAACACCAGCGGACTCAAAAAGGACGCAAACTTCGACATAATGCTAAAGAAACCAAAGAACTCACCACTCATAGCTGTGGGTGTCATTGCGGCGTACAGGCTGCGACTCAACGCTTGACTACCTCCTTGCACCACCGCCACCATAAAGGCCAGGAACCAAAACTCAATCACGGAATTGAGGAAGAAACCCCAAATTGCGATGATGGCATAGGCAATCAGCGCCAAAATAATGCTCTTCTTAGTATCAAGTAGGTTAGCAATGCCTTGGAACAGGCGCGGCCCTGTTAACCAAGCAAAGAGTCCACCAATAATCTGCAAGCCAAACAAGACGCCAATAATCACGCCCAAATTGCTGCCCCTAAGTGGCTGAAGGACTTCAACCTGTGATACAGACAGGACATTGCCTGAACTTTCGGAGGCACGCTCACCGCTGTTAACAATGGAAAGCACGTGTTCCCCTTCAGCATCTGCGCTGAGGCTGGTTGTGACATCAAATCGCTCAGTGGCGTTGTAGGCATCAATGAGCACGGGTTCCCCTTCGTCATCTAACAGAGGTTGGCCGTCTAGCTCAACGGCCCAAACACCTCGGTCGGGGCCAGTGCTGTAGGTGATCTCAACCGGTTGACCATTGTAAGCGAAATCAACACGGCCGTTGACATCATCCGTCACTGCATAAACGGTATCAAACTGCGCTTCATCACAGCCAAACGCGTACCAAGCACAGCTCTGGCCTCGCATGGCCCCGGATACAGTTTCTTCAGAAAATGTGCCCGTTAAGGCAAAGGCACTGCTGTTAATTGCGTGGGTACCTTGACCAACGGCCGTATCCGTCGCCACAAAATCAGGTGATGGCGTTCCCGTCAGGCTATTATCCAAAACAAATTTTCCCAATATCCCCGTTGTAGGGAGCGCAATAATGTTAAAAATCACAAACGCTACATACACCGTTTGCCATTTATTGCCCTGCGTCGGTAAATTGCCAAAAACCAAGCTAAAAGGAATGCCTACAAACTGCACCAGCAAAATTGCCAGCACCAACTCTGTCGTGCTAAACCCCAGTTCTGCACCATAAATTGCCGCCACAGAAATAATGATGCCAATGCCATCGTTATAAATAAGAAAAGCCACCAAAAAGCGGAACAGCTCCCGATAGTTGCGAATCTCGCGCAGCGTTTCCCGAATCTGTTTAAAGCTAACCTCAACCAAACTTTCGCCCGGTTGAAGTTGACGGCTGGCTGTTTCTGGCTCTGGCACCACGCGGAATAGCGGAATAGAGAAGATGGCCCACCAAATGGCCACACTAAAAAGCGACCAGCGGACACCCCAATTACCGGGAAGCGTAAAAATCATGACCACATTAACAGCCAGCAAGATACCACCACCCAAATAACCTAGGGCATATCCATAAGTTGAAACGCGATCTTGATCTTCATCTTTGGCAACATGAGGCAACAATGCATCATAAAACACATTCGCTGCCCCGAATCCGATTCGACCAATCAAGAAAAAGATAGAAGCTAATAGCCAATCCCCTGAATCAACAAGAACCAGCAAGCCCGTACCAATTACCCCAACGGTTATAAATAGAGACAGAAACTTCTTTTTACCACGCATAATGTCGGAGACAGTCCCTAAAATAGGCGACATGAGGGCAACAACGAAAACCGAAATAGAGAGGGTAATACTCCAATATTGCGTAGCAGTTGCTGCGCTCGGCAAGTTTGCGCCAGCCACACTGCTGTAGTAAGCAGGTAGCACAGCTGCCAAAATCGTGGTTGCAAATGCTGAGTTCGCCCAATCATATAAAGCCCAAGCTCGTATGCGGCGGTTGTATTCTTTTTCAGATAAGTTAGCTAAGGGTGATGTCACCGTGGCAGTCATCGGTTTTCCTCCAGATATGGAGCTGATAGCTTGCTTGCTACCAGCTTGTCAGCTTTAGAGCCTTCTCTTCCCTGAAGTTATTATCCCAATGCCCCCGCCATTCGGCAAAAGGTTTATCGAACCGACGGGGGTTTAGGGGGTTCTGGCAAATCGTCCCCTATTTGTTCAACGGCCACGGACAAAGGGATGGGGGCCACCACAGGCTGTTTTGGAACAAAAATATACAGATAGTAAAGTTGCCCCAGCAGGATAAATAAAAACAACATCCAAAGGGTGCGAATCATAATGGGTCTTAAATAGTGACCCGCTTGACGAGAGAAAAATTTTAATTCCGTTTTCAAGGATGGGTCTAATGCCTCATGGGCAATCATTTCATCGTTAGCGTTAACCCACTCACGCAAATCATTCAAATCATTAGGGGTATTTTGCATATCGCTCATCTTATCACCTATTGCCTATTCCCAATCAAACTCAGCTACAGCTTGTCCACCACGCTCAAAATAAACCAGCATAATTTGATGTGTCCCTGCTGATAACGTCTGGGTTGATTGATAGGTGGTTGCTGATTGGTTTCGCCATTGATTAATAATCAGGTTCTGATCGACATAAAGCTGAACACCGTCATCCGTGCGCGTTGTGAACGTCACATTACCACCTGAAAAATCAAAATCTCCGCTCCATCTGACGGAGAAATTGTTTGAATTTACACCAAAGCCTGGGGACCCGCTGCCCCAATTGTAGTTAATTTGGCTTTCACATCGGGCAAACACGGGGTCACCGCTTAAATTAAGATTATTGTAGTATTCGGCAAAGAATTGACCTGTCGGGCAGGAGGTTGTGATGGTATCCCAGGAAAAATAGGCGCGCGTATTGCCACCTCTTTCATAATATTCCATTTGAACTACATAATTTCCGGCTGCCATTGATTTTCTGGCGCTATAGGTTGTGGCAGACTGAGGAACCCATCTGTCGATAAGCTGTTCGCCATCAACCCAAATGCGCACGCCATCATCTGCGGTCGTTGTAAAGGCGTAATCCCCATCTTCAAAGGAGAAATTGCCTCGCCAGCGAATTGAAAAGTTGTCTGCATTCACGCCATTACCGGGCGAATTTGTGCCCCAGCTATAATCAATTTGGGATTCACATCTTGAGAATACTGGTTCACCGCTTAAATTCCGATTATTGAAATATTCAGCTAAAAATTGATTGTCTGGGCAGTTTAACGTTACCACTGGGGTCCAGTTCAATTTAGCGACGGCATTCCCGCCATTTTCATAATAAGACATGACTACTTTAGTTAAAACGCTTTGTGTCTCTTTTCGAGCTGTATAGGTGGTGGCAGCTTGATTACGCCAAGCATCAATAATGGTTTCATCATCGACTACAATTCGTACCCCATCATCTGCTGTTGTTGTAAACGCATAGGTTGTGTCAGAGTCTAAGGGGATATAACCCGTCCAGCGTACGGAAAATCTATTGGAATTTACACCAGCCGCTGGGGACCCTCGACCCCATTCATATTGAATTTCGGATTCACAACGAATCAAAACGGGGTCATCGGCTAAAGTTCTATTGTTAAAATATTCCGCTCGGAATTGGCCTTCTTGGCAAATATCTAAGGTAATTGTGGCATTTCCTTGGGCCAAGGGAACCAAATCTGAGTAGTAAGCTTCCCCCTCATAATCAGCTCGAAATTCTACATTTTCACCAATAAGGTTAAAGTTAGCCTCCCCTCTCACGTTTGTGATAAGCGTGGCGTTTAAGTAATTTCCGGCTGCATCAAATGCGGAAATTGGCACATCTCTAATCGGATTACCAGCGAGATCGATTGTTGTTACAATGAATGGGGTTCTTTCGATTTGAATAATTGCTGTTGACTGTTCTGGCCATTGAACAAGGTCAGACCAGAACCATTCTCCCTGATATTCAGTCAAAAATAGATAGCTATTTGGCTCTAGGGTAAAGGCGGTTTCACCATTGGAGTTCGTATCTTGATAAATATCAGTATATTCGCCTGATTCTAAGTAAGCATAAATACGGCCGTTTGGGATGCCAGTTTGATTTTGGTCAAGCAAAAAAACATGAAGCCCATCTTCACTTGTTCTATCACCATCAAAATCAATATCATCAAGACTATCAGAAACGCCATTTCCCAAAACCGAAAGGCTTAAAAATATAGTGCTCGAAACAAGCATGAGTAATAAAGCATATTCGACAAGGGACTGCCCTGATTGGATTCTTTGGTTAAAATGATTCATTAATTGTCTGTCCTAAGGATAATGACCTACGTGTATCTTCTGTTTTGACAAATTTCTTTTGCTGGACAAATGAATGCAAACTGTTTGTCAAAATCTCAGGTTCCGTCCCCTCATGCGATTCGGCGCTCTTTGTTGGACGGAACATTAGTATTGAATCTGATAGAAACTAATGTGTACATAGGAAATTACCCTCAATCAACCCAGACCCCTTTTTGTAGAAATGTAGGATTCGACGGCTATTGAAACTGACCATACGGGAAAATGGTCCTTATTTCACACCAATTGGTACTACTATTCCGCAAATTTTGAGACCAGCCGACATCCCATTTCACCTAAACTGATACTGGGCGACATCATTTTTTCAAGTATGTTTAACCATATTTGAAACTGGCCTATATGTACTCTATTCTGTTGAGTTACAAGAGGGAATTTTGAGGATAGAGGCTATTTGACAATAGTCTTTTCAGCTTTCATAATAGCTTTGAGATGGTCACTTGATGTTAGAAGATGGTGACCCTAGGGAAGTGCGCGAACACTCCCCAAGGATCTAACCTACAACCTGGACGAACAGGCTGTTGGCTTCAATTAGTTTATCAAAACTTCCCCGCTAAGGCAGGAAAAGTTTCGATCAATAATTTGGCTAATATGCGCCACATCCTGGGTTCGGGTGTGGCGTTTTTTATTTTTAATGTCTTGCGATCATCTCTTTTGTTTTTGTTCAAAGAAAGTCATTCAAGAAAGGTGTATATGAGCTCAAATAATCCATCAAACTTATTTAGTAAACCAATGTCTGCGTATGTTTACGCAGCTTGGCTAAAAGCCTTAGATGCCGTGCCTACTGAAAGATTGCCGAATATCCTTTCGATGAACCATATCACGCCTGTTTTTCTAAAAGAGTTATCCATAGCAAATAATTTTTCGATCCAAGTAGGTCAAGTTAGGGATAATAATCAGAACCTTATTCAATGGGCCATAAAACATTTAAAACAGCCGCTCCCATTCAAGCACATAATTACTAATCAACAAATTGAAGTATTGCTTGGTCACTATAAAGAACCTGCTCACCTTTTAAATGACCAATCTTTGGCTCTGGTTTCTGTACACCAATGTGCTACATATGAATTTTCCAAGCTTATTACCTCGTTTCCGTTTATTGAAACACACAACGTCCCATCTGACTTAGAGGTCATTAACAAGTTGATTTCCAAGGGGACTCGCACACCAATCATTCAAAAAAAGAGTAATGGTCACCTCATTGATATGACTATCTTGCGGCCACATAACCACAACACCCCTGTTACTGTTGAATTTCCATCTTGGGTAACGGACAAAAATCTACAAGATTTACTATTACGGAATATTCTTGCGACCTTAATTGTTAACTCGCTTAACACTCAGAATAAGCAAAAAAAACACAAAGCCTCACCTTCAAAAGGAGTTCGTGATTTACACTCGTGCGCTAGTAGATAGCTTTTATCTACAAACCAAGCACACCCTTTTCACAAATATCCCCAAATCAGTTTCAATTATTCCCAACAAATTCCAAATCGTACCACAACTGTATATTTTCAACGGAGGCTTCTACTATGCCTGTTCGTAAGGTCCGTAATATTGGCAAGAACATCGTTGGTAAATTCCCATCTATCAAAAATCGAAAAATGGTGTCTTATGAATCACTTATCGAACGTGATGTTATTTATCTACTGGAATTTGACCCAGAAGTTGTTACATACGAAGAACAACCTTTAACTATCGAATTCACAGATGAGAAGAAGGTTAAACAGTACACTCCAGATTTTCAGGCTCATTTTCGTAGTGGTCATTGCTCTCTTATAGAATGCAAACCAGAGAGGTTTGCTTCTCAAGAAAAAAATCTTATTAAATATGCCGCAGCAGAATCTTGGTGTGACTTACATAACCAAACATTTGTATTGGCCATAGATTCCAAAATTCGCAATGGTCAAGCGTTAAAAAACATCCAATACCTATCCCAGTTTGCACATCATATACCTGATATCAGATTATTAACATTACTTGCCAATAACTTGAGGACGCCTATCTCCATTCATGACATCATTTATGCAATAGATGCTGATTGTCCCAGCCAAGTTTGCCCCACTATTTTTCACCTACTTTATTACCAACATTTATTTACCCCTTTGTTATCAAATCCAATCTCACTGCAATCACCGATATCAACACAAAAGGAGCTTCAAGATGGGTTTCAATCGATTTTCCCCTGGAACAGAATTTCTTTGGAAAGATGAAATTTACAAAGTCATTAGGTATCTGGCTGGAAACAAAATTAGTATTGAACGGGTCAAAGATGGTGAATATATATCGGTTACGTACGACTCCCTGACTGTAGCAATTCATAAAAGTGAACTATCTTTCCTTGGGGCTCAATCATGTGAAATTCAGCAACCACAGATAACGTTACAGGACTACTCTGAAAACCAACAGCAGATTGCAAAATATCGATTTCAAGTGATACACCCTCTTCTGAAGAAACAAAGAATAAAAAAGGATGTTGAAAATCGAGTTGAGGAAATTAAAAAACAACAAAAAGCAGGCACTCTGCCGAAACTTCCCATTAGCGTCATTTCAGTCTATCGTTGGATAAAACTTTATACTACAAGTGGTGAAGATATAAGAGCATTAGTCCCTAGAAATAGAAAGAGCTCCGTACGAAAATCCTTTTTGCATCCTCAAGTTGAAAAAATCGTTATCGGCGTAATCGAAGAATATTATTATCGTAGAGAAAAGGTAACCCTTTCAACCCTGCAAAATGAAATCGCCCGTCAAATCAAATTTGAAAATCATAATCTACATCGTGATGGGCATCTATCGATTCCCTCCAAATCTACAATATGGCGGAAACTTCATTCTTTAGATCTTCACAAACGCATGCTAGCAAAAAGAGGCAGAAACGAAACTGAAAGATTTTTCAGTCAATATGAAAAATCAAGCAAACCATTATTACCCTTACAGCGAGTTGAAATCGATCACACATTAACGGACTTTGTGGTTGTAGATGAAAAGGATGGTTGCGTTGCTGGACGATTAACACTTACATTTTGCATTGATGTCGCTACAAGATATCCATTAGGATATTACTTAGGTTTTGAGCCTCCAAATTATCTAACAGTCGCCTCCTGTCTTTCTCATGCCATCCAACCAAAACCAGATGTTCAGAAAGTTTATGAAACTGCGCACCCTTGGTTAGCCTATGGTTTACCCCATATGCTGGTTGTTGATAATGGCCCAGAGTTTATAGGTAACGATCTTCAAGATGCCTGCCTATCTTTTGGGATCATTTTGCAACAAACACCTG
>JBCCFD010000099.1:0-19674 GCA_039029915.1 Chloroflexota bacterium
GTCAAAATTATGAACATCAACGGAAAAACCCAACTTATCGGCTTACTTGGCTGGCCTGTCTCACACAGTTTCAGTCCGGCTATGCACAATGCGGCAGCGGAAGCGGCAGGGTTAAATTGGGCGTATGTACCCCTGCCTGTCAGACCTGATTTAGTAGAAACGGCCGTTCGTGGCCTGCCCGCGCTGGGATTTCGCGGGGTCAATGTTACCATTCCACACAAGCAAGCCGTGATGCCGGTTCTCAACAAAATTGAAGCTGGGGCGCAGGCTATTGGGGCCGTCAACACCATCAAAATCGAGTTGGAAGCCAATGAACCGTTTCTTACCGGCTTTAACACCGATTGGTCAGGCTTTCTAGCTGATTTAGTACAACTTAATGTAACCGTCAAGGGGCGAGAGTGTCTTGTTTTAGGAGCCGGCGGATCGGCCCGTGCCATTGTTTTTGGTCTAGCTAAAGCCGAAGCCAAACGCATCACCCTTCTCAGTCGCCGTGTAGAACAAGCGACTGAGCTCATCAACAGCATCGCACCGTTTTGTCCAGCCAACATTTTGCATCAATCACCTTTGAGCAAACTGCCAGAGGTGTCTCAATCGTGCCAAGCGCCAATCATTATTAATACCACGCCGCTTGGGATGACCCCCAATGCCGAAAGCTCCATTTGGCCAGAAAGTTTGCCATTTCCAACAGGAAGCTTTGTTTATGACCTCGTTTACAATCCTCAGCAAACCAGACTAATGAACCAAGCCCAATCGGCAGGCTGTCGAACCGCTAACGGTCTTGGCATGCTCATCTGGCAAGGTGCCAAGGCGTTCGAAATCTGGACGGGCATCATGCCGGATGTGGCTGTAATGCGGCAGAGCTGTGGGTTATAATCGATCCAGCTTGTCAGCAAACGCCCTCAGGTTACTTCACTCACACACTCTATCACTCACACATTCACTCTTTCATTCCTCACACTCTTTCATTCCTCACCTTACTACTCTGCCACTCTACGAACGTAACTGGCAATGCAAGTGTCACTCTCTATGATCGATTTAACCATGACGTAGAGGTGACTTATTTATGAAATTATTTGATGCAAAATTTGGTTTATTTGTATTTCTTTTTATTGGAATTTTCGGATTTTTATCTTTAATTCGGCCGGCATCAACGGCCGTTAACACCAACACGACCGTTTTATACGATGCAACACAGGGCGGGCTCCCCGCATCCCAAAACATGAGTTACGCAAGCTATGGGGAAGGTTTTGTGCCTACATCCTCGACACAAACATTTACAAATGGCGCCACTGTCCTTGACTCTACCGCTAAACGAGGAGATTACGCCGGATATGGGGTTGATCCGGCTGAAGCGGGTACCTACGATGCAGCAGATGGATTTGGGATGGCGTTCACAGTTCGCATTGAAGAGGAAGCCTACACCGATACTGAGCGCTCTGGGTTTAGTATCATTTTGCTTGATAAAAATGCAATTGGCATCGAAATCGGCTTTCACGAGGATACTGTTTATGCGCGTGAAGGAAATGGAACTGATCTTTTTGACGTCGCCGAATCGGTTACTTTTGATACAACCACTGAAACCACATACTATCTTGAAATCATTGACGACAGCTACACATTAACCGCTACGGGCATGCCCACACTAACAGGCAGCACTCGCGATTATTCAGATAATCCAGACCCACCATTTAATATTCCAGATCCCTACGAGCAACCTAATTTTGTCTTTTTAGGTGACAACACCACGCGAGCCGAGGCAATTATTCATCTAAAGTATGTTGCCATTTTGACAGACACCGTCGCCCCTACACCAACAGCAACCCATACCGCTACCGCAACGGCCACAAGCACGCCCGATCCGGATGATCCTGGTGCAGAAGCCACGCCGGAAGCGATTGAGAGCTACCTGCCACTCATAACAAAGCCATAAAATAAAAAAGCGCTGGTAACAAATCCCAGCGCTTTTTTATTTTTTGTTAGCCTCATTATTACTTTGTTACCAAAGTTTTTAAATACTTCTTCTCTGGAAAAACTTAAAATTTCTTATGTAACGAAGTATTATGGGGAGGTAAACTCAAAAACTTTCAGTTTACTTAGCTAACAGTAACCTCAATTTTCTTTGGCTTAACTTCTTCAGCCTTAGGCACGTTCAAAGTTAAAATGCCGTTTTCATAAGTAGCAGCGATGTTTTCGCCATTGACAGCCACGGGGAAACGAACGCGGCGGCTAAAGCTACCGTAACGACGCTCACGAACGTGGTATTGAGTGTTTTCGGAAGCCTCTTCCGATTTGACTTCACCTTTCAGTGTCAAAACGTTGTCTTCCAAAGTGACATCTAAATCATCGGCTGCTATGCCGGGCACAGATGCCTCGATTATGTACGCATCATCATTCTCTACAACGTCAATCGCCACGCTCCAGTTTGAGGTAGGGGTTGACTTTGAGAAAGACGCGTCAAATAAACGATCGAATTCATCAAAAATACTGGTGCGATAAGGGTTCCATCGAACTAATTTTGTCATTTTAACATCTCCTAAAGTTTTAATTTTGGTTATCCCCTTTAAGTGAAACGAAGTTCCTGCTTTGAATAAAACGACGGTTGCAAACTTCGTTTCCTCGAGGTTCCCAAGTTTTTATCTAACAAGGTTTTCCAATTAGAAACTTCGTAACACTTAAGCGGGGGTCGTTTTGTTTGATGGTCCCTATTTTGATTTTGGCACGTTAGAAAAATGTATGTCAAATCTTAGAGAATGATCTGAGGGATATTAGATTATTGTTAGCATCATTCTTGAGAGAGCTCCTCCCTTAAGACTGCCCCCTTTTGCATCCCAATTTCCAAAAGTTATAATCGCAGAATTATATAGTAGCTAGGCTACAGTTGAGCACAAAATTTATTTATGTGAAACGAAGTTCCTACTTTGAATAAAACGATGGCTACCACCTTCGTTTCCTCGGAGTTCCGAAGCTTTTATCTAGCAAAAGTTTCAATTTTGAAACTTCGGATCACTTAATGGAGTCAGCAATGAGCCAAAAAATTTATTTAATTACAGGCGCAACAGGCACAACTGGAGCAAGCTTGGTTGAAAAATTGGCCGCTGCAGACTCACATAACGAAATTAGAGCCGCCACACGCAACCCAAGCAGCCCAAAATCGCAACGATTACGTCAATTTGGTGACAATATTCGTCTTGTATCATCAAATTGGGATGATGTGTCATCTATTCAAGATGCCTTTAGGGGGGTCACCCATCTTTACGCACTCCCACCTTTTGTGCCGCCTGAAATGGTGCAGTGGCATCGCAACCTCATGGAAATAGCAGCCAAATATGCAGACCTTGAATTTGTCGTCAAGCATTCGGTAATTGGCGCCAGGCTTCCCCAGCCGGACGATACGCCAAGTGGCATCCCTTTGATTCACGGGTATGGAGAACAGGCCATTAAAGAATCAGGCGTTCCATACGCGAGTTTGCGACCCACGATCTTTGCACAGCATTTTACAACCAATCAAGCCATCATCGCACCTGGTGATAATCAGTTTTTCTTACCGATTGGATCAGCCAAAGTCGCCTTCCTTGATGCTCGAGACATCGGTACTATAGCTGTTCATCTTTTAACCTTAGATGATCCAAGCAAGCACAATGGGGCCGCCTACACATTAACTGGCCCAGAAGGCATCACAATTGAGCAGATGCAGGCGGTTTTGTCACAAAAAACAGGTCGGCAAATTCGCTGGGTAGATGTTTCAGATGAAATGTTTATGGATAGATTAAAAAAGGCTGGCCGTTCAACGGCCGTTATCAATGTTTACAAAGAAGCCCGTGAGGGATGGTTTGCTGAGCCAACCGCAGATTTTGAAAATGTCGTGGGGGTTCCAGCAACATCATATGAACAATTTGTGGCAGACCACGTCGACTATTTCAAGTAGCTTGTAAATTAGCATCATCAAATTCAAGACAATTATTCAGCGGGAGAGAAAGTTAGGAATTCCCCGCTCTGAGAGCTTAGGCGAACACCATTCGATGGATTATACAGCCCCACCCGGAGTTCTAACTCCATGAGTGCAACATCGGCGGGTCGCTGCAACTGATGTAAATCAAGAATGTACTCACCCGCGGCCCAGCTGGTGGTTGGGCGGACCCAATTAGCAGGTTCACCGTCGGATTGGGCTAAGATTTGGCCCGATTTGTCAACCAGATGGACAAACACTCGATAGCTTATGTCAACTTCTGATTGAGCCTGCCAAACCCACTCAATATTTAGATGATTACTGTCGGTTGTAAGTGTATAGCCTGCCAGAGAAGCCACGGCCGTTTCCTCAGCATGAACAAAGATAACATCAACGACCGTATCAAACATAGGTGCATCAAATATCCGCTCTGGCGCATTTACCTCTAACGTGCCCAGCGCTACTTCATCCTGGAACATAAATTGATACGTCCCGCTTTCAAGCCCCCCCGGCACATTTAAAATGCGTTGGCCACGATATCGCTGTCCATCTTCCCAAAGTTCAGAATCTAAAATCGAGATCGACCATTCCTTTTGCATTTCACCTGCTTCATCAACCAGCGAGATTGATAATGGCCACACCGGTTCGTACGAAACACGCTCTGCAAACACCGTTACCAGCATGGCTTCACCAGGCTGAGCCACTTCACGATCTTGATTGTAGCCTAGCAGTTTGAGTCCTGTATGAGGAACGGCCGTTTCCAGCGGATACTGAGGTGCTAAAACTTGAGCCTCGCCCGGCGATGAAATGAAAATCTCCATTAGCGCCGCTGTTGGGCCTAAAATTTGGCCATTCTCCCCGGTCAAAGTGACAGGCTCAAGCGTCTCTAGATCAAAGAGCGTCATAACCAGTTTATAATTTCCAGGTGGAATACCAGCTAGTGGCTCAACTTCCCATATCTCCCAACCCCATTGACCAGGTTGCCAAGCTAACGTCGGGGGTGCATCTTCATATTTTCGAGTGCGGAAGGTGTTTTTATCGCTCCACAAATGACCAGCCTCATCCTCAAGCCAAACGTTTGTTTGGTAGTTGCGAGTTGGGTGAGAAACGGCCGTCCACGCCATGCGCACTTCGATGATTTCGTCGGCTGGGTTATTTCGGTCGGAAATTTCAACGTGGCTCATCAACAGCTCACTACCCTGAATGGCAACCGAATTAGGCACATTGAGCGCACCCACCTGCCTCAGAGGCGTGTCCACTCTATCAAACACCCCAAACTTCAGAAAAATCGTCACAATCGCCACGCCAAAAACGGCCCACGTGACAAATTGACCATCTCTTCTCTCCTCTCTCCTCTTTCTTCTCTCTTCCCTCTTTTCATACAGGACAAACCCAACAACGGCCGTTCCTGCCAAGGAGAATAAGCTTAAGCCCAGCAGGGTCGAACGGAGCGGTGTTGAGCCCCATTTGACGGACAGCGTGTGCGAACCAGCCGGTACATCAAAGCTGATTAAACCTTCGGGCTCGCTAGGCGTAATGGGCACCGCTTGACCATCTACTGTTGCCTGCCAGCCTGCAAAGTCAAAGGTTTGGTAAACGGCCGTAAATGGCGCATTTCCCTCAACCACAACCGTTGCGCCCAGCGGTGTCTGCCTTACCAGTTCCCCAGTGACCCCATCTGGTAGCAAAAAGCGTTCAGGGAAGCTGTTTTGCAAATAATTGGCTTCCAGCGGAGACGCAGACGGCCGTTTTTTCACCGTTCTGGGAAAATAGCTACCCTCAGGGTCAACGCCGACCAATCCCGTGACCCGCTCATAGTTGTGTACGGTATTGATAGTGGGGAATGTTTCTTCATGGCAAAGCGCGGGATACAAATTGGGTACGGTTTCAACAAACAGTAGCCCGAGCGCCACAACTAAAAATGAACTTTTCCAGACCGACGTTTGCCCACTTGCAAATGGCACACCGGCTAAAAATGCCACCGGCAGCGCTGCCCGCCCCACAAATCGCCACGGAAACTGCACAAAATCAATCAGCGGCAGATTTTCCCACAGCCCGCGCGACAGGGGGAACGCCATAAAGAGGAATACGGCCGTTGCAAACAGCATACCCCATACGTGCAAACGTCGTTCATTTACGATTTCAGATTGACGATCAACGACTGAGGCATTTTTTCCCGATCCCAGATCCCCGATCCCCGATCCCCACTCCTTAATCCCCAAACCCCAAACAACCCCCAGCACCGCTAACCCCACCGGTACCCACCCCAAACGGAAATTCAAGTCAGGGTTCACTAAATTGGGGTCTTCAGTGGCAACAGGACCAAATACCTCACCCGTGGTGACAAAGTTAAAGCGGAAGTCATTGTTGCGGGTCGTCGTTGATTGTTCGAGGGTCACGCTGTCTAATTCAAACAGAGCCCCACCTGAGTAAAAGAGCGTCATGCCTAAGCCAAGGACAAATAGGGCCAAGACTCGGAAAGCAAGAGTTTGCCAATCTAGCCGCTGATTCCAACCGACGATGACTAAATAAAGCAGCATAAATGGCGTAAACAGCAGAAGTGATATATTGTGACTAAGCGAGAAAAAAGCCAGACTAAACACCCCAACGAGGAAGGCTTGATAACGGCCGTTTAGCACCCACCGTCGACCAATCCACATCAACAGCGGAAACAACGGTAGGGCAAGCGATTCAGGTGAATTGCCCCGAATCAAGGCATCAACCAGCAGATAGGGAGCGCTCATGTACGCCATTGCCGATACAATCCCTGCCACCGAGCCAAAAACATCGCGCACCCAAAGATACATGAACCAGCCAGACGCCAAAATAGTCAGGGCATAAAACAGATTTTCTGCGGCGGGGAGAGGCATGCCTAAAAGGTGTGGGAACAAGCTAGCATAAAGCGGGGTCGGTTCTCGATAGACGAAAAACGGATACCCATAGCCGTAGGCAACATCAGGAAGCCATCTTGAAAAATATAGGCCATTTTGCCAAGCATATTTCATCGCGGCAATGCGATGATAGTGCAAATGACCATCATGGGTGCAGGGAACGGCCGTTAGATGAAACAGCGGCGAAATAAGGGGAACTCCCAATAATGTAATCAACCCCAAATGCAAAAATGTCCGAACTCTTTGTCTCACGCGGTAAGTTTAGGGGAGATACAAAAAATGTCCACCATTTAACAAAAAAACTCATACCAATTGCACGACTGACCTAAACAACAATCAGACATTTCCAATGCTACCCGCCCCAAAACTTTTTGCTATACTCTCCCATCGTGACACCGGAAGTGTATCCCCAATAAAACTCTGAGGTGGCAACATGTCAAGGACTGTCACAGAAAAGAATAAAAATAAAGCGCGGATTGCACGGACAGTTCGACTGTGCTCAGCACAAGTTTTTTAGTTGACGGGCTAACGAGCTGAAAGGCTAACTAGCTAATTGACTGACAAATCAACAAACTATTGACGAAGGAGCAATCCAAAATGACGTCTCATAACGATGGCCATCGCCCACAAATTTTACTGTGCGAACATATCTCGCAGGTTGGCATCGACATGTTAAACGAACATGTTGACGTAGATATTCGGTACAACCTCTCTCCAGATGAATTAAAACAAACAATTCCCAACTACAACGGTATTATTGTTCGAAGCGAAACACAGCTTGATGCAGATACTTTGAACCATGCGCTCAAACTAAAAATAATCGGCAATATTGGCTCTGCACTAGACAACATCGATGTGGCAGCCGCCCAAGAAAAAGAAATCTTGATTGTCAACAGTCCCGGTCTCAACACGTTAGCCGTCGCCGAACATACACTTGGGCTAATGTTGGCGCTCGCGCGTCGGGTTCCCAGTGCGGTTTCTAGCTTAATGGAAGGCCGCTGGGAAAAACAGCAGTTTCTAGGCACCAGCTTATCCGGCAAAACCTTAGGCATTATTGGCTTTGGTCGAATTGGTCGTGAAGTGGCTCATCGTGCTCAAGCGTTTAACATGAAAATTCTGATCAATCAAAAAACGGAAACTCCTGAGTCCTTACTCGATCATGTGGAGTCTGTAGATTTAGACGATCTATTGGCTCAATCCGACTTCGTCACGCTTCATGTTCCATTACGAGATGAAACTAGAAATTTATTGAGCCAAGAAAAATTAGGCCTAATGAAGCCATCTGCCTATTTAATCAATACAGCACGCGGTGCACTCGTTGATGAAGGGGCACTGCTCAACAAACTCAATGCGGGTACAATTGCAGGAGCCGCCCTTGATGTGTTCCACAACGAGCCCGCGCCAAATTCAGCCCTTGTGCAACACGAGCGCGTGATTGCCACTCCCCATATCGCCGCCAGCACAACAGATGCCCAAGATGCATCTGCTATTACTATCGCTGAAGAAATTATTGAATTTTTTCAAGAAGTCGATGTGGAATCAATTCTACCTTTGCGAGTTGTGCAGCTAGACAAGGTGGTGCCACATGAATATATTGACCAAAAACGCGTCGACCGGCTCAAAGCTCGCCTCAATGAAGATGCTCGCTTGAGTAATCCACCTATTGTCATGGAAACGACAGATGGACGGTATATGGTTTTAGATGGGGCAACCCGCACTGCTGCAATGAAACAGCTGGGTTTTCCGCATGCGGTTGTCCAAGTTAGCTCACCGGAAGCTGGTCTAGGGCTAGCTACCTGGTTTCATTTGGTTGAAAATATTTCTATCAACGATTTTTTTAATCTGGTTAATGGTTTATCAGACACCAATCTTGAGGCGATTAACGAAGAGGATGCTGCTGAAAAGATGTTTCAATTTGGGGGATTATGCACCATTCATCTGGTAGACGGACGTGTTTTTCTCGTCCACGCCAAACCGGGCATTAATCGGATGGATGCCCTGAATCAATTAACGGCCGCTTACATTCAAGCCTCTCACACAGAGCGCACACTTGAACATAATGTCATCACGCTCAAAACAACCCATCCAAACTTTACGGCTTTAGTGAAATATCCAGAGTATACGGTTGAACAGGTGATGCAGTTTTCGCTGCTAAACGGCCGTTATTTCCCTGCTGGTATTACTCGCTTCCTCATCCCCGGTCGTATCCTGCGCATTAACGCTGACATTTCTATTCTTAAATCCGACCAATCATTGCGGGAAAAGAACCGCTGGCTTCATAAAGTATTGATGGAAAAACAACAAAAAGGGGGCATCCGCTACTACGGCGAGCCAGTCTACCTATTGGATGAGTAGTGGAATAGCATGCTATTCCACTACTAACATAGCAGTCTGATTAATTGATTTTTTGGATTTCAGCAACGGGGGATTGAACGACCTTCCGCACCGTGTAAATCGGCTTGTTTTGGGTTTCAAAATAGGTGCGCACAACGAGTTCAGCAATCAAGCCCATCACGGCAAACTGAACCCCTAAGATCACCATCATAACAGCAAGGAGGAGCAACGGCCGTTCACCTAACTGAACCGAATTAAAGCCAGCTAGCCCTCCTTGAATACCCGCCCAAATTTTTGTAGCCGTCAGGAAAAGACCCAACAAAATTCCGGGAACGCCAAAAATAAAGCCCAGACTACCAAAAAGACGCATTGGCCGATCGAAAAATCTTTGCAAGAACAGCACCGTAATCAAATCAATGATGACGCGAATTGTGCGCGAGATACCATATTTTGATGTCCCTGCCACACGAGGTCGGTGATTGACAGGCACTTCAGACATCGTAAACCCTGCAAAGCTCACCATCTCAGGAATATACCGATGCATTTCCCCATATAGCTTCAGCTCCTGCACCACCTCAGCTTTAAACACCCGCATCGAACAGCCTCGATCGCGCAAAGGTACATGCGTTAACCTGGCAATAAGACGATTGGCAATAAAGGAAGGCAGCTTCCGCATAATAAACGCATCTTGCCGATTCTCTCGCCACCCATTAACCACATCAAAATCTTCAGTCGTTATTTTTTGCATCAATTGGGGAATATCAGCGGGGTCATTCTGACGATCTGCATCCATTGTCAAGATGTAGTTGCCGCGTGCATAAGCAAATCCAGCCGCAAATCCTGCCGTTTGCCCGTGATTTCGACGAAATTTAACGGCTACGACGCGAGGATCTTCTTCATGAAGCGCTTCCATAATGGCAAAGCTCTGGTCTCGACTCCCATCATCAACGAAGAGAACTTCATACGAGTATGGTTCATCTTTTAGCGCAATTGTGATTTCCTTATGTAGCTCACGAAGATTTTCTTCTTCGTTGTACACTGGAATAACAAGTGATAAATCAATCATTTTTTCCTGCAATTATTTAATTGGAAAGAGTTTGCCAAATATAGACTTCAAATGACTTCTTTCCAATTACCTAGCATATTTCTTAGGGCAGATGTATCTGCATCTTCTCATTTAAGAAACCATCTATTCAAAATGGGGTTTATGTAATTGGCTAAGGGTTCAAATTTCTTTTTGTGATTTACTTAGAAAACTGCGTGGCTTAACCTTTGAGGTCATTCAACAAACGCATTTTTCTCACATTTCCCAATTAGCCGAGATTATTTTCCCAGCAAGCGGGGATTATTTTCCCAGCAAGCGGGGATTATTTTCCCAGCAAGCGGGGATTATAGCATACTGAAAATGAAGGAACAGGTTGATCATGTTTATATCTGTCATCTCAACAGTTAAAAACGAAGGTGAAAGTATACGGCCGTTACTCGACTCGCTCATCCACCAAACAAGATTTCCGGATGAGATTGTGATCTGTGACGGCGGTTCGACGGATCAAACGATTGAAATTCTGAAAGAATATGAAACTTGGCTTCCTTTAAAGTTACTTATTGTTCCTCATGCCAATATCAGCGTAGGGCGCAATCGCGCCATTTCAGCGGCCAGTGGAGATATTATTGCTGCCACTGATGCGGGTGTGGTGCTGGCCCCTTACTGGCTTGAAGAGCTTGTCAAACCGATTGAATCTGGTCAAACGGCCGTTTCTAGCGGCTGGTTCGAGGCCGATCCTTATACCGATTTCGAAGTGGTTATGGGGGCTACTGTGCTGCCCTCTCGCAAAGATATCGATCCTGAAAAGTTTCTACCCTCCAGTCGCTCCGTTGCTTTCCTCAAAACGGCGTGGGAAGCCGTTGGCGGCTATCCCGAATGGCTTGAACACAGCGAAGACCTGGTCTTTGATTTTGCCCTCCGCGATCAGTATGGCGAGTTTCCGTTTGTCGATACGGCCGTGGCTTACTTTCGGCCTCGCGGCAGCTTACCCTCATTCTTCAGGCAATATTACAATTACGCCCGAGGGGACGGAAAAGCGAATTTATGGCCCATTCGGCATTTCATTCGCTATGCGACTTACCTCATCGGGATTCCTGTTCTTTTCAAGCTGATCTGGAAAGAACGCAAGTTGGGCTGGCCACTGCTGTTTTTAGGAACGGCCGTTTACTGTCAAAAACCTGCCCAGCGTCTTTGGAGCACCACTTGGGGCTGGCGCCCACCGGCTCGGCTCCGCGCCTTTGCTCTCATCCCCATCATTCGCCTCGTTGGCGATGTCGCCAAAATGATTGGTTATCCAGTCGGGTTATTATGGCGCTTTAAAAATCGAGAAAATATTGAGGGCTAGAGGCTGGGAATTGGGGTCTAGAGATTAGGGTAACTAAAGCACAAATATATTGTAAAACTTACCCTTCTCGAATGCCTCCCTATACACGCTCAATCTCAAATCTCTCAATCTCTGATAACCCAATTACTAATTACTACGTTCCCTGAACATTAATATATTTGCCCCCCCAACACGCAGATGCTACCATTCGCGCCGATATGGTAATTAATGATCGACCCAGTCGGCGACGTCGCCAAGGCCCATCATGCTTATTCGTGCTTTTCTTTCTTTTTAGCATGGTCATCCTTCTTTTCGTCATCCAAAATCGAGATGAAGTTCTGGACGTTATCATTCCTACCCCAACGCCCGAGCCAACCCGTTCAGCCACCGAATACGCCCTCCTAGCCCAGCTTAGCTACGGCGATGATGAGCTAGAAGAAGCCATCGGCTTTTATGAAGAGGCCGTTCGGCTAGATGCAACACGACCGCAACTTTATATTGATCTGATGAATTTACTCGTTGAAGCTCGACGCCCTGAAGAGGCGCTCGCTTGGGCTGAAGACGCGACCCTGCTGGCCAATGATAATGAGGATGTGTGGACAGCCTATGCGGTGGCTCACCTTGCCAATGGCGATCGCCTAAATGACACTGGGGACCCGACTGGTGCTCAATTACAATACGCTGAGGCGGTGGAAAAAGCACAGCGCGCCCTAGACCTTAATCCTCAAAACGCCACGGCGATGGCTTACGTTGCGGGCGGATTAGTGTCACAGGGTAATCCAAACCTATACGAAGAGGCCCAAATTCGAGCCGAAGAAGCCACCATTGTAGAACCGAACAACCCTATTGCTCGGCTGTACATGGCATTGGTTTTTGAAAGCTTGGGACTGCGAGAAAATGCTCGAGAACAGTGGCAGCTTGGCATTCAATCTGATCCTGCCAACGCAGAGTTGCACATGGGGCTTGCCTTCAACTTTTACGCCACAAGCCGGGTTCCTGATGCGATTTTAGCCTTCAATGACGCAATTGAGGTTGACCCGGGCAATGCAGCCGCCTACGATGGCTTGGCTTTCATGTATCTTCAGTTGGGCCAACTTCCCATTGCGGAAGAGAATGCGTTGATAGCCATTGAATTAGACCCCTCTCTGGCTAGGGCACACGGCCGTTTAGGGGAAGCCTATTTCCTACAAAACAATTATCAAAATGCTATCAACGCCTTATCAACTGCAACCACGCTTTATGGGGATGTAACAGGGGCAAACTCCCGATTTTTCTACTATTTAGGCGCATCTTATGTGCGCATTAGCCAAGACAACTGTGCAATTGCTCAACCATATTTTGTAGAAGTTTCGGAAGTCACCAATATCTTCCAAGAAGCAGCCCTTGAAGAGCTTGTCGAGTGTCGAAGACTTGGCTTAGAGGCAGAACAGCAATAATTAGCAGTCAACTGAACTGACTGCTAATTTGGTATTGACAATCCATTTTTCTTTGATAAAATTCCACACATAACGATTAGCACTTATCATTCAAGAGTGCTAAAAGTGCAGTTTGTAGCTTACAAAATCCCAAACTTAGTTTAAAAAATATTTTATTATTTGTGCAAAGGAGTGATGGTTAATGAACCTCAAACCACTAGGTGATCGCTTGGTTGTAGAACCAAAAGAGCAAGATCAAACAACCCCTTCAGGGCTTGTTTTACCTGAATCAGCAAAAGAAAAACCACAGGAAGGCGAAGTTGTCGCTGTAGGCCCAGGCCGCCGCGATGATGACGGCGAACGCATCCCAATGGATGTTAGCGTTGGTGATACCGTAATGTACGCTAAATATGGTGGCACCGAAGTAAAAATTGACGGCAAAAAATACCTCATCGTCAAAGAATCAGACATTCTCGCGATTATCGGAGACTAAGGAGATTATAGAAAATGGCTAAACAACTTTCATTTTCAGAAGATGCTCGCCGCAAACTCAAAAAAGGTATCGATACCTTAGCAAACGCGGTTTCAACAACACTCGGTCCAAAAGGGCGCAACGTTGCTCTGGACAAAAAATTTGGAGCACCAACCATCACCCATGATGGTGTAACTGTTGCCAAAGAAATTGAATTAGAAGATCCATATGAAAATATGGGTGCCCAATTGCTCAAAGAAGCAGCTACCAAAACCAACGATATCGCTGGTGACGGTACCACCACAGCAACCGTTTTGGCTCAAAACATCGTTAACGAAGGGTTGAAAAACATTGCTGCTGGCGCAAACCCAATGCTCCTCAAACGAGGCATCGAAGCTGGTACGGCCGCTTTGGCTGACAAAATCCGCAGCATGGCCATCACCATTGATGACAAAGAAGAAATTGCTTCTGTTGCATCAATTTCTGCCCAAGACCGTGGCATTGGTGAACTCATCGCTGACGTAATGGACAAAGTTGGTAAAGACGGCGTTATCACCGTTGAAGAATCACGCTCACTCGAATTCGAAACCGAATACGTAGAAGGTATGCAGTTCGACCGTGGTTACATCAGCCCTTACTTCGTCACCGATTCTGACAGCATGGAAGCTGTAATCGATGACGCTTACCTCCTCATCCACGACAAAAAAATTAGCTCAGCCCAAGACATCGTTCCTGTACTCGAAAAATTGGTTCAAATCGGTAAGAAAAACCTCGTTATCATCGCAGAAGATGTTGATGGCGAAGCTTTGGCTACCCTCGTTTTGAATAAATTGCGCGGTATGGTTAACGCTTTGGCTATCAAAGCCCCAGGCTTTGGTGACCGTCGTAAAGCCATGCTGCAAGACATCGCTATTTTGACCGGTGGCCAAGTCATCACCGAAGAAATGGGTCGCAAATTGGACAGCGCTCAGCTTTCTGACTTAGGTCGCGCTGTAAAAGTTGTTTCCACTAAAGACGACACCGTTATCGTTGATGGTGCTGGCGAAGAAGCACAAATTGGGGCTCGCGTTGAACAAATTAAAGTTGAAATCGACCGCAGCACCTCTGACTACGACCGTGAAAAACTGCAAGAGCGTTTGGCTAAATTAGCTGGTGGTGTTGCAATCATCCGCGTTGGTGCCGCTACCGAAGTTGAACTCAAAGAAAAGAAACATCGCGTAGAAGATGCTTTGAGCGCAACCCGCGCCGCTGTTGAAGAAGGTATCGTGCCTGGCGGTGGTGTTGCCTTGCTCAACGCACTCCCAGCATTGGACGGTGTTGAATTGCCAGAAGGCGACCAGTCAACTGGTTTGACCATCTTGCGTAACGCTTTGGAAGCCCCAATGCGCAAAATCGCTCAAAATGCTGGCCAAAATGGGGATGTTGTTATCCAAAATGTACGCCGCGCTCAAGAAGAAGCTGGCAACACCAGCATTGGCTACAACGTCATGGAAAATACCTACATCAACATGGTTGAGGCTGGCATCATCGACCCAGCTAAGGTAACTCGTGGCGCATTAGAAAACGCTGCAAGTATCGCGTCTATGGTTTTGACCACCGAAGCGCTCATCACCGACATTCCTGAGGAAGCTGCAGCACCTGCAATGCCACCAGGAGGCGGTATGCCAGGCGGTATGGGCTTCTAAAATATTTATAAGTTGATTGGTAAATTGGTCAATTAAGAGATTCAATTATTAATCTCCAAGACATCAGTCAACCCAATATAGCTTTAAAAATCCTCTTGCTAAGCAAGGGGATTTTTTTATTTATTCATAAAAATACTTTTATAGATACATTGGGCCACTTTTCAATTTCAGGTAGTTTCAGTACACTAGCCCCATGGGTAAGCAATTAACCAAGCAGGTTCTTGCGGTTATCAAACAGGGAGAATGGCCAAAATTAGAATCTGCAACAGAACATGGGCGACGAATTTTTCTACAGGCAATGGAGCGTGTAGATGAATTTAAGGGAGACCCCGAACAGCTTTTAGGCACTATTCGACTCCTTCAAACAGCAGATTCACGGCCGTTTGCGCTAGCTGGTGCCGCTTACACTTTAGTCGCGGCTGCCAAAGATCGCGGTGGCGTATATGACGAGGATGGACTCAAAGCAGCTATGTTTTGGCTTGAAAAAGCCCAGGACATGGAAGCTGAGATTATTGAAATCAACTGCATCGAGGCCATTATTTACATCCATAGCAATCGGTTTGAAGATGCCCGGCTTATTCTTGATTACCTCTCCGAGATAGATCCGTATAATTTTTATCTGCACCAAGTCGAGGTCGTTTATTGGGTGGCTGCCAAAGATAAAGAACAAGCGGTTGAATGGATTGAACGAACGATTCAATCGGCCGTCACTATTCCTCAACGGTTGCGAATGCGCGCCAAGTTAGGGGATGTCTACCTTAACGCAAAAGAATATGAAAAAGCGGTCGACGTACTGAAAGAAGCGATTCATTTTGATAAAGAAAACGCTTCGCTGTGGTATCGACTAAGCGTTGCCTATTATCGATTATCTAATTTTGCTGAAGCTGATCGTGCCAATAAGCAAACTTTACGCTTGCAATCTAACCACGCTGCGGCCTTAAAGGTGCAAGAAGCACTTAAAAAACAGAAGGGTGGCACAGGCGGGTTGCGTCGCCTCTTTGGTGGTTAGCCATATCTATTTCCCCAACTTGTGTATTCCAAAAAACAGCATATTCCCCGATTAAAGACGAGCCAGCGGAGGCGTCTCTACAATTTTTTTACTCTTTTGTTTTCTTTGTTGAGCAACCATAATAAATGCCAGATTGAATCTGCTATTTTGCTGATTGCAGGATACAATGCGCATAAGTTTTTTGTGCTAATTTGTTGTATTTTTTAACTGGAGGATTTGCATGACCGTTGGGTCTTTTTTATTTAATGGATCAACATTTTTTTATGAGATAGAGGGGCAAGGGGAGCCAATTGTCTTTATTCATGCTGGCATTTGTGATCGGCGCATGTGGGGACCCCAAATGGCGTTTTTTAAGCAAAGCTATCGGGCAATTAGTTACGATATGCGGGGCTTTGGCGAAACGGCCGTTTCTGACACCACCTACTCCCATCTTGACGACTTAAAAGCCCTATTTGATCATTGGCAATTAGACTCAGCCCATATTGTTGGTTGTTCAAGAGGGGGTATGCTCGCCATGGACTTTACCCTTGCTTTCCCACAAAAAGCCAAAAGCTTAACGATGGTGTGTAGCAATCCATCTGGGTTTAACTTTGAGGGTGAGCCGCCCCCACAGTGGGGGGAACTCGTTGCAGCAGCAGATGCAGGGGATGTTGAAAAAACAGTGGAGCTTGAAATCCAGTTTTGGGTTGATGGCTGGCAGCATCGTCCACCGGGGGCGGCACCTGAGCACGTACGCGAACTCGTACGAGAGATGAACACGATCGTCATGAAAAATGACATGATGGACATTGGCGAGGAACGGCCGTTAGACACAACAGGGGTCGAGCAGATCGATACGCTCAACCTGCCGATTTTCCTTATCGACGGCAAATATGATGATGATGATCTTGGCAAAGCGCTCGACTTTATCCAAGCGCACCACCCATCGGCTCAAAAAATTGTCTTGGATTCAGGCCATATCCCCAGTTTGGAAACACCTGATGCCTTGAATGAAGCGCTAAACACATTTTTGCAGTCTCATTCTGCATAAATCTAAGCTTTTGGACAGGGAAGGATACCTTTTCAATGAAACATCAAGATGACCTTGCTGAATATAACCAAGAGCGATGGAACGCGATTGTTAAGGCGGGTTCAGTTTATACACGGCCGTATTTAGACATGACCGTTGACGCTGCTCAAGAGTGGATAACGGCTAATCAAACGCTTGCTAAGGCAAACATGGTTGATTTTAAGGATAAAGATGTGCTGTGCTTAGCCGGCAGCGGCGGCCAGCAAACGACCATATTTGGATTACTCGGGGCCAATGTCACCGTCTTAGATTTATCAGACGCCCAGCTAAAGAATGACAAAGTGGCGGCTGATTACCACAACCTAAACACGCGCATCGAACAAGGGGATATGCGTGATTTGTCTCGATTTAAAGACAACAGCTTTGACTTAGTTTTTCAACCCTACTCCATTAATTTTGTGCCAGAGGCTAGCACAGTCATTGCAGATGTTAGTCGCCTTTTGCGTAAAAATGGTGTGTACAATCTTGAGTTTGGTAATCCCTTTTGGACCATGGAGGAGTCAGACTGGCTCGAACAGGGTTATCCGGTTAAACAGCCGTACATAACCGGCAAAGAGTTTCTTTATGTCAATAACACGTGGGAAGTTGAAGATGCAAACGGCAATATACAAAAGGTTGAAGGGCCAAAAGAGTTTTTGCACACCTACAGCGAAATCATTAACAGCTTCATCCAAAATGGATTGATGATTTTCCACTTTACCGAATACCCAAAGGGGGACAATCGCGCAGAACCCGGGAGCTGGGACCATTTGTGCAGCATTGTGCCGCCTTTTATAACGATTGGGGGACGGCTCTTATAATGCTCGATCTGCAAACGTCTTGGCAGGCGTTCCCAACGCTCAACACGGAACGTCTAATTCTCCGCGAGCTCACTCTAGCTGACACAGAAGCCCACTTTACGCTATTTAGCAACCCCAAAATTGCAGAGGCGCACGGCCAACGGCCGTTTCAAAACACCGAAGAATCAGAGTGGTTTATCAACTATTACAGCGACGCATTTGCCAGACAGGAAGCGATTCGATGGGGCATCACTGTGAAAAGCAATACGGCCGTTATTGGCACCTGCGGCTTTCACGCACTGTCTAAGCGGCATCATCGAGCAGAAGTCGGTTATGAACTGCACCCTGACTATTGGCGGCAGGGCATTATGTCAGAAGCGGTGCGGGCCATTTTGCGATTTGGGTTTCGCCAAATGGGGCTTCATCGCATCGAAGCCAATGTAGACCCGAACAACGCCATATCGGCTAATCTTTTACGCAAGCTGGGCTTTAAAGAGGAAGGATATTTACGGGAGCGATTTAACGATAACGGTCGTTTTGTCGATGATTGGTATTTTTCACTCTTGGCAAGAGAGTTCAAGTAGTTTGGGAAACGCCCATACCAACCTCTAAGGTTTTTGAAAGTTGCCATTGATGTTCAAATTGATTAAAAACCTCAGAGGTTATTTGACCATAACGTCAATTTTTCACTCCCCGCAATTTTGCTCGATCGGAATACGATATACATTATCCGCTAACGGCCGTTGCTCAGAATCCTCAGCGGGGAATCTTTCACCCGTTGTGAAATCATAAACACCGACGAGGAGAGTAGACGCCGGTTGGGTCAACTCAACGGTACGAATGTCGGTATACGGCCGTGTCGTTTGCAGCAAATCTGCCCTTAGCCCAAAAGGTGGCCCATCCGCCTGAGACACAAGCTGACCATCCGCCCCCAACGCCTGCACCAACATCGTCATGGTTGGCGTCACATTCTGTGGCTCATGATGCCATTTAAGAGAAATAGCGAGCTCGCCCTCACACTGGGTGGCAACTGCGCCTGTTAAAGCGTACGGCCCAAATATTGCCACGGCCGCCCCTTGTTCTTGCTCTAGGAAACCTAAATATCGGCTTTGAGGTCCAGTTTCGGCATAGGTAGTGAGAAAAAGATGTTGATGGTTAGGTAAATTCCAATCGATTGACTGAACGGCCGTTTGCTGGTGAAGCCCAACCGTATAGCTTGCCTCGCTAAACTGCTCTGCCGCAAAGGTCGCTTGAGCGGTTAATGGGGCCGCCACATTAAAATCAACGAGTTCTTCTACAAATAGATATCCGCCCAGCATCGAAACCAGTTCTACCCCAACAGGGTATTGCGCCCGCTGACTGTTGATCCACTGAGGCAGATTTAAAAAGATCACCCCACCAGACTGTTCATCTGCCGCTACCGTCTCAGACATCAAGGACACTGGTGCTGTAAGCTGAGTGTAGGTCGCCACTTTTTCGCGCAAAAATTGAGTATTGATGAGGAGAACGGCCGTTATCAACCCAACCGCCAATCCCAACCGCCAACTTCTCTTTCGAGACCTTCTCGTCTCCGTTCCTAAAAAGATAATCGTCCACAAATAACAGACCCCAACGCTGCCTAAATACAGCAATCTCGGTCCACGCAACAGGTAATCAGCCGAGAGCGGGATGCCGATAAGCAAGTAGGCTAATCCCCACCAGCCCA
>JBCCFD010000100.1:0-19596 GCA_039029915.1 Chloroflexota bacterium
ACCACGCTCTTTTTCTTCAGGTGCGTTATCGATTTCTTCAAATGCTGAAAAATCGGCCCAGCCTTTCAATGACAGAGATTTTGTAATTGCTGCTGTCAAGGAGGTTTTACCATGATCCACGTGACCAATGGTTCCGATATTCACATGTGGTTTTTCGCGCACAAATTTTTCTTTGGCCATTTTATTAAACCTTATCCTTGAATGTATTTGTTCAGCTTAAAAACAGCTTTTATAGATGATTGACTATGTTTTGTTTTTAAACTGACTAAATTTGAGCACCAAACTTAAGTAGTGTTTGGTTGCGACCATTGATAAAAGCCATTTTTCAAAATAATCCCCGTTACGCTTTAAGCGCTAACGGGGAGAAGAGCCCACGATGGGACTTGAACCCATGACCTCATTCTTACCAAGAATGTGCTCTGCCACCTGAGCTACGTGGGCATATTTTTGTTGCAGGGTGCAGATTTTGAAAAATGGTGGAGTGGGCCAGGTAGGACTCGAACCTACGAAGGCATATTGCCAGCGGAGTTACAGTCCGCCCCCTTTGCCGCTCGGGACACTGACCCAAAAGTGTGAGTACCATCAAAAAAATAAAACAAATGTTAATGGTTCAGAGCCGATGATGGGACTTGAACCCATAACCTACGCTTTACAAGAGCGTCGCTCTGCCAATTGAGCTACATCGGCATGCAGTAAGATAAATCATCTTGAAATTAATCTGCAATACTAACCTAGCTCACCTCAGCGTGGTTAGCCTTGTAAGTATAACATTGTCGTTTATTTCGTCAATACGTTTTTGCGACTTTTTTATTGAGAAAAGTTTGATTTTCGGTGAAGGTGGGCGGCTTGTTGATGCCATTGGCTAAAAGAAGGAAGAAAATGAGTGATTTTTTGGAAGAAAAGCGTATCGCAAAATCCAATTTGCTGACGCAGGGTGAGGATAACACAGGTGATTATCTTTTAAACTGGTCTTGCGAACAGTTGATTAATCTTTAAACTATAAGGGCTATGGATATTAGTGTCAGTCATTTAAACAACCGTCTTTCCTTACAAATTCCCCAAGAGCTTCCTTTAGGACTTGTTTTTGTGACGGGAACTATTTCTTTCAGTGACTCAACAGCCTTTACTGAGCTTGTTGCACACGGCCGTTACAAGCATATTCATTTTGATCTTATTGATGGGCGTCATCGCATTCGCTGCGTGCTCGTTGTCCGGGCAATGGTTGATTATGATATGGAGATTGGGGCAAAGGTTCGGGTTGGGGGACACCTACGGTTTGATCCTCAAAGGGCTGATTACTATCTTTTGGCACGCGATTTAGAACGGCTAGACGAGGACGTGTTTGCTGACGTTGAAGCAGATGCAGCCGATCAGGAAGAGATCGCGGTGCTTTTGGCAGATATTCGTAAGCGGACAAGCAAACACCCGGCAGCGGCCGATCTACCTGAATGGGTGCAGGAGCTGGCTCCTGATTCAGTTAAAGAAACGATGGCGGAGCGTGAAGAGGAGCCGGAGGAAACGGCCGTTTCTGACCCCGATACGCAAAGCGAAGCTGAGCTCGTTTCTTCCATTTCAGCACTGCTTGATCAAACCGAAGATGTTGAACTGACGCCAGATATGATCCCGCCTGAGCTTGAAGAAAGAACAGAGCCTCCTCAAATTGAGCCTCGGCCAATTCCCCCTGAGAATGATGATGAGCCGGTGTTGACTTCTAAACCTGAACAGTTAGTACGGTCTCAAACGCTGCCACAGTCAAATGACCAAGATTGGTTGGTTTGGCTCTTGGTTGGCATTATTTTTGTACTTATCGTGATTGTGCTTTGGAGTATGTTCACCTAAAGTTGATGCTGTTCCCGATAATCCGAAATTAATTGACGAAGTATTTTTTGGCGATCAACGGCCGTTTTCATAGGCTGCTGTAGTTCGGTTGTGTAAGCTGTGTTTAGCTGATGCGTTTTAGCAACGGCCGTACTGGTTTTGGTGATAATTTGCTCGCGGATTGGCTTTACCATATTCAACTGTATCGGATGATCACTATCATCATTAGACAGCCAGACGTCTAGCGGCTCAGCAATATTGGTCGCCATCCCGTTGATCGTGTTTGGTGTTTCCAAAATAAGAGCGGTGATATTGGTCATGATTTGGGTGGCGCGTTCACCAAGATTGAAGGGGAGCCACTTTTTTACGCTTGCAAACCACTCTTGGAGCATGTCAAAGAGGGGGCCAATGCGTTCAACAGATTCTTGTAAGATCGTTTGGACTGCTAAAAAGCGGGCGTTGAGCTGTTGGAAGTGATGGGTGAGCCATGTACGGCCGTTTTGTAAAATGGGGAGTTGGCTTTCAAAATCATCCAGTGCTAACTGTCCTAACGATAATCCCTGTTCAAGGGATGGTAAATCATCAAGGAGATTGGCGAAGTTGCTGGAGACGGCCGTTAAGCCTTTATCAAATATTTTTTCGATTTCAACCTGATCAAGCTGTTCGTATAGCCCAACAAGACCCGCTAAAAGGCCAATTTGATGGTTGGCGTTTTCAAGCTCTACCGTTAATGCGTCGCTTGTTGAGGCTTCAGTTTGATTGACGCTTTCCAAATTAAGCAATTGCTGTTGATGCGTAGTGAGCTCTGTTTGAAGACGTAGATTTTCGGCGTGTAAATTTGCAATTTCTGAAAGGAGATTGGCTTCTCGATTTTGGCTGATTGTGGGAGAAACGGCCGATTGTACCGGCTGGGTGATAGGTGCAGAGCTGATAATTGGCTGAGGGGGTATTTCGTTTTGGAGTAAATTTTGACCTGTGGCCGCTGCGCCTGCAGCTAATGCTGTGACTGTCGCCCCTTTTATAAATCCTCGTCTGCTAACTCGTTTTTCATCAATTACATCATTATATCGTGCCATAAAATCTGACTCCTTTATCAATTATCTAGTCTAGAAATTGATTGATGTAAACAGAAATCTGCAACCTAAATGGGTTTCATTTAATCGATTTCTGCCAGCAAATGCCATTATTCTTCGCTCACAATACGGATGTTGTATTAGAACGTTGTATGATTTTCTATAATACTAGACACGAAAAGTGGGAAAAAGTTACTCGTTTAGATAGCCGAAGCGGCGTAAGGCTCTTGCATTTCGGCGCCAATTTGGCTCAACTTTGACCCAAAGTTCTAAGAAGACTTTGCCTTCCATCATCTCCTCGATTTGGGTTCGGGCGGCTGCACCAAGCTTTTTAAGCTGCTGGCCTTTCGCACCAATAATGATCTGTTTGTGATTTTTTCGCTCTACAAAAATGTTAGCATTGATGTAGGAGCTGCCGTTAGTACGCTCTTTGAAATCTAAGATTTGAACGGCCACCCCATAGGGAATCTCGTCACGGAGCTGAAGCATCAGCTGTTCCCGAATCAACTCGGCTGCTAAATCGCGCAAATAGAGGTCCGTGACCTGATCGACAGGATAAAAACGGGGGCCTTGAGGTAAGCTCTCAATGAGCATGTCAAGCAGTTCTTCATGACCTTTTTTCTTGAGGGCTGAAAAAAGAATCCAGTGGCTTTTTGGTAAGAGCGAACGATACGCTTCAACACGGGGCATGACTTGCTCTGGTTTGAGGAGGTCGTTTTTGTTGATGCCGAGGATAACGGCCGTTTCCTCAGGTAAGTTGCTCAAACGAGAGGCAATTTTTTCGTCAAACGTGCCGGGCTTTGAACTGGCATCAACCAGCCATAGGACTACATCTGCATCCACCATCGACTCATTGGCCGTATCCACCATAAACTCATCTAGCTTATGACGCGGTTTCATGATGCCTGGCGTATCCATAAAAATCATCTGGTAATTTTCATCGGTGAGGATGCCCAACTGGCGAATGCGTGTCGTTTGAGGACGAGGTGTCACTATAGCCACCTTATCTTCAAGCAAGGTGTTCATCAGGGTTGATTTGCCCACGTTGGGGCGGCCAACCACCGCCACGTAACCAGACTTATGTCCCTCAGGAACTTCTTCAAATTGACTTAATCCATCATCTATTGTCATGTGCGCCTCTCCCATATTGTAACAAAATCAAACAAAAGACCACTATCCCAAGATTTAGAATAATATCAAGGCGAACCGTGCTAATCAGGAAGGCTTCGTCTCCTCGGAGCAGGCTGATAAGGGCATGGTTTAAGAACGATAACCCGGTCAGTATTGGAAATATACGGCCGTTTATTGTCAACGACTTATTCATGAACCAAAGCCCAAATAAAAAGATTAAACCGCTCAGGAGCATTCCCGCTAATTGAGTTTGATAGCGGACTGCAAAGATGCCAAGATGGTCAGGTAAATTTGCTGAAAATGGGCCAAGCGTTGTTTCAACACCGTAGGCGCACCCCTCTAACCAGCATGCGCCCCAGCCAAATAGAAACAAAAGTGGAACGGTGAGGCTGATTTGCTGGAGAAATGGGAAAAACTGCCGTTTTTGTACGCGCGCACCAATGAGAACCCCCAAGAAGGCACCAATCACTGCACCATGAAAATTAAGCCCCCCTTGCCACAGATTGCCAATGCCCTCACCGCGTTCACTGTAATAGCCCCATTCTAAAATCAGAAAGATGATTCGTCCCCCAATAAGGCTCCCTGCTAATCCAAAAAGTATGCCGTCTAACCACACAGAAACGGCCGTTTTTCTCCCTTGCCAATAGATTAGACCGACTGAAACAAGTAAGCCTAAAGCCAGTACGACCGTATAGGAATAAATAAAAAACCAGCGAGTCCGTGCCAAAATTGGATACATACAGCGGATGATAGTGGAAAAGGGCGAGATTTACGATACGCGGCACAAATGACTTCTAGCTATTAAGGGATGACCAAAATCACTAGAATGATATGGCACCTTTAGGCATACTGTTCTTGAAGCTCATTGCTCATAGTCCTAAGCTCACAGCTTAGGGTAAAAAGGAAACGTATGACTCAAGAACCCCAATCCCCAATCTTTCTTTCTGCTGAATGGCGCTGGTTGTTGATGGCTAATTATGAAGTCGCTCCAGGTATTTTACGGCCGTATCTCCCTCAAGGTACTGAGCTTGATCTGTGGAACGGCCGTTGCTACATCAGCCTCGTTGCTTTTATGTTTGAGAATACAAAAGTGCTGGGTGTTAAAATACCGTTTCACGTCAATTTTGAAGAAGTCAATTTGCGATTTTACGTGCGACGAAAAGGACCAGAAGGTTGGCGACGAGGCGTTGTATTTATTAAAGAGCTGGTGCCAAAATGGGCTATCGCCACGGTTGCCAGACTGGTTTATAACGAAAATTATGCGTCTGTTCCGATGCAACATCAGATTACGCCCCCAGCGCCCGCACATAATGATTCACCACATGTTTGTTACAAATGGCAACATCAAAAACAATCTTATCGGGCCGAAGTCCAAACAGTCGGGCAGGCACGGCCGTTAATCGAAGACGGCGAAGAAGCGTTTATTACTGAGCACTATTGGGGCTATGCAAAACAGCGGGATGGGAGCACCGTTGAATATCAAGTCATGCATCCACCGTGGCGCGTTTGGCAGGTTAATGATTACCATATTCAAGGAGATTTTGGTTTCCTGTATGGAAATGAATTTAGGCAAAGTATGAATGTTGAGCCGGCTTCGATATTCTTAGCAGAAGGCTCTGCGATTACTGTTCATAAGGGTATAAAAATTTAACTTCTATTTCAGCTGTGCGAGGTTGTTTATCAAACATTCTTTCCTTCAAAAGCGATTGCTGAGACAGTTGTAAGCTCAATCTCGTCTCTGTGTGCATTTTTATCAGAGCCACTTATCCACTTCCCTATTTCAATATCGTCGCGATCAGCGTTTTAAGTGAAACTAAGTGCCTGCTTTGAATAAAACAATGGCTACAAACTTCGTTTCCTCGAGGTTCCGAAGCTCCTATCTACCAAGGTTTTTAATTTAGAAACTTCGGAACACTTAAGCATACTCTTGCACTGCATTTTTAATCAGTTCAGCAAGTTGGCTGCGCTGGTTGTTAATATACGCCTGAACATCCGCCCGGGCACCTAGCCAGCGCATTTGGGAGAGTTGTTTCGCAACGGACTGGATGCGCTCAAACCAAAATAAAGTGCTAAAAGCGAGCAGTGGGATGATAAAGAAAAGCACGAGGCCATAGGTTAATCCTAATTGGTTAAACGCCCAGATGGAAAGTGTGAGCCAAGTGATGATAAGAAATAGTGCGCTTCCCACAATTTTTGCCAAACTTAATTGCGTATCATCCCCCATAATGGCGTGCTTGGCGATAAAACCCGCTAAACGATACGGAAGATACGTGATGAGCAGACCCAGAGCTGCAAGCGGGGTGATCAGAATGAGCACGAATAATCGCGTGACAAGCTGCCCCCATGAAATCGAAGGTATCTCTGGTTGCCAAGGATCAATTTTCCCCAAACTGCGCACGGTTTGATCGTAATTTCGCAAAGCCTGAACGATGTTATCTAATCGATTTGGATCTTTTTGTTTGAGGTTTGTGTATGCTCTGAGCATAGATTCCATTTGAGCATGTTGCGAGCTTAAACTGTCCAACTCCTGATTAAACCAGCGTGTGATAACTGGGAGCGCGCGCAAAATTTCTTGGGATTCAGCCTGTAAGACGACTTCATCTAATTTTTCGTCTAATTTTTCAGTCAATAAACGCACTGTTTCACGCTCATCTCTTAGATAATTTGGTTCGTATTGTTCAAGGGTGAATGGATCACCCACAACAATAAGGACGGACGACCGAAATCGAGATTTGTGCTCGTACCATAATCCAATCGGCACAATAGGAATTTCTCCTGTCCAACCACACGCCTCTTCATTTAACAAAGCGATACGGGCCGCGCCCGTTTTTAACGGCAGGAGCTGGGGATTAGAATGAGTCGTACCTTCTGGGAACAGGGCTAAGATGCCCCCATTTCGTAAATGTTGACTCGCTTGCTTAAATGAAGCTTCATTTCTTTCTGTTGTATCGCCTTTTGGCCCAAACCATTTTCCATCATCATTATGCCGATAGATAGGGATGGCGTCGAATAGTTTGACAAAAACATTGATAAGGGGAATCCCCCAAAGCGTGCTTTTGGCTAAGAAGGATATCGGGCGGCCTATTTGAATCATCATAGGCACCGGATCAAGGATGCCGTTGGGGTGATTGCTAATCACAATATAGCCACCCGCCTGAGGTAGCTTTTCGGCCCCCTTGATTTCAATGTGGGGGTAAAAGATAGAAACGATCCAGAATATGAAGCGGCGCATGATAAAAGTTTAGTAGAAAAATGTTATTTTTGAAAACGGCCGTTTTTCGACCATCCTTCAAGTGAAACGAAGTTCCTGCTTTGAATAAAACGACGGCTGCAATCTTCGTTTCCTCGAGGTTCCGAAGCTTTTATCTAAGGCGTTTTTCAATTTAGAAACTTCGGAACACTCATCTGTGTGTATCGCCTAATTTGGGCTGAGTTTATTGGTTATTCGATATGGTGGGGTGAGGAGCAACCTGCCATAAAATTCCCACGCTTAGATACATCGCAAAACATGCTTGACGTGTATAGAACAGGACTTACGCACCCTGAGCCTGTCGAAGGGTTAAGAAAGTCACTTCGACAGGCTCAGTGACCGCCATTTGCGTAAGTCCTATAGAAAAAAGCTCAAGCAATTTTAATCGCAATAGGTGCCCTATGAATAAGAAACGGTTAAACGGTCGTGAAGCACAACGTATTAATTTAGGAAAACTGCTCCAGCAGTCAGCAGCGTGGTATGGCAAACGGCCGTTTGTGACCCAAGCAGAAACCGGTGAACAGCTAACCTACATTGAGTTTAATCAAACCGTCAATCAAATTGGACACGGCTTGGTCAATTTAGGGATTAAACCGAATGATTACATTGGCATTATGTTACCGACCTGCATTCCTTTTTTGGCTACTTCCTATGCTTTAAAAAAGATTGGTGCCATTGAGGTCTCGATCAATAATACCTTCCGAGGCGTTTCATTGGCGCGGATGATCAATTTAACGGGTTGTCACACCATTGTGACGTCGGCTCAGTTTTTTGCGCCGCTCAAGGATGTGCTGTCACAACTCGATGCACTCAAACGGCTCATCCTAATTGATGATATTGAGAGGGGGCAGGCGCAGTTTCCAACATTGGAGGTTTTAGGATTAGATGAGGTTTTATCGACTGACCAAACTGATTTTGCATGTGAATATCGTGATGATGAAACGGCCGTTATTCTCTTCACATCAGGCACAACGGGCGTTTCTAAAGGATGCGCTATTCCACATCGCAGCTCTGTACGGGCGGCTGAATCGATGATAGAGGCTTTTGATTTAACCGAAGATGATTGTGTTTATTCACCATACCCGCTGTTTCACGTGGGGGCGTCACAGTACGACGTTTTGCCAGCCATGATGGTAGGGGGACGCGCTATTTTGCGGCAGGGATTTAGCCTTTCTAACTTTTGGAAAGATGTTTCAAAATACAGGGCGACCTGGTTTATGGCGCTGGGGTCTGTTCAACAATTGCTTTATGCCGCACCGCCTTGCCCAGAAGAGAAGGAGCACACCTTGCGTTTCTTCTGGGGAACGCCTCTACCTGTCGAGCACGATGCTTTTGAGGCGCGGTTTAAGCTAAAGCTGGTGCGTGGGGGCGGCTATGGCTCTACGGACGCTGGTTCGGTAGCTTTGCCAGTTTATGATATTCCGGGAGCGGGTAGAATTTTGGATCGATATGAGGTCGCCATCGTTGATGAACATGATAATATTTTACCGATTGGTGCATCTGGTGAGCTCGTTTTGCGACCTAAAGAACCCGCTATCATGGCGTCAGAATATGTTGGCATGCCGGATCGTACACTTGAAGCCTGGCGCAATCTTTGGTTCCATACGGGTGATCTGGCGAGGCTTGACGATCAGGGGAATATGTACTGGCTCGCCCGCCTTTCTGAGCGTATCCGCGTAAAGGGGGAGATGGTGTCGGGATATGAAATTGAAGAAGGAATATTAATGCATACGGCCGTTCAAGATTGTGCCGTGATTGGCGTGCCTGATGGTATTGGGGAAGAGCAGGTTAAGGCATATATTACCCTCCGAGATGGGCAATCCATAACGCTTGAATCCCTCCAAGCTTTTTGCGAGACCCGCATGAGCCGCTTTATGATCCCCACCCAGTTAGAAATTCTTGATGAAATGCCCCGGACACCAACTGGAAAACCAGCCAAAGCGAAACTAAAGTCCAGAACCCAATAGGCTAGAAGCTGAAATTTGCATTGACAGACGACTCCTTATCTGTATAATTTAGACGTACCTAAAACTTATATTAGCCATATCTATATACTTTTGGTTGAAATGCTAATATGAATTTAGAATGGAGTATTGATATGGTTTTTATACCTGAATTAAAATTGGGCTTGTGGAATGGGTGGCTTTTTTTAGCAATGTACCTCGTGGTATTTAGTTTGACGATGGCAACTTTTTCAGAATCTGTTCGAGCTCGACTGTACGATCGCTCCCTATGGACGCAAAAACAAAAAACGGTGGCTGTCATTGGCAAGATTTTCTCGCTTTCAAATATGATTTTATTTCTCTTTAGCCCACTTCGGTTTGAGTCACCACTGTTCATTTTAGGACTCATTTTATGGACAGCGGGACTGTTTGGCTTGGTTGCTGCCCTCATTACATATAGCAGAACCCCACTTGCCGAACCCGTTAACAGCGGGATTTATAAAATTTCACGGAATCCCCAAATTTTTACAATTTGGGTTATTTTTGCGGGTATTTGTTTGATGATAGGCAGTAGCTTATCGCTGTTGCTTTTTGCTTTGTCGCTCTTCTTTTTACACACGGGTGTCTTGGCAGAAGAAGAGGCGTGCCTCAGGCAATATGGTGAGCGTTACCAAGCCTATATTGACCGCGTACCCAGATATTTTCTAGCTTTTTAGAATTTTGCGATTTTATGTGAAAACCAAAACGTATCTTCAAAAGAAATAGGTGAATTTTTGATTTTCACCGACTGATTTCACATTTCCAACCCGTTTTATTTCAGGATGTTTTGTGAAATTGACATAGGTAAAGTGAAAAATGGCAAAAATAGCATATGTTGGCCTTCCAGCTCATGGCCATACTAATCCTACACTCCCTGTGATGAAAGCGCTTGTGTCGCGCGGACATGAGGTGCTCTACTTCAACGGTGAGACCTTTCGCCAAAAAGTGGCCCCTACGGGGGTTCGCTTTTGCCCTTTTCCCAGCGAATATCTGCCAACGGAGCGTGAGGTCTCAGAAGCGCTACATGAGTTTATCAACGCCTCGCTGATGTTTTCTCGGATGAGCCGGCCGCTGGCTAAATTTATGATTGAAGCGTTTGAGCAAGAAAAACCCGACTTGGTAATTTATGATTCAACAGCCATGTGGGGCTACATATCCGCCCGCACCCATGGGATTCCAAATATCTGTTTTATTACAACATTTGTGCTGGACGGCTCTCAAGGGGCAATAGGGTATGGCACGATGGCTCGTTTTATTTGGTCAGCTTTGCCTCACCTACCCAAGCTTTTAAACTGGCGGCGCGGTATGGTTCAAGAGTTTGGCAAAGATAATTCGGCAGGCATCACGGATTATGCTGATTTGAATATTGTGTTTACATCAAAGGCATTTCATCCTGAGAACAGTTTTGTCGACGGCCGTTTCCGCTTTGTTGGTCCTTCACTTGATCTGTCCGTTCGGGATGGGACTTTTCCCTTTGAAGAGCTTGGGGCAGGGCCAAAAGTGTACATTTCGCTGGGCACAATAAACCATCTGGATTTGGCTTTTTATCGAGAAACCTTTGCTGCATTTTCGGATTATCCCGCCCAGTTTATTTTGTCCATAGGTAAAAACAGCGACCGTGCTGCCTTGGGAAACATTCCAGACAACTTTATTGTTCAAAATTATGTGCCGCAGCTACAAATTCTGCAGCAGGTTGACGCTTTTATTACGCATGGGGGTATGAACAGTGTCCATGAAGGATTATATTACGGCGTTCCAGAGATTGTTGTCCCACAACATTTTGAGCAGTTGCTAAACGGAAAGCGGGTGAGAGAGACGGGAGCTGGTATTTTGCTCGGAGAAAAACGGCCGTATGGCTGTGTCACAGCCGAACAGCTAAGAAACGCCTTAAACCAACTGTTAAAAGGCCCTACCTATAAGCAAAGAGCCAAAGAAATTGGACAAACATTAAAAGCGGCCGGTGGATATTCCGAAGCGGTTAAGCAGATTGAAGCGCATCTGGCTGTTGAATTAACTGGATCATAAGCCTGCCTTCTAAATGAGCGTATAGGTCAGTGGCTTTTTCTGCCGTCGGCGCTTCGATTCGAGACTCAATCCATTGGATCCAGTTGTCTGAAAAAAGTTTAGCATTGGCAAGATATGGCTCACTGCCCCGAACTGCCAACCCGACAAGCTCAAACCAAAGTTGAATAGCGGGTTTGAAAAAGGGTTGAGACACAACGGCCGTTAATTCTTCAAGTAACAAATCAGCTGACCGAACATCTGTACCCAAGAGCGCATCAAGCTGTACCGTGACCCCTGCCGCAATTGAACCTAACACCTGATTCAACAGTTCATCCTTCGTGCCAAAATAATAGATCAGCATCCTATCGCTAGTACCAGCCGCCTGAGCCAGCGCTCGGATGCCGGTGTTGTTAAGCCCATTTTCTAGCAGGTAACCGGAGATTTTTTCGATTGCGGCTTTTTTCTTGATATCTACTTTTCCCATGACTGTATTGTAACATGCTCGGCATTTTGACAATATTGTAGCATCTGTTACAATATTGTGTAGCGACTGCTACGTATTGAGTTTCCTGATGGAGCAAAAGGTTTTCTTCATCATATCTTTACTTTCCAAATAATGACGACGCTTATTTTTGGAAGATAAAGGAAACAACATGTGCCAGCAGCGGACTCGCAGATGAATGGAAAAGCTAGATCTCGAGCAAGAGAGAGGTAGGTAACCACAGGTTGCTTTCCACCGTATCAGGCTGACAAGCTGACTAGGTATTTACACAGGAGAGAAAATGAATCGATCAACTGAACGAGCTTTGGCAATGATTGGCCTAATAATTTTAAGTATTCCCACCGCCTTAGCATTTACCCAAAATGGATTAGCAGGTTTTGTAGATGGTATTACGCACAGCTGGGCTACCATTCAAATTTATATCGATTTAGTCATTGCGATGGTTTTTATTGTGATATGGGTTTGGCGAGATGCGAAAGATTCAGGACGAAACCCGTGGCCTTGGATCATTGCATCTTTTATCGTGGGGTCGTTTGCACCGCTTGTTTATCTATTGATACGTCATCCAAAAGACAGCTAGCAAAAGGTTTTCTTCCGTGTACGATTGGAAATAAATAGGGAGTCGGTAAAATTGACGAGCTATGATTTATTTCCAAACGATTAAAACGGATGATGTTAATCTAAGCGTCGCTATCGAAGGAGATGGGCCGCTTTGTGTTCTAGTACACGGCTGGCCAGAGATTTGGCTATCGTGGCGCAATCAAATTGAGCCGCTTGTTAATGCCGGGTATAAAGTGGCGGTTCCCGATGTGCGGGGTTATGGTGGAAGCGATGCCCCCAGAGAGGTTGAAGCATACAGCATGCGGGTTCTGGCCAATGATGTTGTGCACATCATTGAGTCGTTGGGATATGATGAGGCCATCTTAATTGGGCATGATTGGGGAGCTCCGATTGTTTGGCATACTGCTCTTCTCCATCCAAATCGTGTTCGGGCGGTAATTGGAATGAGTATGCCCTACACAGGCTTAGGTGGAGCACCCCCAACTCAACTTTTTCAAGCGGCCTATCCTAACCGATTTTTCTATATTCTTTATTTTCAAAAACTCAATTTACCAGAAGCAGAATTTGAAAAAGATGTGCGAGATGCCTTGGTTAAAATCTACTTTTCAAACTGTGGTGAGACCACTAAAGAGGCACGGCAAGCGATGCGTGCCCGGACGCCGGAATCTGGTTACCTAGATGGCTTGATTGCTCCCGATCCGTTTCCCGAATGGCTATCCCCAGAAGATTTAGAGCAATATGTTTTAGCTTATGAAAAAAGTGGCTTTCACGGCGGCATGAATCGCTATCGAAATATGGACAGCGATTGGTATGAATTACAGCATTTAGCCGGCAAAAAGATTGAGCAACCGGCTTTGTTTCTCGCCGGCGAATATGACTCAGTATTAAGGTTTACACCGGGACTAAACTTGATGGATTTTATTGATCAATTTTATGCCGATTTGCGTGGCAAGATAGTGATTCCAGGTGCAGGTCACTGGGTACAACAAGAAAAACCAAATGAAGTGAATGAGAATCTTCTCGCATTTTTAAGGGATGTTTAACAATGCTTGATTTCGGGTTAAGGGAAACGAAGTTTCTGCATTGAATAAAACAATGGCTGCAAACTTCGTTTCCTCGAGGTTCCGAAGCTTTTATCTACTAGGTTTTCAATTTAGAAAATTCGGAACACATAAGTGAAACGAAGTTCCCGCTTTGCATAAAACGGCGGCCATAAACTTCGTTTCCTCGAGGTTCCGAAACTTTTATCTACCGGGTTTTCAATTTAGAAACTTCGGCACACCTAAATTAGGATCAATGATGTCCTTTTTTCTGAATAAACTGTATTTTGAACTTTAAAAATACGTTATGGAGGAAATTTTAGATGGCACATCAGTTGGTTTTAGAATTACAATTTGCACGAGAGAAATGGTTTAGTGGACACGCTGATCTGAGCAACGAGGATGCAAAAAAACAGTTTGGGGATGCAAACAGTATCGGCTGGATGGTGGGACACTTGGCTTGGTTTGAACAGCTAACATGGATAGAAATCTCTCAGGGAAAAACCGTTTCAGAAATGCTGCACGCTTTTGATTGGAATAATGGGGCGTCGGTGCCGGATTTAGATGAGGTTTTAACTGCTTGGGAGGAGGTAACGGCCGTTTCTGATGAGTATCTCAACCAAATTACTGAAGATGATTTGGGCACAACCCTCTATCGGGGTGAATACAGCATGGGAAACATCGGTACCATGCTGCGCAGGCAAATTTGGCACTATTGGTATCATCTTGGTGAAATGCAAGCCCTTCGCCAAGTTATGGAGCATAAAAACCAGCCTCCCTTTATTGGCCCAATGTCTCGATCGGTTACCTATGGAGCAGATTAAATAGATGTACTACCCCACAACCCGCGTATTGGCTGTCTTAGCCCTTCTTCAATCTCATCGCAGAATTAAAGGAGCTGATTTAGCCAATCGTCTTGAGGTGGATGTGCGCACCCTGCGCCGCTATATCACGACCCTGCAAGATTTGGGGGTGCCAATACTTGCAGAACGGGGCCGGAATGGGGCATACATTTTGGATGAGGTTTACATTCCACCTCTTTTTTTTACAAACGATGAGGTGGTCGCGCTCACAATGGGATTGCTGGCAGCAAAAAAACTGGGTGTTGCCGAAATGATTCCAGCCGTTGAGAGCGTGCGCTCAAAGCTTGAGCAGTCAATGCCGCCCCAGCTTAAGGCCCATATCCAAGATATTAGTCAATCGATCACCCTAGATACCCGGCCGATTCATCAAGTGGCGCTGAATCAATCTTTGCTACTTATGAGTACGGCCGTTCAGCAACAGCGGAAAGTAGACCTTGTTTATCAATCACGGAATCAAGAGGAAAGCGGTCGAACGATTGCCCCTTACGGCATTGTGTTTTACCAAAGCCATTGGTATGCGGTGGGGTATTGCGATCTGCGGGAAGCGTTGCGCTCATTTCGGCTAGAGCGAGTACTGGCCATTTCGCTCACAGATGACCTCTTTAAACGGCCGTCTAAATTTGATCCGCTAGAGTATGTCATTCAGTCGAACGCCACTTTGCCACGAACCTATCTGTTTCGCGTTGAGTTAAGAGCAGATGCTAACCAACTTAAGCATGAATCGATTCATCATTTAGGAACGATTTCAGGACATGAAAATGGGTTTTTACTTCAAGGGACAGTTGATGATTTAGATTGGCTTGCTCGTGAGCTCTCTCTTTTATCCTGTTCGTTTAAGGTCATAGCCCCCAATGATCTAAAAGAAGCGGTTCGACGGCGAGCGCAGGAGCTACTTAACTCGATTTCAGATAAGGAAGAAGATGATGATAGACGCATATGAAATCAAAGATTTAATTGAACAGCAGGCCAGCGAAAACGGCCGTTATTTTGAGTTTCTACGCAAACAATCAATGAGCATGGGAATTTATCGGTTGCCTGCACAAGGAAAAGATTATCAGGAGCCCCACTTGGAAGATGAAGTTTATTACGTGCTGAGCGGTAAAGGCATGCTGCACGTTGAGGGGGTGGATAGGCCAGTGCAGCCCGGCAGCACGTTATTTGTGGCTGCCCATGAGGTTCATTATTTTCACACAATTAGCGAAGAGCTTGTTTTGCTCGTGTTTTTTGCGCCTGCTGAAGCGGACTAAGATTGCTTTAAAGCTCACCTGAGCAAGACACAACTTTTTCATTTTTCTACCGTGTCTTGCTCAATCCCCCATTTTCAATGCTTAAATTAGTTGTCTAGAATAAACCAGTTGCCAATGGCCTCTGGGTCGTCGCTGGTAAAATATTCGTCAATCGCCTGAATGATTTCCTCATACGACAGTTGACTATCTCCATTGCGGTCCAGATGTCCAAAAGCCTCATGGGCAGAGTCTGGATTCACGTTATACGCCGTGTGGGCAGCGATAAATTCTTCTTGGCTCATCATGCCGTCGTTATCTCGATCCCACAGCTTTAATGTGAAGTTGGCATGCCCCATAATGATTTTGTTAAGCGATGTTTTATCGGTTGCCAACGCATCCATGGCGTTCAGGAACTCGCTGGTCGTAATTAAATCATTATCATTCTTGTTTAAATTTTGGCATAAAAATTCCCAAAACCCCATGCTCCATTCATACATTTCGCTATATTCATTGGAATCTGGTGCAAGGCCTAAGAATGCTGCGCCAGCCTGAACGGGTTTTTCAAAATCCCCTTTTTGAATGGTGCCACTCGAATTGGCATCATAAATATTGAAAAATCGCTTCATTTTTTTCTCTCTAACTGGGGTCATACTGTTCTCCTTATCAGGTCGTTAAAAATTTTCATGCCAAAAGCAATACGGCCGTTGCCCGCTTAAAAGCAGCCACTCCCTCCGCCTATAGCCGCTCCCTGTGCGGCTAATGGTTGCGTTGCGTATAATCCAATCGGGGTTAGGCTATAAATTGACAAACAGGCTATTGCAAGATAGCGGTAATTATACCCAAAATATGGCATTCAGCTTGAGCGAACACGACGATTGAATAAGGAAAAATCATGAGGTTTGGAAAGGCCATCAATGCAGGATTTTCAGTTATTGGTCAGCTGGCAATAGCCAGTGGTTTGACACCACCCGCCCCTTTTTTTGTGATTGGAACCGGGCGATGTGGCTCCTCTCTTCTTGTGAAAATATTAGACTCTCATCCACAGCTTGTTGGCTATCTAAGCGAAGCGAATGAATTATGGCATCCTAATTCGTACCCATTTGCCACTAAATCAATTGATACACCCCCCATCGTTGAAGATCCCGCTTTATTTACCAAAAAGTCGCTAAATAGCTGGCCGAATCAACACGATCGTAAAATTCAGGCCACTTTAGCTGGGCATCATTTTCGCAAAGGGCTGAAAAAAAAGATTTTTGTCAAAAGTGCCATGATTTCATTTATGGTTCCTCAATTGCTTTTACTCTACCCAAAGGCAAAATTTATTCATATTTATCGGAATGGGCCATCCGTAGTGGAATCTTTTTTGAAAAAGGAGTGGGGGAAGTATCGTGATTACTTTGGCGTTGAGGATGAATATCGCTTGTGCTGTGCAAAATATTGGAACGCTTGCCTGATGGAAATAGAGCACCAAAAGCGTGCCTTAACGTTAGAAGAAAGCAGCGCTTTTCTCGAATTTAGCTATGAGCAGCTGTGTGATTCGCCAACGGAAACGTTAGGTGAAATCGGCTGTTTTCTTTCAGTTTCACCAGCTGAATTTGCTTTTGATACCTCTCAAATCGTGAGCCAAAATTATAAGGTCGGGGCGTATAGTAATGAAGAAAAATGGGCCGAGCTATCGAGGATAATGCGTCCAGCAATGAAGCTGAAAGTATATTTATAATTTCTTATATCTTGCAAAACATGAAAATATCTCCTATTTAGAAAAAAGTAAATCATTCAAGCCGTTTGTAATTTCTTCGAGGGGGTGAGCTGAAGCCCTGTAGAGGACATAATAGCTATCTCGTTTTGCTGTTACCCATCCAACTTGGTGCATTAATTTTAATTGCTTTGAGATAGCACTTTCGCTTAATCCAATTACACGCGACAATTCTGCTGTTGAGCATGGCTTATGCGCCACTAGTGTGAGGATTTGGAGCCTGGTGGAGTCTGCTACTCCGCGAAGGATATTAAGAAGATCTTTTGAGGGAGCTGGAGGCTGACCTGCTTGTCTTTGGTGAGGCAATGGATACGTTATTGACAAAGAAAAAGGATCAGCATGCGAATCTTGTTTTTTAAAAAAGTTGAACGAAGGATAGGTATAGTATGAGGGATATAGGTTTAGCGTGTCGAAATGCCTAAAAGTACATTCTTCTTCAATATCATTTTTAAAATATCTGGCACTTTGCAAGGTGTAATCAATTGAGAATCGATCGCTTAGATTATCCAACATTTGCATGATTCCTAAGTCCATTAGCTCTTGTCCACGACTTGTTATTTCTTCGATGATAATGGATTCAATTTTTGACCATTCTTGATGAAAAAATGATTCCCAATAATTTTGGATGAATTGTGAAAACCTAATTTGTATCTGATGAGGTGTATTGGATATTGATTTTATAAGGGAGTCATCTAGTCCATACCATCGATTTAGATTTCTTGCTGCCGTTTCTAGGTGAGTTTGTGACCCCTTGAATTGATTGAAAGTGACTAATTTTTTTAACGGCCGTTTTCCATTGGGCGGAGCGTCGATTAAAAAATCGTTTATTAGAACCTCAGCAAACATTTCAACCGGTATTGAATTAAGCTTATTCATCTTAATTTCAAAATTTGCTTCTTCAACTTCTTCAGGCGTAACTAGAAACCTAGACGCCGTTGCAATTACGGGGCTTAGTGCCTTTGCCTCGGTACGAATGGGTGTAGGCAACTTTTTTCTTGTGGATAAGGCCCATGAAATATGAAGAGGGTGTTTCTTAGGGTTGTTAAGTACATTTAAGCCTAATAATAACTCCCTCATTACAGAGTATACAAAACCAATATTTTCTTCTGGAAGTTGAGCTAAATTTAGTTTAATAGGCATTTGATTTACTGATTGAGAAATTAGTTGATAACTTAGGACAGTTTAACGTATCCTTTTTATCAACGCAATGATAAAAATTTAATGTATTTGGAGTGATAAATGGCTCATAAAATTGTTGAACATCTATGGTTTGCACGTGAAAAGTGGTTATCTGGTTATACCGACATTTCAGCTGAAGATTCTATTCGCAGAGTAGGAGATGCGAACTGTGTAAGTTGGGTAGTTGGTCATCTTGCCTGTTTCGAACATTTTACTTGGTGTCAATTGGCACAAGGAATAACTGTTGATGAACGGCTTCCGGCGTTTGACTTTGGTCAGCCGCCAACAACCCCTGATTTAGACAGCGTATTAGAAATGTGGCATAAGGTAATGCCGGTTGCTGATCAATATCTTGAAAAGCTCACTGACGCTGACATGTCAGATTATTTGAAGTTGCCAAATGGGGCTAATTTTTGGGATGATATTGGCACAACAATTTTGCGCCATACGTGGCACAATTGGTATCACCTCGGTGAGGTTCAAGCATTGCGTTCTGGGATGCAGCATAAAAACATGCCCCAATTTGTAGGGAATATGGCTGGATATGGCCAGTACCAGCGCTGATAATTAGAAGATTTCAAATTTGTTTATCGGGTCGCCAGATTGCAAAATGGGCAGTCCCCACCAGGGCGTATTATGGCAAACCCCCCTTGCGGATCATCTTCAAAGTGGAAAATATCAACATTAAAGATAATGGCTAGTTCAACATAGCCACTTTGGTAGGCTAGCCCGAGTGATTCGTATAGCCAAAGAGCCTGCTCTGAGGCAGAGGTGTTTTCAGCCCACCAAAAGCGCGTTGGTAAACTACCATACCCATCCCCTGATAGGTAACCGAGTTCCGTAATGCAAACTGGCTTTTCACCCCCAAACGCAAAAAACGTGTTTTGCATTGATGGAATGAAGTACCAGCCGAAATATTCGCCCGCTGGATGACCGCTCGTGACGGTTGGTGGGGTAGCCCCTTCGTTAAAGTGCATGCCAATGCAATCCAGATAGTTGATTGCACCTGCCGCCACCATGCCGTTCATGTAGCGGCTGTTTGCCCAGGCGTTGGTGCCGTTGTCAAAGCCAGTTGGAGCAGGAGCGCCACTAATCACCAAAACTTCTGGATTAGCCGCTTTAATGGCTTGGTAGGCTGGGGCTAGCATTTGCTCAGTGTAAATGGCCGGGTCAATATTGCCAGCTGGCCACTCAAAATCGATGTTCATTTC